>SFLG01000064.1 GCA_004553485.1 Bacteroidales bacterium | reverse complement strand
AGCGGCCATCTTTTGGCATCTTCGCCGTTTCGGTTCAGTCGTTATGGAACCCCATAACTCCTTCACCTTAACGACGAATCTACTCAAAAGTTGTCCGCCATGCGTTAACATAAATTAGGGAACGGGCTCTAAGTAACAAAAAGGCCGCTCTGCGTCAACTCAAATGCAGAGCGGCCTTTTTGTGTGGCCCTTTGTCCATGTTTCCCCCCACGTGCGCCAGCCTTTGTCCATGTTTCCCCCATGTGCGCCAGCCTTTGTCACTGTTTCCGCCGCTTGCGGCGGATGAGGCACGGCAGGGCCTCACTTGCCTCACTTTTCGCCTAAGACTTTGTTTTTGGGACGGGTGGCCTGGAAGTCCTTGAGGTAGTTGGGGACGGCATAGGCGGTGTCCAGGAAATTGCGCTGGGCGTAGTGGCGCTCGGCAAGGGCTATCATGTCAACGGCAAGAGGCTCTACGCCGTCGACAAAGGTGGCGTTGTCGGCTTTGATAAGCTCTTTGGCCTTGGCCGAGCCGTCGCCGAAGAAGAGCACGGGGCGCCCCGTGGCAAGCAGGTCGGCATACGCGTTTTCGTCAAGGATGAGCGGCCCCTCCTCCATCAGTCTGTTGAGGCCGAAGTCGAAGGCGCCGGTGTAGACCTCCATGCGGCGCGCGTCCACCATCGGCACAAAGATGGTGTCCGGCTCGATGTCGAGCGTCGAGAACATCACCCGCGTGGCCAGCAGCTCGAGCGTGTCCACCCCGATAAGGGGGATGTTGAGGGCATAGCACAGCCCCTTTGCCTCGGCCATGCCGATGCGCAGACCCGTGTAGCTGCCCGGACCCGTCGAGACGGCCACAGCCTCAAGGTTGATCTCCTTGTCGGCGGCAAAGTCGAGGCAGTGCTTGATAAAGCCGCTGAGGAGGGCGGCGTGGTTGCGCCCGTCAAGGTCTTCGAGGTGAGTCAGTATCATACCCTCGGCGGTAAGCGCCACCGAGCAGTTCTTCGATGAAGTTTCTATGTTAAGGATAAGGGCCATGGCTATGGTTTCCTGATAATGTTTTTAAGAAGTGTATCTCGGGCCGGCGGCCTGCGCCGTCAACCCCGTGCAAAGGTACAATTTTTTTTGCTTAACCCCGGCACCTGCCGTCCTTTTCGGTGCCATAGCCTCCAATTTTGTGGCTGCTTTGCCGCTCCATTCGGCGATGTGTCCACTCATTTTGGCCGCAATTCGCTTAATTATGTGAAATTTAACGGCGGAGGATGGGGTAAATCCGCAAATTTTTCTTAACTTTGCCGACTGAAGTCTGTAAAACTTCCAAACCCTGTTTGATTGCCGCGTTTGTAGGCGGCAATTTATTGTAAAACAACAAATAAAATGATCAAAATCACTTTCCCCGACAACTCTGTCAAAGAGTTTGAAAGCGGTGTCACCCCGCTCGAAATCGCACAGTCCATCAGCCCTCGTCTCGCTCAGGACGTGCTTGCATCGTCAGTAAACGAACAAGAATGGGACCTTAGCCGCCCCATCACCGAGGACGCCACCCTTCAGCTCTTCAAATGGGACGACCCCGAAGGCAAGCACGCCTTCTGGCACTCGTCGGCCCACCTGCTGGCCGAAGCCCTGCAGCAGCTTTACCCCGGCGTGAAGTTCGGCATCGGCCCCGCCATCGAAAACGGCTTCTACTATGACATCGACCCGGGCGAGTACAAGCTCACCGACGCCGATTTTGCCAAAATAGAGCAGCGCATGCTCGAGCTCGCCCGCGAGAAGCAGGCCATCGTGCGCAAGGACATCAGCAAGGCCGACGCCCTGAAGATGTTCGGCGACCGCGGCGAGACATACAAGTGCGAGCTCATCAGCGAGCTTGAGGACGGCCACATCACCACCTACACCCAGGGCGACTTCACCGACCTGTGCCGTGGCCCGCACCTGCCCGACACCGGCGCCATCAAGGCCGCCAAGATCACCAGCCTCGCCGGCGCATACTGGCGCGGCGACGAAAAGCGCAACCAGCTTGTGCGCGTCTACGGTATCACCTTCCCCAAGAAAAAGATGCTGGACGAGTACCTCGCCCTCCTCGAGGAGGCCAAGAAGCGCGACCACCGCAAGCTCGGCAAGGAGATGGAGCTCTTCGCCTTCAGCAGCAACGTCGGCGCCGGCCTGCCCCTGTGGCTCCCCAAAGGCGCCGCCCTGCGCGACCGCCTCGAGCAGTTCCTGCGCAAAATACAGAAGCAGTACGGCTATCAGCAGGTCATCACCCCGCACATCGGCAACAAGAGCCTCTACGTCACCTCGGGACACTATGCCAAGTACGGCAAGGACTCGTTCCAGCCCATCCACACCCCCGAGGAAGGCGAGGAATACCTGCTCAAGCCGATGAACTGCCCCCACCACTGCGAAATCTTCCGCGCCCTGCCCCGCTCGTACCGCGAGCTGCCCCTGCGCCTGGCCGAATTCGGCACGGTATACCGCTACGAGCAGTCGGGCGAGCTCCACGGCCTCACCCGCGTGCGCGGCTTCACCCAGGACGACGCTCACATCTACTGCGCCCCCGACCAGATCAAGGACGAGTTCCTGAAGGTGATGGACATCATCCTCTACATCTTCAAGGCCCTCAAGTTCGAGAACTACGAGGCCCAGATTTCGCTGCGCGACCCCGAGCACAAAGAGAAGTACATCGGCAGCGACGAAAACTGGCACCTCGCCGAGCAGGCCATCATCGAGGCCTGCGAGGAGAAAGGCATCAAGGCCCGCAAAGAGCTGGGCGAAGCCGCCTTCTACGGCCCCAAACTCGACTTCATGGTCAAGGATGCCATCGGCCGCCGCTGGCAGTTAGGTACCATCCAGGTCGACTACAACCTGCCCGAGCGCTTCAAGCTTGAGTTCACCGGCGCCGACAACCAGAAGCACACCCCCGTGATGATCCACCGCGCCCCCTTCGGCTCGATGGAGCGCTTCGTGGCCGTGCTCCTCGAGCACACCGCCGGCAAGTTCCCCCTCTGGCTCTCCCCCGACCAGGTGGTCGTCCTCCCCATCTCGGAGAAGTTCAACGACTACGCCCACCAGGTTGCACGCGAGCTCAACATGCAGGACGTGCGCGCCATCGTCGACGACCGCAACGAGAAAATCGGCCGCAAAATCCGCGACAACGAGCTCAAGCGCATCCCCTATCTGCTCATCGTAGGCGAGAAAGAAGCCGAAAGTGGCGAAGTTTCGGTAAGAAAACAGGGCGAAGGCGATAAAGGTACCGTTAAAATTGCTACATTTGCAGACGATATCAAAAAGGAGATTGAAAACTCGATCAACGGCTAAGCCCAAACAAAAAGCCGCCCCGGACATTATTCTTAAAGCAACACATTTTTTATAGCGACACATCTTTTATAAAGGCTCATCTTTTATAAAGACACATATTATAATAAAGCAATAAACCGCGACAAAGCGTAAAAGCCGGCCACCACGGCCGCTTTTACGCCGCGTCCGGAAAATTAATTATTTTACAACAAGTTAACACTACTGAATGGAGAAAAAACCCTTTAACGGGCCGCGTCCCGCCGGAGCTGCCCCCCGAGGCCCGCGCCCTGTACGCCGCGGCGAAAAGCCTGCCAACCCCAACCTGATCAACGAACAGATACGAGCACGCGAGGTGCGTCTGGTCGGCGACAATGTCGAGCCCGGCATATATTCCATTCACGACGCCCTCCACAAAGCGGAGGAGCTCGAGCTCGACCTGGTCGAAATCTCGCCCCAGGCCGAACCCCCCGTATGCAAAATTCTTGACTATCAGAAATATCTGTATCAGCAGAAGAAAAAGCAGAAGGAAATCAAGGCCAAGGCCCAGAAGGTGGTAATCAAGGAGATACGCTTCGGGCCCCAGACCGACGACCACGACTACAACTTCAAGCTCAAGCACGCCAAGGGCTTCCTCGAAGAAGGCGCCAAGGTCAAGGCCTACGTCTTTTTCAAAGGCCGCTCAATCCTGTTCAAAGAACAGGGCGAGGTGCTTCTGCTCCGTTTCGCCAACGACCTCGAGGACTACGGCAAAGTAGAGATGATGCCCATCCTCGAAGGCAAGCGAATGACAATCATGCTTGCCCCCAAAAAGCAGGCAAAATAACCCCGCCGGCACGAGCAAAACCGTCCCATACCGGGACAACAGGCCCCGCCGCAGGCAAACATTCAGCGTCGCAGGCAAAATAAATCGGGACGCACAGCGTTATATCTTATGCGCGTTATATTTATGCGCAACATATCTTACGTGTTCCAATTTATGCGCGTTACAAATTATGCGCGACTTTTCTGCAACGCAACAAACCAACGCAAACGCAAACAAGTGTCGTATGCCCGACACGTCTTGTCAAATAATTTAGAATAAACAATGCCCAAGATTAAGACTAATTCCGGTGCCAAAAAGAGATTTACTCTTACCGGATCAGGACAGATCAAGAGAAAACACGCTTTCAAGAGCCACATCCTCACCAAGAAGACCAAGAAACAGAAACGCAACCTCACCCACAGCGGCCTCGTCGCCAAAGTGGACAAGGGCAACGTTCTGACTCTGCTGGCCCTCAAATAAGCCGCCCGGGCGGCAAAGGCGCCCCGGCGCCCGCGCCACCCTCGCACTTTCTCAAAAATCTACCCACAAACAAAAAGCCGTCGCCAAGGCAGCAGTAAGGCACCGCCGAAACTGCAATGACGGCAACAACACATTTATTAACCGAATGGTCAGCACACAAGCGTAAGCGGCCGCAAGACCGTACTACCGCTGCCATTCAACAAAAACTATTAGAAAATGCCAAGATCAGTCAACCACGTCGCCTCGCGCGCACGTCGCAAGAAAATTCTGAAACTCACCCGCGGTTACTTTGGTGCTCGCCGCAACGTATGGACAGTTGCCAAGAACACCTGGGAGAAGGGTCTCACCTACGCCTACCGCGACCGCAAGGACAAGAAAGGTAACTTCCGCGCCCTGTGGATCCAGCGTATCAACGCCGCCGCCCGCCTCGAGGACATGTCCTACTCAAAGCTCATGGGCCTCATCCACAAAGCCGGCATCGAGATCAACCGCAAAGTTCTGGCCGACCTGGCCGTAAACAACCCTGCCGCCTTCAAGGCCATCGTTGACAAAGTTAAGAACGCCTGAACCTAATTCTCCCACCCCGACAAGACACCAAGGCACACAACACAGCGGCCGCCCCCACCCGGAGGCGGCCCTTGCTTTTCCTTAAACCTGCCATACCGACAGTCCCAACCGTATAGTACATCCTCCGTCGCATGGGCTTTCCTCTGCCGCATGACATGTCCGGGATAAAGCTCATTTTACGGTGCATCATTTTACGGTGCAAAGTAGGGCCGAACGTTATCTGCTCCGTATTTCCGGACTGTTCCCATGTCTGCTCTACCATATCATAGCGCATCATCTAAATATTAATTACTCATAGAGCCCGTTCCCTTAATAGCGCAACCAGACATTGGCGGTAACCGGAATACCTTGATTTTTTGCTGTGCAGTGATAGAAATTGCCGATTTTTAGCTACTTTTGCACATTACAAACGCGTACTGTTTACGCGGATATAGCAAGAGGATAGACTTATGATATACATGCAGGTTGAGGAGCTGACCAAGAGTGTTGGCGACCGCATGCTTTTTCAAGATGTCACCTTCGGTGTCAACGAGGGCGACAAAATCGGCATAGTAGCCAAAAACGGCACGGGCAAGAGCACTATGCTGCGCATCATCGCGGGCCTTGACAGCGCCGACTCGGGCACGGTGACTACTCGCACGGGCATACGCACCGTATTGCTCGAGCAGGAGCCGACGTTTCCCGACGGGGCAACGGTCGCCACGGCCTGTCCCGAGCTTACGGGGCATCCCGACCGCGCGTTGCTGTTCGAGCGTCTGCTGGGACAGATGGGTCTGGACGTGCACAAGGGCGACGCCGTGACAAACCTGTCGGGCGGACAGCGCAAACGCCTTGCCATCGCCCGCGCCATCGCCTCGGAGCCCGACCTGCTCATCCTTGACGAGCCCACCAACCACCTCGACATCCCCGTCATCGAGTGGCTCGAAGGCTACCTGCGCCGCAGCCGCATGACGCTGCTTATGGTGACCCACGACCGCTACTTCCTCGACCGCGTGTGCAACACCATCCTCGAGATGGACCGCACGCACGTGTACATGCACAACGGCAACTACGACTACTACCTGCGGCGCCGCGCCGAGCGCATCGAGGCCATGGGCGCCGAGCTGGCAAAGGTGCGCAACACCCTGCGCCGCGAGCAGGACTGGATGTCGCGCCAGCCCCAGGCCCGAGGCGGCAAGGACAAGGGGCGCAAAGACCGCTTCTACGACCTCAAGGAGCGCAGCCGCATCGATCTGCGCGAGAAGACCCTCGACCTCAAAGGCAACTCGACATACATCGGCTCAAAAATCTTTGTCGCCGACCACATCAGCAAAAGATACGGTGACAAAGTCATCCTCGACGACTTCAACTACGTCTTTGCCCGCTACGACAAAGTGGGCATCGTCGGCCCCAACGGCGTGGGCAAATCCACGCTTATCAAGATGCTGCAGGGCATTGTGGCGCCCGACTCGGGCCACTTCGACGTGGGCGAGACCGTGCGCTTCGGCTACTACAGCCAGGACGGCATAGCCTTTGACCGCAACAAAAAGGTCATCGACGCCATCTCGGAGGTGGCCGACGAGATAGAGATGACCGACGGCACGCGCGTCAGCGCCAGCCAGTTCCTGAGTCATTTCCTCTTCCCCGTCCCCGACCAGCAGAAGTACATCCACACCCTAAGCGGGGGCGAGCTGTGCCGCCTGCACCTTGCCACCGTGCTGATGCGCCGTCCCAACTTCCTCATCCTCGACGAGCCCACCAACGACCTCGACCTGGTCACCCTCGGCGTCCTCGAGGAGTACCTCGCCGACTTCAAGGGCTGCTGCCTGATTGTCAGCCACGACCGCTTCTTCCTCGACAACATCGTCGAGCACCTTTTTGTCATGGAAGGCAACGGCACCGTGCGCGACTTTGCCGGCAACTACACCGAGTACCGCGAGTGGCAGGCCCTTCAGCAGAGCCGCGACGCCGCCGACACACCCAAGGCGGCACCGGCAGGCCGCAAAGACCGCACCGACCGGCCCGTGCGCCTCTCATTCAAGGAGAAACGCGAGCTGGAGCAGCTTACCGCCGACATCGACACCCTCACCGCCGAGCGCGCCGCCCTCGAGGCTCTCTTCAACAGCGGCGAAGTCGTCGCCGACATCGCCGACAAAGCCCGCCGCTACGAGGAGGTCAAGAACCTCCTCGACGAAAAAGAGATGCGCTGGCTCGAGCTCTCCGAGAAAGACGGCTGACCCCAACCCGCCCCCAACCGACAAACCGGCAACTTAGCTAAAAATAGCTACAATAGCTAAGATAGCTAAATTAGCTATTAGCTAATTTAGCCAAAGATAGCCCAAAGCCCCCCAACCCGAAAACCCCAATCCACAATGATAGAATACGTCACCGGAGCCATCGAACGGCTCAGCCCCACCGACGTCACCGTCAGCGCCGGTGCCATAGGGTACCTGGTAAACATCTCGCTCAACACCTACACCGCCCTCGAAGGCAAGTCCGAGTGCCGGCTATGGACTCATCTGCGCATCCAGGAAGACGCGTGGACGCTCTACGGCTTCGCCACCGCCGACGAGCGGCGCCTCTTCCGCCTGCTCATCGGCGTCAGCGGCGTTGGCGCGGCCACGGCGATGCTTATACTGTCGGCCTTCGGCACCTCAGACCTCGAGGTCATCATCGCCCAAGGCGACGCCAAATCGCTGAAGTCGGTGAAGGGCGTAGGCGGAAAAACCGCCGAGCGCATCATTGTCGACCTCCGCGACAAAATAAAAACCGACACCTCTGCGTTATCAATACAGACACCGGCACTGTCAGCCGTCTTCGACGAAGCCCTGGCCGCGCTTGTCATGCTGGGCTACAAGAAACCCGAAGCCCAGAAAGCCTTGAAAAAGCTATTCGACAGCGAGCCGTCGCTGCGCGTCGAGGCCGCCATCAAGAAAGCCCTGGCAATCATGAAGTACCCGCCACACCGGCACGCCACGACCCATAGCGGTAGCGGTGTGCTTTGTCGTGCTTGTGGTATGCGCGGCCCTGTGGGGATGGGCGCAGACCCCGCAGCAGGCCCCCGTCACCCCCAAGGCGCCGGCTCCCGCCGCCTATCCGCCGCCGGCACCGCAGCCCGGCGTCGACAGCATCATCCTGCCCTTCCCCGTACAGCACACCGTGCCGCAGAGCTACGACGACCTCATGGCCGAGCAGCTCGGCTACGACCTGGCCACACCGTCCAACCTGCGCACCGACGTGCAGTACGACCCCGTCACCAACACCTACGTCGTGCGCACCCTCCTCGGCGACCAGGTCATCTCAACCCCCTTCATGCTCAGCGAGGCCCAGTACAACAACTGGCAGCTGCGCCGCTCGATGCAGGAGTACTACCAGCAGCGCAACATGGAGGCCCTTGAGAACCAGAAGGAAAAGCAACCCTTCAACATCCTCGACATGAACTTCGCCCTCGGCCCCCTGGAGAAAATCTTCGGCCCCGGCGGCGTGCAGCTGCGCACCCAGGGCTCGGTGCAGCTGGCAATGGGCATCAAGAGCAACAAGACCGAGAACCCCAGCCTGTCGCTGAAGTCGCAGCGCAAGACCTACTTCGACTTCGACCAGAAAATCCAGGCCACCATCGGCGCCAGCGTGGGCGACAGGCTCAAGTTCAACATGACCTACAACACCGACGCCACCTTCGACTTCGACTCCAAGAACCTCAAACTCAGCTACGAAGGCAAAGAGGACGACATCGTCAAGAACATCGAGGCCGGCAACGTGTCGATGACCACCGGGTCGTCGCTGATACGCGGCTCGACGGCCCTGTTCGGCGTCAAGGGCAAGTTCCAGTTCGGCAAACTCACCGCCACGGCGCTGATTTCGCAGCAGAACTCCGAGAGCAAGACCGTCAACACCAGCGGCGGTGCCCAGACCACCAAGTTCCAGATCAACGCCGACGAGTACGACCAGAACCGCCACTTCTTCCTGGCCCAATACTTCAACGACAACTACGACGACTTCTGCAAGCGCCTCCCCGTCGTCACCTCCGGCATCAACATCACCCGCATCGAGGTGTGGGTGACCAACAAGAACGGCCGCTTTGACCAGAGCCGCAACATCGTGGCCTTCATGGACCTTGCCGAGCACAACCGCATGGCCTCGTCGCACTGGACGCCCAACCCTGCCGTCCCCGTCCCCGCCAACAACGCCAACAATCTGCTCGCCACCATCAAGCAGGACTACCCCGGCGCGCGCTCGATAGCCACAGTCACGCAGGCCCTCGAGCCGCTGCAGGCCTACGGCATCAGCGGAGGCCGCGACTACGAGAAAGTCGAGAGCGCCCGCCTGCTGGGCGAGAACGAGTACACCCTCAACCCGACATTAGGCTACATTTCGCTGCGTTCGGCCCTCAACAGCGACGAGGTGCTGGGCGTGGCCTTCGAGTACACCTACCGCGGACAGGTATACCAGGTGGGCGAGTTCTCGGGCGACATCACCGACACCAACCAGTCGCTCTACGTCAAGATGCTCAAGAGCACCACCGTCTCGCCCCGTCTGCCCATGTGGCGGCTGATGATGAAAAACGTCTACAACATCGGTGGCTATCAGATTCAGCAGCAGCGCTTCCGTCTCAACATCAAATACCTCAGCGACACCACCGGCACGGCCATCAACTACCTGCCCGTGCCCTCCATCTCGGACAAGTCGCTGCTGCAGGTGATGAACCTCGACCGCCTCGACTCCAACCAGGAAAGCAACTCGGACGGCTTCTTCGACTTTATCGACGGCTACACCATCATCCCCTCGCAGGGCAAGGTGATATTCCCCGTCGTCGAGCCCTTCGGCCGCCACCTGCGGCGCGAAATCGGCAACGACGCCCTGGCCGAGCAATACGTCTACGAGCAGCTGTACGACTCGACCCTTGTCGTGGCCCGACAGTTCGCCGACAAAAACAAGTTTATGCTACAGGGCGAGTACATCGCCTCGTCCGGCTCGCAGATACGCCTCAACGCCATGAACGTGCCGCGCGGCTCGGTAGTGGTAACCGCCGGCGGCGTCACCCTCACCGAAAACTCGGACTACACCGTCGACTACGCCATGGGCATAGTCACCATCACCAACCAGAGCATCATCGACTCGGGCCAGAACATCAGCGTCACCCTCGAGAACCAGTCGCTGTTCTCGATGCAGCGAAAAACGCTGTTGGGACTTGACCTGCAGTACGAGTTCAGCAAAAACTTCAACATCGGCGCCACCCTCCTCAGCTACGGCGAGAAGTCGCTGACCGAAAAAGTCAACATCGGCGACGAGACCGTCAACAACACCATGCTGGGCCTCAACCTGAGCTGGAACACGGAGTTTATGTGGCTCACCAACCTGCTCAACAAGGTGCCCACCTTCAGCTCGCTGGCCCCCTCCAAGCTCAGCCTCACCGCCGAGTACGCCCGCCTGCTGCCCCGCAAGCAGAAGACGGGGTCCAACAAGGGCTCGTCGTACGTCGACGACTTTGAGTCGACACAGACGGGCATCGACCTGCGCTCGCCCTTCTCGTGGTTCCTCGCCCCCACCCCCTACGACCCGTCGCCCGACGCCCTCTTCCCCGAGGCCGCGATGTCGAACAACGTCAACTACGGCAAAAACCGCGCCCTGCTCAACTGGTACTTCATCGACCGCATGTTCACCGAGCGCAACTCGTCGCTGGCCCCCGGCTACCTCAAGGCCGACCTCAAGCAGCTCTCCAACCCCTACGTGCGCGAGGTAAAGATGCGCGAGATTTTCCCCGGACGCGACGCCAAATACGGCGAGAGCCAGATTGTGCAGACCCTCAACCTGTCGTACTACCCCACCGAGCGCGGCCCCTACAACCTCGACGCCGACAACATCAGCAGCGACGGACGCCTGCAGAACCCCGAAAAGCGCTGGGGCGGCATCATGCGACGCCTCGACAACACCAACTTCGAGCAGTCAAACATCGAGTACATCCAGTTCTGGCTCCTCAACCCCTTCCTCGACCCCGACAACCCCAACCCCGAGGGCGGCGACCTGTACATCAACCTGGGTGAAATCTCCGAGGACATCCTCAAGGACGGCTTCAAGAGCTACGAGAACGGCATACCCGTCGACGGCAACGACCAGTACCTGCGCGAGACGGTGTGGGGACGCGTGTCGTCGCAGAACTCGCTCACCTACTCGTTCGACAACAACTCGCAGGCGCGCGTCATCCAGGACGTCGGCCTTGACGGGCTGCCCAACAACGACGAGTTCCAGTTCCCCAGCTACCGCGACTACGTCAGCCGCCTGCAGCAGCGCCTCGACGCCGTCACCCTCGACTCGATGCAGCGCGACCCCTTCTCACCCCTCAACGACCCCGCCGGCGACAACTACCACTTCTACCGCGGCTACGACTACGACGAGCAGCGCCTGGGCGTGCTCCAGCGCTACAAGCGCTACAACGGCGTCGAGGGCAACTCCCTCTCGCCCCAGGACGCTCCCGACCCGCTGTACCAGACCTCGCGCTCGACCCCCGACGTCGAGGACATCAACCAGGACAATACGCTCAACGAGTACGAGCGCTACTACCAGTACAAAATCTCCATCCGTCCCGAGGACCTGCAGGTCGGCCGCAACTTCATCACCGACCGGCAGCAGTCGTACGTCCCCGTCCCCGACGGCAGCGACCAGCAGGCCGAGTGGTTCCAGTTCAAGATACCCCTCTCCGAGTTCGAGAAGGCCGTCGGAGGCATCAGCGACTTCTCCACCATCCGCTTCGCCCGCATCTTCCTCACCGGCTTCCGCAAGCCCGTGCACCTGCGCTTCGCCACCCTCGAGCTTGTGCGCGGCGAGTGGCGCGGATACGACTTCAACCTCAACAACCGCGGCGACGCCCCCGCCGAGGGCAACCTCGACATCTCCGTGGTGAACATCGAGGAGAACGCCCGCCGCGAGCCCGTCAACTACGTCCTCCCCCCCGGTGTCACCCGCATCACCGACCCCGGCCAGAGCCAGATCACGCAGCTCAACGAGCAGTCGATGTCGATGCGCATCACCGACCTTGCCGCCGGCGACGCCCGCGGCGTCTACCGCAACACCCAGCTGGACCTGCGCAACTACAAGCGCATGCAGATGTGGGTGCACGCCGAGCGCCTCATCGACGACCACACTAACCTGCAGTCGGGCCAGCTGTCGTGCTTCATCCGCCTGGGCTCGGACGTCAAGAACAACTACTACGAGTACGAGGTGCCCCTCACCCTCACCCCGCCCGGCGTCTACAGCAACGGCTCGTCGCGCGACCGTGCCGAGGTGTGGCCCACCGACAACTACTTCAACTTCGACCTGCAGACCCTTGTCAACCTCAAGCGCGAGCGCAACCGCGCCAAGCAGGAGAACCGGGAGGGCGTGGGCTACGGCACCGTCTACCGCAGCCACGACCCCGACAACGGGCGCAACACCATCGCCGTGGTGGGCAACCCGTCGCTCAGCGACGTGCGCGTGCTGCTTGTCGGCGTCCGCAACAACTCGGCCAACACCAAGGACGGCACCGTATGGGTCAACGAGCTCAAGGTCACCGACTTCAACGAGGAGGGCGGCTGGGCCGCCAAGGCCAACGCCACCCTCAACATGAGCGACTTCGCCACCGTCAACCTGGGCATGCACCGCGAGACGGCCGGCTTCGGCGGTGTGGACCAGAGCCTCAACGAGCGTCGCCTCGACGACTACGAGCAGTACAATGCCGCCATCCAGGCCGACCTGGGCAAGATGGTGCCCCAGAAGGCCAAGCTCACCGCACCCGTCTACTACTCCATCTCCAAGGAGAAGACCTCGCCCAAGTACAACCCCCTCGACCAGGACGTGCTGTTGAAGGACGCCCTCGACGAGGCAACCGACAAGCACGCTCGCGACTCTATCTCGGGATACGCCATCGAGCGCACCACCATACAGAACTTCTCCATCTCGGGCCTCAAATTCGACGTCCAGAGCAAGACGCCCATGCCATGGGACCCCGCCAACTTCATGTTCAACTTCTCCTTCAGCAAGACAAGCAAGCAGGACCCCACCACCGAGTACGAGAACACCAACGACTACCGCGGCTCGTTCCAGTACACCTACTCCCCCTTCATCAAGCCCATCAAGCCGTTCTCCTTCATCAAGTCTAAGAACAAGAACCTCAAGTTCCTGCGCGACTGGGAGGTGCAGTGGCTGCCCAACAACATCTCGTTCAACA
The DNA here is from genome assembly GCA_004553485.1 of Bacteroidales bacterium. Lineage (GTDB taxonomy): Bacteria > Bacteroidota > Bacteroidia > Bacteroidales > Muribaculaceae > CAG-873. The sequence goes on along the minus strand of SFLG01000064.1, from coordinate 17,853 downwards.
CCAACATGAGCCGCTACTACTTCGAGCAGCAGACGCGCTCCGAGGCGGACGTCAACTTCCGCCTTCCCGTCTCAGTGTCGAAGAACTTCCTGTGGGACCGCCAGCTATCGCTGACATGGAACATCCTCAAGTCGCTGTCGCTGACCTTCAACTCCAACACCGCCGCACGCATCGAGGAGCCCGTCGGCGCCGTCAACAAAAAGCTCTTCCCCGACGAGTACCGCGACTGGAAGGAGAAGGTCTGGAACTCCATCCTGTCGATGGGCACGCCCTGGAACTACAACCAGACCTTTACCGGTGCCTACAAGGCCCCCTTCTCGCGCATCCCCGTCCTCGACTTCCTCACCGCCTCGGTCAACTACAACGCCACCTACCGCTGGGACCGCGGCGCCACCGTCGACGACATGCAGATGGGCAACAGCATCGCCAACCAGGCCGCCTGGACCGCCGACGGCCGCGTCAACTTCGAGGGCCTGTGGAACAAAATCCCCTTCGTCAAGGACGTCAACCGGCGCTTCAGCAGCGCCCGACGCGGACCCTCGCGCGAGCGCAAGCCCAAAAAGTTTGAGCGCACCTACAAACTCGAGCCCGACACCATCCTCACCATCAAGCACAACCTGCGCACGCAAAAGGTCAAGGTGACGGCCGTCACCCCCGACGACAAGCCCTTCCCCATCCGCACCAAAATCGTCGACGGCAACACCGTACAGGTTCTCACCAAGGGCGACCAGAACCTCAAGTTCACCGTCCTCGAAATCATCAAAGACGAGAAAAGCCTGTGGCGCGAGGTGGGCGAGTACGCCCTGCGCTTCGCCATCTCCCCACGGTCGCTGTCGGTGCGCTACCGCAACACCCGGTCGATGACGCTGCCCCTCTTCCAGCCCTCGATAGGCAACATCTTCGGCCAGAGCACAAGCTACGGCCCCATGTCGCCCGGCCTCGACTTCGCCTTCGGCTTCAACGGCGACGACTACATCGATAAAGCCCTCAAGCGCGGGTGGCTAATCACCGACGACGGCCAGACCTCGCCGGCAATGACCTCGCGTGCCAACGAGCTCAACATCGAGCTACAGCTCGAGCCCATCCGCGGCCTCAAAATCCAGCTCACCAGCAATCGCACCGACAACCGCACCCGCCAGGTACAGTTCATGTTCGACGGCATGCCCACCAGCTATGCCGGCTCGTACACCAAGACGCACATGGCCCTCAGGTCGGCCCTGCGCAGCTCGAGCGCCGACAACGGCTACCACAGCGACGCCTTCCAGCGCTTCCTCGACAACATCCCCGTCATCCGCGACCGCGTGGAGGCGCAGTACGCCGGCATGCGCTACCCCGACGCCGGCTTCCTCCGCAACAGCGGCTACGCCGGCATGGCCTTCTCGCCCGAAGTAGGTGCCGTATCGCGCACCTCCAGCGACGTCCTCATCCCCGCCTTCGTCGCCGCCTACACCGGCACCGACCCACGCAAGCAGTGGCTCAACCCCTTCCCCTCGTTCAAGGACGTACTCCCCAACTGGCGCGTCACCTACGACGGCTTTGTCCAGCTTGGCAACCTCAAAAAGTGGTTCAAGACCTTCACCCTCACCCACGCCTACCAGTGCACCTACTCGGTCGGCAGCTACTCGTCATACCTCAACTGGGTCGAGTCCGGAGGCGTCAACACCGGCTTCACCCTCGACGAGCTCACCGGCACGCCCATCCCCTCGTCGCCCTACAACATCTCGTCCGTAGCCATCACCGAGCGCTTCGCTCCCCTCATCGGCGTCAACGTCACCCTCAAGAACGACCTCCAGATCAACGCCGAGTGGCGCGAGCAGCGCACCCTCACCCTCAACTCCTCGGCCGGACAGATCGTCGAGGCCAGCCAGCGCGGCCTCAAACTGGGCCTGGGATACAAAATCATCGGCTTCAACACCATCCTCAAAATGAAAGGCTCGGGCCAGGGCGTCTCCAACGACCTCACCGTCAACGCCGACGTCAGCTTCGACAACAACCAGGCCCTCATCCGCCGCATCGAAGACAACGGCTACGCCCAGCCCACCAGCGGCAGCAAAAGCTTCAACATCAACTTCACCGCCAACTACGTCCTGTCGCGCAAAATCACCGTCGGCGCCTACTTCGACCACCAGGTCAACACCCCCATCGTCACCAACGCCTCCTACCCCACCACCAACACCAACTACGGCATCTCCCTCAACATCTCCCTCGCCCGCTAACCACCGGGCCGTCCCCCACCACCTCCTACCCAACCTTAAAGTCCCCAAAGACCTTAAAGACCCTAAAGCCCTTAAAGAGGCGCATACTAAAGATAAAGCGGAAAATTAATATAATCCGCGAGTAAAATTGGGTAAGTTTTGGGCGGCGGAGGGGGTCAGTCTGCCAAATTTTTGCTAATTTTGGCGGATAATGACAAAATTTGCAAAAATTCATCGCATTATACCTGCCGCAGCGGGTCGCGCTATGGCAGTGGCGGCCTTTGCGGCAGCCGTGACGGGCGCTGTCGTGTCGTGCTCTACCGAGGAGCACAACATTACCACCCGCCAGGGCTATATCGACGTGCGGGTGAGCCTGCAGCCCGAGTTCCGGCTCCCCGGCGGCGCTCCCCTCACCCCCGACGCCGAACTCATCCCCGACCCTGACTCGCTGGCCCTTACGCTGTCCAACGAGACGGCGAGCCACACCTGGCCAACCGTCGCCGCCTTCCGCGACGAGGCGCAGAGCTTTATGGCCGGGGCCTACACCGTCAAAGCCGCGGGCAGCCGCGCGGGCGGTCCGCGCTACGAAGGGGTGAGCACCTTCGAGCTACAGCCCGCCGGGCACACGACAGTCGATGTGACGGCAACGCCGTCCGTGGCGATGCTGCACTCGTCCTACGCCGACAACTCGAGCCGCTACACCCTCGACAGCATAATGGTGTTTGTGCCTATGCAGGGCTTTGTCACCGTTGCCAACCGCGACACGACCTTCTATGTCAGCCCCGGCGCCATCACCACCTACGCCCACATCAGCGACATCAGTGGCAGCGACAGCCGCGCCGGCCGCTCGGCCATGATAGCCATGCCCGGCCGCGCCACCCTCAGCGGCGGACAAGTGGCCGAGATGGGCCTCTCGCTGTCCGACGACAAGGTCACCGCCACCATCGACGGCACCGACATCGGCTCGATAAGTCTTGCCGGCGGCCTGCCCGCCAACGTCCCAGTCGTCACCCCGTCGGGCTTTACCCCCGGCACCTCCGTCTCCATCATCGAGGGCCTGACGCTGAGCGAGCCGATAACCATGACCGTCACCTCGCCCTCCAGCCCGCTCCGCCACGTCAACCTCGTCATCGAGGGCCCCATCCTCGAGCAATACGACCTCGGCAACAACGCCGTCGACCTGCTCAACCTTACCCCCCTCGAGGCCGAGTACCTCGAGGCCAGCGGCACACGCTACACCATCTCCCCCGACCGCCGGACAGTGGTGGTGGACTTTACGGGCGCCCTAGAGGAGCTGGCCTCGAGCCTCTCCCTCGCCGGCCAGAGCACCGCCACCGTCGGCGTCAACCGGGCCATGCTGTCGATCCGCACCGGCTCGGACGTCATCGAGGAAAACGACTTCTCGATCTACACCACCGGCCCCGACGGCAGCTACACCGTCGCTCTCCCCATCACCTCGATGACCCGCGACGCCAACTCCACCGTGCAGCTGTGGTTCGACATCCCGCCCGGCGTCGACGACACGCCCGTTGAGGTGCGCTACCTCGACATGCCGCGTATTAAGACCGTCATCCGTCGCGTCAACCCCAAGTTTACCCTCTCCGCCGACCCCTTTGCCACCACGGCCATCCTCACCATCGGCAACATCGACCCCACGCTGCAGCAGCCCGACTCCGTGGCGGCGCAGATTGTGCGCTATGCGTCGGTGACGGTGGACGGCCATGCCGCCTCGGTATGGGGCCGCTCGCCCGAGAACGGTGCCATCTTCATCACCGGCCTCAGCGCCAACTGCCGCTACAACGTCGCCCTCACCCTCGCCGGCAACGCGCCCGCGGCATCGGCTGTCTTCACCACCGAGATGATGGGCGACTTCAGCGACTGGCACCGCATCGAAAAATACGAAAACCTGCCCTGCGGCGGCAAGTTCTCGGCCACCTCGGCGCCGGTGGTAAACCGCCAGAACTTCACCAACGTCGAAATCAACTGGCCCAAAAGGCTCTGGGCGTCGATGAACGCCAAGACCTTCTGCCGTGACGCCGCCAACCACAACACGTGGTACATGCAGCCGTCGGGACTGCTCGACAACCTGCGCGAGGGCACCTACACCAAGACCATCGCCATCAGCTCGACGGGCTACGACCTCAACGGCGGCGCCATCCCCGACTACATCCAGCAGGAGGGCCAGCGCCTGCCATACTCGGCCAACGTCCCCATGGTGAAAAACCGCGCCGCGGGCCGTCTGTGGCTGGGCTCGTACGAGTTCAACCCCGCCGACGGCAGCGAAAAAATCAACCAGGGCGTGCCCTTCTCGTGCCGCCCGTCGGCCCTGAACGGCTACTTCAGATACCTGCCCGACCTCACCGACGGCTCGGACTACGGATACGTGCAAATCCAGCTTGTAAACATCAGCAACGGCAAGGAGACGCACATAGCCACGGGGCGCCTCAACTTCCGCACCCAGCCCGACTACGCCGCCTTCCGCTGCCCCATCGAGTACATCGTCTACGACCTCAAGCCCACGCACCTGCGCATAATGTTTGTCTCGAGCCACTACGCCGACTGCGACAACACCGCCAACGACCGGCTGGTGCCCGTCACCGCCGACATGCCCAACGCCCGCATGCGTGGCTCCACACTGTGGGTGTCGCAGCTGACCTTCTCATACTAATCCTCCCCCCCCTCAGCCCTCTCTCCCAACAATTCCACCGTTCCCATTACTCCCACCACTCCCGAAATAAAATCAAATCCTATATACAAACCCTGATTATCACATTTCAAACACAGCCCCTCGAGGGGTGAGCATGAATTACTTTTTACGATGAAGTCTTACGCTAAAAAAACGTGGCGCCGCGCCGTGCCAGCATTAATACTGCTGGCCCTCGCCTTTGCTATGCCGCAGAAGGCCCGCGCCCAGGAGAAATTCAAGCGTGACATCGAGCAGATTTCGTTTGTCCCCAAGGGGCAATGGATAGCCGGTGTAAGCGTCAACTACACACAGTCGTCACAAGACAATTACCAGTTCCTTGTCATCGAAAACCTCAACGGCGACGCCTATACCTTCAAAGTCAGTCCGATGCTGATGTTCGCCTTCAAGGACAACCTTGCCGCCGGCGGCCGCGTGGCCTACTCGCGCCAGCGTGTCAAGCTTGACGGGGCCGACGTCGTGCTCGGCGGCGACACCGAGTACAATGTCGACCACCTCTACTCCATCAGCCACAACTACTCGGTGGCCGGCGCCTTCCGCAACTACATCTCGCTGGGCAACAGCACCCGCTTCGGCATCTTCAACGAGGTGCAGGTGCAGGTGGGCGGCGGACAGTCCAAACTCGAAAAAGGCCAAGGCGTAGACTACACCGGCACCTACGAGAAAAACTTCCACCTCAACATCGGCGTGGCCCCCGGTCTGGTGATGTTCCTCAACAACTACTCGGCCATCGAGGTCAACGTGGGCGTGCTGGGTTTTGACTACCGGCGCACCAAGGCGACCACCGACCGGATTTACGTCGCCCACCGCGACTCCAAATCAGGCAACTTCCGCATCAACCTGTTCAGCATAACCTTCGGCTGCACATTCTATATCTGACACCGCTATGACCGCAAAAACAATTTTCTCTGCAATCTCAGGCCGCATCACCATGCTGGCCGCAGTGTCGGCAATGGCGATGACAGCGCTGTGCGCGCAGGCCGGGCCGTCACAGACCACATCCTCGGCCACCGACACGATAGCCAAAGAGCGCCTCAGCCGCCTCAACACCGTCGTCCGTAAAGTCGACGCCACCGAGCGCCTCCGCATGCTCTCCGACCAGAAAGTGCTCGTCGGAGCCGACACCGTCTCTATTATCCTGCCCGACAAGAACTTCGGCCGCTACGATCGCGGCCTCTACAACTACCTGTACATCCCCAAAGGCAAATGGGCCTTCGGCCTCACCGCCAACTACGGCGAGTTCAACTCGGACGACATCCAGCTGCTCGACATCATCTCCGACTTCAACTTCAAGGGCAAAATCTACTCGATACACCCCACCGTGTCGTACTTTGTGCGCCACAACCAGTCGATAGGCCTCAAGGCCACCTACTCGCGCGGCTCGGCCTACCTGGGCGACCTGTCTGTGGACTTTGACGACGACCTCGACTTTGACCTCCACGACGTGTCGTACGTCAACGAGACATACGCCATGGGCGTCTTCTACCGCAACTACGTCGGCCTCGACCGCGGACGCCGCTTCGGCATCTTCAACGAGGTGGACCTGATGTTCCAGACCGGCGCCTCGCGCTTCAAACGCAGCATCGAGGGCGAGCCCCGCGACACGCGCACCAACATCACCCAGGCCTCGCTCAACTTCAGCCCCGGCGTATGCTGCTTCCTGCAGGAGAATCTGGCCTTCAACGTCTCGTTCGGCGTCTTCGGCCTGCGCTGGCGTCACGAAAAACAGACAACCAACGGCGAGTACAACGGCTCTCGTTTCTCGTCGGGCGCAAACTTCCGTTTCAACATCTTCAATATCAACTTCGGCCTGATGGTTGTAATCTAAGAGCCCGTTCCCCAATTTCTGTTAACGCTCTAACACCGATATGAAACTCCGCAACATCATATACGCACTGCCGGCCCTGGCGCTGATGACCACGGGCTGCATCGACAACGACATCCCCTATCCCCACATCCAGGCCAACTTCCTCACCATCTCCGCCACCGGCCAGGAGACGACGGCCTTCATCGACGCGAACAACCTCGAGGTAACCTTCTACCTGCCCGAGCAGGCCGACATCCGGGCCGTCACCATCGCCGACTACACGCTGACTCCCGGCGCCGAGGTCGTCGGCGACGCCCTGACCAAGCCCCTCGACCTGAGCACGCCCAAGGATGTGACCCTGCACCTGTACTACGACTACAAGTGGAAACTGTCGGCCGTACAGGACATCAAGCGCTACTTCACCGTCGAAGGTCAGATCGGCGCCTCGCAGATTGATGTCGAAAACCACACCGTCACCTTCACCGTCAACGACCGTCTGCCCCTCGACCGCCTGCACGTGCTCACCTGCAAGCTCGGCGCCACGGGCAGCGTGACGACGCCCGCCCTCGAGGACACCTTCGTCGACTTCACCAACCCCGTCGAGGTCACCGTCAGCCAGTGGGGCCGCAGCGAGACCTGGACCATCACCGCCAACGTCGTCGAGACCCTCGTCACCACCGCCAGCGTGGACGCCTGGACGCAGGTGGCATGGGTTTACGGCACCACCGAGGCCTCGCGCCCCTACGGCGTGCAGTACCGTCTGCAGGGCACCGAAGAGTGGACCGACGCCCCCGAGTCGTGGCTCACCCGCGACGGCGGCACATTCCACGCCCGCCTGATACACCTGTCGCCCGGCACCGCCTACGAGGCCCGCGCCGTCAGCGGCGACCAGTACGGCGACATCCTCCAATTCACCACCGGCACGACGCAGCAGCCCCTCAACGCCGACTTCGAGAACTGGTGGCTCGACGGCAAGGTATGGTGCCCGTGGGCCGAGAACGGCACTCCCTACTGGAGCACCGGCAACAAGGGCGCCACCACCCTGGGCGCGTCCAACTCCACCCCCAGCGACGACACGCCCACCGGCAAGGGCACGTCGGCACAGCTGCTGACCAAGTTTGTCGGCGTAGGCCCCCTGGGCAAACTCGCCGCCGGCAACATCTTCGTCGGCGACTACGTACGCACCGACGGCACCAACGGCATCCTCGCCTTCGGCCGCGAGTTCAACCAGCGTCCCACCAAGGTGCGCGGCTACATGAAGTACACCACGGCACCCATCTCGCACACCACCACCGGCTTCGAGAGCATCAAGGGCCAGCCCGACACCTGCATCATCTGGTGCTCGCTCATCGACCAGGACACGCAGTTCGAGATACGCACACGCCCCAGCACGCGCCAGCTCTTCGACCCGCAGGGCTCGTACGTGGTGGCCTACGGCAAGATTGAGAGCGGCGAGTCCATCGAGCAGTGGGTTCCCTTCGAGTTCGAGCTCGACTACACCTCCACCTCGCGCGTGCCCCGCTTCCTGCTCATCACAGCCTCGGCATCGAAGTACGGCGACTACTTCACCGGCGGCAACGGCGCCACCCTGTGGATCGACGACATCGTTCTCGAATACGACTACTGACGCCGATGCGCCCGACTTTTGCCATAGCCGTCCTGACAGCCTCCGCCCTCGCGGCGGGGCTGTCGGCGTGCGGCAACGGCAAAGGGGGCGGACAGGCCGACACGGTGGTGACGCACCCCCTGCCCGACACGCTGCGGGTGGCCACGCTATACTCCCCCACAAGCTACTTCATCTACCGCGAGGAGGAGATGGGCTACGACTACGCCCTGGTCTCTGACTGGGCCTCGGACAAGGGGATGGTGCTCGACGTACACGTGGCGCCGCGACTCGAAACGGCCATACAATGGCTCGACTCGGCCAAGGTGGACATAATCGCCTACCAGGTCCCCGTCACCGACGCCTACAACCGCCTGGTACTGCACTGCGGACCGGTGTCCGAGACAAGCCAGATCCTCGTGCAGTCGCGCGCCCGCGACACCCTCATCACCGACGTCACACAGCTCATCGGCCACGACGTCTACGTCGAGCGCAACAGCAAATACCACCAGCGCATCAACAACCTCAACTCGGAGCTGGGCGGCGGCATACGCATCCACCCCGTCGACCGCGACACGCTCATCACCGAAGACCTGATGGAGATGGTGGCCAAGGGCGAGATACCGATGACAATCGTCGACAGCGACATCGCCAAGCTCAACCGCACCTACTACCCCGGGCTCGACATCTCGCTGTCGGTCAGCTTCGGCCAGAAAGCGCAGTGGGCCGTCGCCCGCAACCACGAGTGGCTGGCCGACTCGGTGAACGCCTGGTTTGCCCAGGACAGGCCCAAGCTGCTCACCCTCGAGGTCTACCGGCGCTATTTCGAGGAGAGCAAGACCATGCCCCACGCGTCGGCCGTCTCGTTCCGCAACGGCAAGGTGTCGCCCTACGACGAGCTGTTCAAGCAGTATGCCAAGGAGATAGGCTGGGACTGGCGCCTGCTGGCGGCGATAGGATACGTCGAGAGCGGCTTCGACAGCAGCGTCGTCTCGTGGGCCGGCGCCCGCGGCATCATGCAGATCATGCCCGTCACCGCCCGCGCCATGGGCTCGTCACCCGAGGCCATGTCCGACCCCGCGACATCCATCCGCATCGCCGTAAAAGCCATTCAGTCAATCGACAGGATGATGGCCCGCTACATCTCGGACCCCGAGAAGAGGCGGCCCTTCGTCATCGCATCGTACAACTCGGGCGGCGCGCACATCATCGACGCCATCGCCCTGGCCCGCAAGCACGGCCACAACCCCGAGCAGTGGCACGGCTCGGTTGATCAGGCCCTGCTGATGAAGTCCGACCCCACGCACTACAACGACCCGGTGGTAAAATACGGCTATTTCCGTGGCGTACAGACCGTCGAGTTTGTCCGCCGCGTCGAGAACTTCTACAACAAAGCAAAAAAATACGTCAAACAGTAAACTTTTTTTTGTTTTGTTTTTTAATAATTAAGGCTTCAACTATAAATTTAAGTTGAGCTTGCTCGACTTAAGGTTTATGAGTTTATAGGGTAAAGGGTATATGAGTTTACGGAGTTATCAACCCACTTCGGGTTACCCTCCCCCACCACTCACAATTATCCCATAACTCCCAATAGTTCAACCTCTCCTTCCCCGACCGCTGCAAAACTCAAATTATAAAACACATTTATTAACATAAACACCTCTAAGTTTTACGGTTATGAAAAAATCCTACATCGCAGTCGCGCTCGCAGTATCGATTCTCGGAGGCTCAACCCTTACTTCATGCATTGGCTCGTTCCAGCTCACCAACAAGCTCCTCACCTGGAACAGGTCGGTAGGCAACAAATTTGTCAACGAGCTGGTATTCATCGCATTCTGGATTCTGCCCGTCTACGAAATCTCGGCCCTCGCCGACGTGCTGGTAATCAACAGCATCGAGTTCTGGAGCGGCAGCAACCCCCTTGCCCACGGCACCAAGAAAATCCAGGGCGAGGACGGTCAGACCTATCTTGTCAAAGCCGATCCCAAAGGCTACACCATCACCAACCCCGACGGCAGCACGACGCGCCTCGACTTCAACCCCGCCACCAACGAGTGGTCGACCAACATCAACGGCGAGGATGTCGTTTTCCTGGCCTGGGTTGACGACACCCACATCCGCGTCCCGGGTCCCGACGGCAAGTTCCACACCTACACCGCCGACCAGCAGGGCCTCTACGCCTACCAGGCCCTCGCCGCCGCCTCCAACATGGCCGCAAAATAACCCCGCAGGCCCCAACCTGCCCCAACCCAATTAGACCAATTAGCCCAATTAGACTAATTGGTCTAATTAGCTATAATAGCTATATTAGCTACCTTGGTTTGTATCTCTAAACCGCAAAATACTGTCATTCTGCTGCTATTTCAATGAAATACAAGATACTGTTTCTCATAGCTGTGCTGTCGCTGCTGACGGCGTCGGCACAGACTCCCGCCTCCGACTCGCGCACGAGGCTGGCAACGACGCAGATTGCGCGCGACGCCGCCATGTGTAAGGCTCGGGCCGCCCAGGACGGCCCCACTCTCTACACCTCGATGGTGGTGCGCTTCAGCAGCGACGACGACCTGCACCGCATCACTGACGAACTCGGCGGCGTCATCTACTACACCCGCGCCGACATGGCTCTGTGCTGCATCCCGCGCGACAAAGTGGAGGAGCTGTCGCGCGGACACTACGTCGACAGCTACGCCATCGGCCGCAAGGCCAGCGCCAACTGCGACAAGCTCAGGCAGGGCGTGCGCACCGCCCGCATCAGCGACGGCAGCGACATCCCCCTGCTGCCCCTCACCGGCAAAGGGGTCGTTGCCGGCATCTGCGACACGGGCTTCGACCCGTCGCACATCGCCTTCAAGGACCGGCTGGGACTGGTATCGACATACGTCGACTCGCTGGCTGTCAGGGAGGTCTGGGCCCCCGGCTCGTCGCTCGACAACGGCGCCAGGCTCAAGGCCGACACCGACGAGGAATGGCACGGCACCCACGTGCTCAACATCCTCGGCGGCGGATACACCGGCAACCCGTACCACGGCGTGGCGACGGAGGCTGTTCTGGCCGTCTCGCGCAGCTACCTCACCGACGTGTCCATGCTGGCGGGCATCGAGGACATCATCGCCTACGCCCGCGAGCGCGACATGCCGTGCGTGATAAACCTGTCGGTGGGCTCGTACCTCGGCCCCCACGACGGCACCGACCTGGTAGGCCAATACCTCAGCCTGCTGGGGCGCGAGGCCATCATCGTCTTCAGCGCCGGCAACAACGGCAACTCCAACGTCACCCTGCGCCACACCCTCGGGCCCGACTCGCCGGGGCGTACCGACGGCCTGCCCACCATCGGCACGATGTGGGAAAACGCCACCACGTGGACGGGCTTCGACATCCGCGGCGCAATGGACATCTGGAGCGCCGACGCGCAGACCTGCGACGTCCGCATCGTCGTCTACGACCAGGTAGACGGCAAATTCGTCCACCTCACCGACTGGTTCGGCCCCGCCACGGGCAAGGCCGAAGGCGAGGCCATCTTCGACGCCGCCGACGTCCCGGCCACCGCCGACCTGCTGAAAGGGAGCCGCGTGGCCGTCGCCTGGGGCGTCAGTCCCGAAAACAACCGCTTCAACATCTCACTTGACTACTCGATGCTCTCGGAGGCCACCATCCCCGGCACCCCCTGGGCGCGCTACGTGATGGGCTGGGAGCTGCGCGGGCGCGACGGCTTCAGCTTTGACGCCTGCACCGACGGCATCCTCACCTTCATGCGCCGCTACGGCACACCGGGAAAGGTGGACGGCACCTCCGAATTTTCGATCAGCGACCTGTGCAGCAGCGACGCCGTCATCGGCGTGGGAGCATGGAGCACCCGCAACACCTCGCCGGTGTGGGGGTCCGACACCGGGCAGACCTTCGGCTACGACCTTGACACGCCGGCGGTGTTCAGCTCGTACGGCACCTTGCGCAACGGCCGCGTCATGCCCGACATCTGCGCACCCGGCAACACCGTCGTCTCGGCGATGAGCGGCCCCTATGCCGCCAAACACCCCGACGAGATTATCGCCCACCGCCAGACCGTCGACGGCACCGACTATGCCTGGGCACAGCAGTGCGGCACCTCCATGGCCTCGCCCGCCGTGGCCGGCGTGATAGCCCTCTGGGCACAGGCCCACCCTACCCTCGACGTCCACACCGCCCGCAAGGTCGCCGCCGAGACGGCATACATCCCCGGCGATGACGCCAACCCCCGCTGGGGCGGCGCCGGAGCAATCGACGCCGTGGCCGGCCTTAACAAGCTCAACGAAATGGCCGGCATCAACGCCATCACGCCCGACGCCCCCGCCGACACCGAGCCCGAGTACTTCGACCTCACCGGCCGCCGTGTCACCAACCCCGGCCCCGGCATCTACATCCGTCGCCACGGCCGCCTCGCCGAGAAAATCGTCCTGCGCTGAGCACCGACCCGCCCCGGCTACCCCCGCCTACCTTGGCTATCATAGCTACATTAGCTATTTTAGCTATAATAGCTACCTTAGCTAAATAAAAATTACTACTTTTGCGTATAATACCGCAATTAAGATGAAAATTCTTACAAAAGCACGAATTTTTCAAATGACAACACCGGACGGGCCGACGCCCCGCCGCGCCGGCCGTCACATACACAACAACTCATAGACTAACAGACTAACACCAACATACTGATTATGAATAAAATATTGGTGCGCGCCCTGTCAGGTGCCGTTTATGTAGCCCTCATCGTGTTCTGCACGCTGGCCGGCGGCTGGTACTTCTTTGCCATGACAGTTCTGTTCACCTGTTTGGGCATACACGAATACCAGAACCTCATCGCCCACTGCCAGGGCAACGCCGCCCCGTGGGCCATCCGCGCCCTCGACATGGCGTCGGCGCTGCTGGCGGTATGTACGGCCGGAGTAACCGCCTACACCTTCGACAACACCGGCGACATCTTCCTCTACAACACCCTTACCAGCGCCGGCTCCGGTCTTATGCTGCTGATACTGTGCCTGATGGCACGTCTGGCGGCCTCGCTGCGTCTGCAGAATGGCGATGCCGTAAGCTCGTGCGCCGCCTCGCTCACCGGCTTCCTCTACGTGGCCGTGCCCATGAGCCTGCTGTGCTTTTTGGGTATGCTCACCAACACCGGCATCCCCGGCTTCGAGCTGACCTTTGTCCCCGGCATCTTCACCAACGCCGTGCTGACGATGTTCATCCTGATATGGGTCAACGACACGGGCGCCTTCTGCTTCGGCTGCACCCTGGGCAAACATCGCCTGTGCGAGCGCCTCTCGCCCAAAAAGAGCTGGGAGGGCTTCTGGGGCGGTTTTGCCTGCTGCGTGGCAGCCGGTGCCCTGCTGGCCGGATGGGCCGGCATGGGGGACTGGTGGGCCGGTGCACTCTTCGGTGCCTGCGTGAGCGTGCTGTCGACCTGGGGCGACCTCTTCGAGTCGCAGCTCAAGCGCACCGCCGGCGTCAAAGACTCGGGCAACCTCATCCCCGGCCACGGCGGTATCCTCGACCGCATCGACTCGCTCCTCTTCGTCGCTCCGGTCAGCTTCGTGCTGTTGCTTGTCTTCAACCTCATCTGACCGCAGACGGCCACACTGTCAATTTACAATATACCTTAGACCCAAACCCGTGAAAATCAAAATCCTTGCCGCCGCCATCGTTGCCGTGGCCTGCGCCGCTGTCGCATCGGCACAGACAAGCCCGTTGAAAGTCAATCAGATAGGCTACCTCACCGACGACATCAAAGTAGCCGTTTACTCCGGCGACACGCCCGTGAGCGAGCTGCAGTTCGTCCTCAGCGGCCCCGACGGCGCAACGGGCGTCGACTCGGTGCGGACGACGGCACCCTGGGCGCCCAAGAAGCACGCCGCCCGCATCTACTTCACCGGCCGCAGACAGCCCGGCGAATATACCATGGAAATGCGCGGTGCCGACGGCCGCACACTCGACTCGCGCAAAATCTACATCGGCGACGACGCATACTCGCGCCACAGCCTGCACGAGATGCCGCTGGTGTACATGCGCCAGCAGCGCTGCGGCTTTAACCCGGCCCACAACGCCGCCTGCCACACCCGCGACGGACGCCTGGTGCTGTCGGGCGACCGCGACGGCGAGCACATCGACGTCACCGGCGGCTGGCACGACGCCTCCGACTACCTGCAATACCTCACCACCTCGGCCAACGCCGTCTACCAGATGCTGTTCGCCTACCGCCAGAACCCCGCCATCTGGGGCGACAGCCACGACGCCTCCGGCATGCCCGGCGCCAACGGCGTCCCCGACATCCTGGACGAGGCGCGCTGGGGCCTGGAGTGGATGGTGAAGATGAATCCGTCCGACACTCTCTTCCTCAACCAGATTGCCGACGACCGCGACCACCGCTACGGTGGCGCTCCCGCCGGCGACAACGTTGACTACGGCTGGGGCCCGGGTGCCGACCGTCCCGTCTTCCCCTGCCTGGGCCATCCCTGCGGGCTGCGTCAGTACAAAAACGACTCGAAGGGCCTGGCCTCGTCCGTGGCCAAATTCGCCTCGTCCTTTGCCCTCGGCGCCGAAATCTTCGGCAAAAGCGACCCCGCCTTCGCCGACGACCTGGCCGCCCGCTCGGCCAACGCCTACGCCGTCGCCAAAGCCAACCCCGGAGCTTGCCAGACGGCCTGCACGGTCTCACCTTATTATTATGAAGAGGACAACTGGACCGACGACATGGAGCTTGCCGCCATGGCCCGCCACCGCCTGCTGGGCGGCGACAGCGCGATGATGGCCGACGCCGTGGCCTACGGCCGTATGGAGCCCGTCACGCCGTGGATGGGCGCCGACTCGGCCGACCACTACCAGTGGTATCCCTTTGTCAACCTGGGCCATTACGAGCTGGCGGCACAGACCGACGGACGACGCCGCGACGAGTTTGTGCGCAACATGCGCTCGGGCCTGCGGCGCGTGGCCGAACGTGGCAGCGACAACGCCTTCCTCAACGGCATCCCCTTCATCTGGTGCTCCAACAACCTGGCCGTGGCCTTCGTCACCCAGGCCATGCTGTACCGGCAGCTCACCGGCGACAGGCAGTTTGCCGAGGCCGAGACGGCGGTGCGCGACTGGCTGTTCGGCACAAACCCGTGGAACCAGGTGATGATGATAGTGCCCGACAGCGTTGCCGCCTCGCCCGCCGACCCACATTCGGCCATGACCGACCTCACCGTCCAGGGACGCCCGGGACGCGAATGGCTGACGGGCGGACTGGTCGACGGGCCCATCTACACGTCAAAGTTCAAGTCGCTCTGGGGCGTGCATCTGCGCCGCGGCAGCGACCCGTACGCCGACGTGCAGAACGACACCGTGGTCTACCACGACGACTACTCGGACTACTCGACCAACGAGCCCACCATGGACGGCACTGCATCGCTGACCTTTATGCTCGGCACACTGTCGGCCGCGGGAGCCCGCTGACGTTCAGTCGTTATGGAACCCCATAACTCCTTCACCTTAACGACGAATCTACTCAAAAGTTGTCCGCCCTGCGTTAACATAAATCAGGGGAACGGGCTCTTAGATATAAGACATACGATAAATACATAATTAACATAACCCCAATCTCCCCCATTCCGAATTATGGCCAATAATACAGACCTTATCAAAGAAGTCACTGCGAAAGCACAGCAGTGGCTCAGCGAAGAGTACGACGAAGCCACCCGCAAGGCAGTACAGGAAATGCTTGACGCCGAGGACAAGACAAACCTCATCGAGTCGTTCTACAAGGACCTCGAGTTCGGCACAGGCGGCCTGCGCGGCATCATGGGCCCCGGCAGCAACCGCATGAACATCTACACCGTCGGCGCCGCCACCCAGGGCCTCGCCAACTACCTCAAGGAGGCCTTCCCCGAGGGCGAAATCAAAGTTGTCGTAGGCCACGACGTGCGCCACAACTCGCGCTACTTCGCCGAGACCGTCGCCAACATCTTCAGCGCCAATGGCATCAAGGTTTACCTCTTCGAGGACTTCCGCCCCACCCCCGAGCTTTCGTTCGCCATACGTCACCTCAACTGCCAGAGCGGCGTCAACATCACCGCCTCGCACAACCCCAAGGAGTATAACGGCTACAAGGCATACTGGGAAGACGGCGCCCAGGTGCTCGCTCCCCACGACACCAAGATTATCGAGCACGTCAACAAAATCAAGAGCGTGAGCGAAATCAAGTTCAAAGGCAACCCCGACCTCATCGTCAGCATAGGCGCCGACATCGACGCCGCCTTCCTGCAGGCCGTCAAGAGCCTCTCGCTCGACCCCGAAGTCATCAAACGCCACCACGACATCAAGATTGTCTACACCCCCATCCACGGCACCGGCGTCAAGCTCGTCCCCGAGTCGCTGCGCAACTACGGCTTCACCAACATCATCCACGTCCCCGAGCAGGACATTCCCTCGGGCGACTTCCCCACTGTCGTCTCGCCCAACCCCGAAGTACCTTCGGCAATGGCAATGGCCATCGAGCGCGCCAAGGAGACTGACGCCGACGTCATCTTCGCCTCGGACCCCGACGCCGACCGCATCGGCTGTGTAGCCCGCGACCGCAAGGGCAACTACGTGCTCATCAACGGCAACCAGATTGTAATGATCCTGCTCAACTACATCATGGTGCGCTACCGCGAGCTCGGCCTGCTCAAAGGCGACGAATACGCCGTCAAGACCATCGTCACCACCGAGACCATCCGCTCTATCGCCGACAACCAGGGCATCACCCTCTACGACTGCTACACCGGCTTCAAATGGATTGCCAACGTCATCCGCGAGCAGGAGGGCAAGGGCCGCTACATCGGCGGCGGCGAGGAGAGCTACGGCTTCATGGCCGAGAGCTTCTGCCGCGACAAGGACTCGGTATCGGCAATCTCGCTGATGGCCGAAATCGCCGCATGGGCACGCGACCGCGGCATGAACTACATGGACATGCTGCAGGACATCTACCTCAAGAACGGCTACAGCCACGAGGAAGGCATCTCGGTTGTACGTCCCGGCAAGACCGGTGCCGACGAGATCAAGGCCATGATGGTGAAATTCCGCAACAACGCCACCGCCGACGGCTCGAAGGTTTCGGTACGTCCCTCGGGCACAGAGCCTAAGATCAAGTTCTACATCGAGGTTCACGACAAGATGACCGACGTGGCCCAATACGACGAGCTCAACGTCGCCGCCGCCGGCAAAATCGAAGTCATCAAGAAAGACCTCGGCATAGCCTAACGCCCAATCATAGTCAATCAACATAGTCTCCGACACCCGCGCCCACTCCGGCACGGGTGTCGGTTTTTTGTGCCCTTCCCACCGGTGAACCGCCACCCCCACTCCAACGTTATATAGTTGGCATCAGCCCCCCGGTATCTCTGATAACTCTTATACCTCTGATAAGATTACTCTAAACCCACTAACATGAAATACGGAATATTCTACGGATCACAGACCGGCACCACCGCCGGCGTAGCAAAAAAAATAGCCGACGCCCTTGGCGTGGCCGACACCGACGTGCACAACGTGGCCGACACCG
>SFLG01000006.1 GCA_004553485.1 Bacteroidales bacterium | reverse complement strand
GTTATCACCCTGACCTCGAAGGACGCCCAGAGCGTATCGGTAAACCTCAAAGGTACCGCCGAGTCGAATGTCCCCAAAGGCTCCATCGAGGCTACCGCCGCTCCCGCTTACCTGACCTGCCCCAACCCGGATGGAAAAACCGAGTTTATGAACAATGGCTATCGTGAGTCTACCGTCACCGTCACCGCCACCAACATCGTCGGAGACATCACAGCCGCCATCACCGGTGACAACGACCACGAGCTGACTATCACCCCCGCCAAGCTGGGCTCGGAAGGCGGCACATTCACCGTCCGCTACACGCCCACTGTCAAACGTGATAACTACTTCAAACCCGTCCTGACAATCTCGGCTTCCAACGCCGACCCCTTCAGCATCACCCTCTTCTGCAAGTGGGACGGCACAAAGGCCAACACCGGCGGCAACACCCCTGTCGGCGACGGCACAATCAAGGCTACAGTCGCTCCCGCTTACCTGACCTGCCCCAACCCGGATGGAAAAACCGAGTTTATGAACAATGGCTATCGTGAGTCTATCGTCACCGTCACCGCCACGAATGTCAGCGGCGATATCATTCCCACATTCGCCGGTGACACCGACAACGAGCTGTCAATCACTCCCGCCAAGTTGGGCTCGGAGGGCGGCACATTCACCGTCCGCTACACTCCCACCATCATACGCAGCTCTTACCTCAAACCTACCCTGACGCTCACGGCCTCCAACGCCAAATCAGACCCGGCAACCTTCTTCCTCAAGTGGGACGGCACCCAGCCCACCACCGGCGTCGACAGCATCGAGGCCGATGGCGCCGATGACGAGGCTGTCTACTACAACCTGCAGGGCGTCCGTGTCGACAACCCGGGCCCCGGCCTGTACATCTGCCGCCAGGGCAATAAGGTGACCAAGGTCCTCCTCCGCTAATCCCCACTATCCCCTGATACCAAAAGGCACGCCCCCGGGCGTGCCTTTTGTCGTCTCTGCCTTCGCGGAAAGTGGGTTCGCAAGCGAGCCCGCTTTTCGGGGGTTGGTTAAACGGCAAAGGCCGCCCGGGTGGGGCGGCCTTGTGGGGGAGGGAGGGGTGGAGGAGCGGGGGTTACTCGTCCTCCTCGATGGAGAACTCGTCGTCGAGGGTGTCGTCGAAGAGGGCGTCGGTGTCGGCGGGTGCGGCTGAGGCGGCGCCGGGGGCGGTGGTGTCAGTGTCGACGGTGGCGGCGTCGGCGGTGGCGGCGCGGCGACGGGCGGCGACGGGGTTGCGGTCGGCCTCGCGCATGGCGGCGAGGATCTTGGTGGCAAGCTCGTCGGCAAGCTCGGGGTTGTCGGCGATTACGGCCTTGGCGGCATCGCGGCCCTGGGCAAGTTTGGCGCCGTCGTAGCTGAACCACGAGCCGCTCTTCTGGATGATGTTGTAGTCGACACCGAGGTCGAGCAACTCACCGGCGCGCGAGATACCCTCGCCGAACATGATGTCGAACTCGCAGCGCTTGAAGGGGGGAGCGACCTTGTTCTTGGTAATCTTGACGTAGGCACGTTTGCCAAGCACGTCCTCGCCGTTTTTGATGGGATTGCGGCTGCGGATGTCGATGCGTACCGAGGCGTAGAACTTGAGGGCGTTGCCGCCGGTGGTGGTCTCGGTGGGGCCGAACATCTGGCCTATCTTTTCGCGCAGCTGGTTGATGAAGATGCAGGTGGTGTTGGTGCGGGCTATGATGCCGGTGAGCTTGCGCATGGCCTGCGACATCAGGCGCGCCTGCAGACCCATGTTGCGGTCGCCCATCTCGCCTTCGATCTCCGACTTGGGGGTGAGGGCGGCAACGGAGTCGACGACGAGGATGTCTATTGCCGACGAGCGTATCAGCTGCTCGGCTATCTCCAGGGCCTGTTCGCCGTTGTCGGGCTGAGCGATGAGCAGGTTGTTGACGTCCACGCCGAGGTTTTCGGCATAGAAGCGGTCAAAGGCGTGCTCGGCGTCGATGATGGCGGCCACTCCGCCGGCTTTCTGTGCCTCGGCGATGGCGTGGATGGCCAGTGTGGTCTTGCCCGACGACTCCGGGCCGTATATTTCGATTATACGACCGCGGGGGTAGCCGCCTACGCCGAGGGCGTAGTCGAGGCCCACCGAGCCCGAGGGGATGACGTCGACGTTCTCGACGTTTTCGTCGCCAAGACGCATGATGGCGCCGCGGCCGTAGGCCTTCTCTATCTTACCGAGGGCGTTGTTGAGCGCTTCGAGGCGGGCCTTGCCGGGGTCGGCGGCGGCAGCGGCCTTCTTTGTGGTTTTCTTGGTCTCTTTCTTTTCCATAATATCGGGTTTTGTTAATTTTTTTCTGTTTTTTGACTTTTGTCGCTAACCTTTCGGGAGGTGCGTTGTTTCTAATATGCAATGTGGGACATCCACGATGCAAAGATAGGACATTGAACGGGAAACTAAATTTCCCACGGCACTTAAAAGTCGTTAAATAAATTTTAACACCGAACTTTGTTGATCCGGCCGTTGTTCTACTTTTACATAGCAAGATTACTTTTTTCCATTGCAAGAAATGTGATAATGATTGGTTTATTATTAAACATGGAGATACCGTGAGGCATCTCCATGTTTGATTTATGCGCCTCCCGTAACGAGAGCGGCGGCCTCGGGCGGGCTCTCGGTCCTATCGGCCTGCGGACGGGGGCTCAGTCCTTGGGAATGACCACGCCGGAGATGCGCAGGGTAAATTTTTTGTTTTTCTTGGCGTTTGTGCGCACCTTGATGGTCTTGCTGAACTCGCCGGGGCGGCCCTGGGGTAGGAAAGTCACCTTTATTTTGCCGCTCTTGCCGGGTTTGACGGGCGCCTGCGGATATACGGGACGGGTGCAGCCGCACGAGGCGACGGCCGAGATTATCACCAGCGGGGCGTCGCCGGTGTTGACAAACTCGAACTCGGTGGTCACCGGGCCGGCCGACTCGCGTATGTTTCCGAAATCATAGCTTTTCGATGCCAGAGTGATGGCGGCTTCGCCCTTGTCGGCGGCAAAGGCTGTGAGGCACATCAGTGCGGCCAGCAGGGCCATGCCGGCGCGGCGGAGTATGTTGGAACGGTTTGGCATATATCGTTTATTTGTTTGAGGAGAAATTGTTTTTGCGGAAGTAGAAGTCGAGGATGTCCTTTGCGGCGACAAAGCTGGAGAGGCGGTTGTCGAGCACGCGGGCCTCGTAGCGGCCGAGCATGGCCTCCACCTCGGGGTCGTGGTAGAAGTGGTTGCGCAGCTGCTCGTTGATGCTCTCGAACATCCAGTAGCGTGCCTGCTCGTTGCGGCGCTGCTCAAAGTAGCCGTTTTCGTGGACAAACTTGAAGTAGCGGTCGATCATGTCCCAGACCTCGTCGATACCCAGGCCGTAGTAGCCCGAGTAGCACTTCACCTCGGGCGTCCATCCCGAGGCTGTGGGCGGGAAGAGGTGCAGGGCGTTGCGGAACTGTGCCATGGCCAGCTGCGCGCGGGGGATGTTGTCGCCGTCGGCCTTGTTGATGACGATGCCGTCGGCCATCTCCATGATGCCGCGCTTGATGCCCTGCAGCTCGTCGCCGGTGCCGGCAAGCTGAATGAGCAGGAAAAAGTCTACCATCGAGTGCACGGCCGTCTCGCTCTGGCCCACGCCGACGGTCTCGACAAAGATGTTGTCGAAGCCGGCGGCCTCGCACAGCACGATAGTCTCGCGCGTCTTGCGTGCCACGCCGCCGAGGCTTCCGGCCGACGGGCTGGGGCGTATAAACGAGTCGGGTTGTACCGACAGCTGCTCCATGCGCGTTTTGTCGCCCAGGATGCTGCCTTTTGTGCGCTCGCTGGACGGGTCGATGGCCAGCACGGCCAGCTTGCCGCCTTGCTTGAGCACGTGCATGCCAAAGACGTCGATTGACGTCGACTTTCCGGCACCGGGCACGCCGGTGATGCCTATGCGGCGGCTGTGTCCGCTGTGGGGCAGACACTTCTCGATAACCTCCTGGGCCACAACCTGGTGGTCGGGGTTTGTGCTCTCCACCAGGGTGACGGCGCGGCTGAGCACCGTGCGGTCGCCCTTGAGGATGCCCTCGACCAGCTCGCCCGGCGTGGGCAGAGGCTTGCGGCGGCGGGCCTTGAGGTACGGGTTGACTTGGGGGGGCTGGGCTACGCCGCTGTTGACGGCGAGACCGCTATACTGACTATCGTTTTCGGGGTGTTCCATGTTTATGGGGTTCAATTGCTTTGCAAACACAAAGATACAAAAAACGCACGGCCCGACAAAACCGCCCGCCCGCCTATTATAGCTAAAAAGCCTAAAATAGCCCAAATAGCCAAAGTAGCTGTGGCAGCCAATAGCTAAAATAGCTAAGATAGCTAAAATCCCCCGCCGCCCCGCATTTATACTTGGTAAAAAAATGTGTACAGCAAACCCGGGGCAACGCTTGAATGTTTTAATAGTACCAGGGCGGCTCGGGACTGTCAGACCAACCCCGGGGATGGTTTTTTTTTGACCGTTTAGGCGAATTTGTTGTTCCAAAACACCTAAAAAGGCCGTTGGCAGTATGTTCCAGTTTCGATGGCACTCTATTTGTAACTATCTTTGTATCCGATTTCCAAAAGAAAGGCCCTCAGGGGCGCATCTAAACACACTCTTTCTCTTTCATACTGACTAAAACACAGTCCTAATTCAGGTTTCATCACTATGTCGCACAAGCGCTTAACAGCTCTCGCCGTCGCCGCTCTCGGCACCGTCTTCGGCATGACGGCACAGGTCGGACTCCGGTCCGACTCTATCGATGCGCTTGCACGGCAGGCCTGGCAGTCGGCGCAGGCTCCCCTGTTTGCCGACACGGGGGCGATGTCGCTGACACGGACTGTCGGCGTGGAGGATGCCGCCGCCGGGGTCAGCCTGGAGAAGGCCATGCCATACGCCGCGGCCGAGACGCTCAACCCCTTCGACGAGCTGCCGCGGCACTGCAAAAATCCGTCGCCTTACGCACTGCCTTATTCGCTAACGGGCACAAGCCACGACTGGCGCCGCCTGTGGATAAACACCGGCGTGCTCACCGGTGCCTTCGTAGGTACCCTGTTGGTGCTTGAGTGTCTGCCCGAGGACGCCACGTCGTGGAACCGCGCCGAGCTGCAGGACGTGCCGCTGTTCAAACGCTGGAAGCGGCATGTCTTTGATAAGGGCTGCGAGTGGGACCACGACAAGTTTATCTTCAACTACGTCCTGCACCCCTACGCCGGCGCCGTCTACTTCATGGGCGCCCGCTCGGTGGGTTTCAACTTCTACCAGTCGCTGCTCTACTGCACCCTCATCAGCAACGTGGGGTGGGAGTTTGGCATCGAGGCGTTTATGGAGCGTCCGTCGTACCAGGACCTGTTCATCACACCCCTCGTGGGCTCGGCCATTGGCGAAGGCTTCTATATGCTCAAGCGCCACCTCGTCGACAACAACTACGAGCTTGCCGGCTCGCGGCTCCTCGGCGACATCGTGGCCTTCCTCATCGACCCCGTCAACGAGGTCATCGGCATCTTCGACCACAACCCGGCGCGTGTTGTTGCGCGCGCCAAGGCGTGGGACGCTCGGCATGGGCAGCGCGCGCAGGTGTCGTTTAATGCGGGGCTGCAGGGGCTGTCGCTGCGGGTGGTGTTTTGAGGGGGCAGGGTGTATGTGATGTATGTTATTTATGTGATGTATGTGGTTAAACGCGACAAGGGCGCCCTGCGGGGCGCCCTTGTGCGTGGGTGGGGTCGTCGTTATTTGACGATGAGGAGGTAGTAGTTCTTTTTGCCCTTCTGGATGAGGATGTACTTGTCGTTGAGGAGCATGTCGGTGGTGACGGGGGCGTAGGCGTCGGCGACTTTGGTCTTGTTTACCGACAGGCCGCCGCCCTGAGCGAGCTTGCGCAGCTCGCCCTTCGATGGGAAGATGGGGGCTTTCTCCACCAGCAGGTCGGCAAGCTTGATGCCTTCCTCGATGTCGGTGCGCGACACTTCGAAGGTGGGCACGCCCTCGAAGACGTCGAGGAGAGTCTTCTCGTCAAGGTTGTGCAGCGCCTCGCCGGCCTTGTTGCTGAAGAGAATCTGGGATGCCTCGACGGCCTGCTGCCAGTCGGCCTCGCTGTGGACGAGGGTGGTGATTTCCTTTGCCAGGCGCTTCTGCAGGGGACGCTGTCCGGGGTCCTGGGCCTGCAGTGCTATCAGCTCGTTTATCTCGTCCTCGCCGAGGGTGGTGAAGATTTTGATGTACTTGGCGGCGTCGTCGTCGCTGACGTTGAGCCAGAACTGGTAGAACTTGTAGGGGCTTGTGCGCTTGGGGTCGAGCCATACGTTGCCGCCCTCGGTCTTGCCGAACTTTGTGCCGTCGGCCTTGGTGATGAGCTTGCAGGTGATGGCATAGGCGTCCTCGTTGCCGAGCATGCGGCGGATGAGCTCGGTGCCGGTGGTCATGTTGCCCCACTGGTCGGAGCCACCAAGCTGGATGTGGCAGCCGTATTTTTCGTACAGGTGCAGGAAGTCGTAGCCCTGCAGCAGCTGGTACGAGAATTCGGTGAACGACATGCCCTCGCGGCTCTCGCCCGACAGGCGTTTCTTTACCGAGTCCTTGGCCATCATATAGTTGACGGTGATGTGCTTGCCCACGTCGCGGATAAAGCCCAGGAAGCTAAAGTCTTTCATCCAGTCGTAGTTGTTGACAAGCATGGCGGCGTTGGGGGCGTCGCTTTCAAAGTCGAGGAATTTGGCCAGCTGTGCCTTGATGCACTCCTGGTTGTGGCGCAGTGTCTCCTCGTCGATGAGTTTGCGCTCCTGGCTCTTCATCGACGGGTCGCCGATCATGCCTGTGGCACCGCCGACGAGGGCGATGGGACGGTGGCCGGCGCGCTGGAAGTGGCGCAGGATCATCACTCCCACGAGGTGGCCGATATGCAGCGAGTCGGCTGTGGGGTCGATGCCCAGGTATGCCGTCGCCATTCCTTTTTTGAGTTCTTCGTCAGTGCCGGGCATGACGGTGTGCGTCATCCCGCGCCATTCGAGTTCTTTTAAGAAATCCACTTTTTTCGTTGTTCGTGTTTGGTTGTTGTTATATCTTGGAGCGGGGGACGGCGGCCCGTCCCCACGGCCCGTAGTTTGTCAATGCAGCTGGGCGAGGGCGTCGGCGATGCGTCGCATGGCCTCGCGGATGTTGTCGTCGGATGTGGCGTAGCTGAGGCGAATGTATCCGGGTGCCGAGAAGGCGGCACCGTCGACGGTAGCCACGTGAGCCTTGTCGAGCAGGTACAGGGCCAGGTCGCCCGAGGTGTGTATCGTCGTCTCGCCGTCCGAGGTGCCCAGGTATGCCGATACCTCGGGGAAGAGGTAGAAGGCGCCTTGCGGCTCGTTTACGCGCAGGCCGGGGATCTGCCGTGCCAGGCTCACCACCAGGTCGCGGCGGCGGCGGAAGGCGGCGCACATCTCGCGCACGCAGTCCTGCGGGCCGGTGTAGGCGGCTTCGGCGGCCTTCTGGGCTATCGACGAGGCGCCGGAGGTGTACTGGCCCTGCAGCTTGGTGACGGCCTTGGCAAGGTCGGGCGGGCAGGCGCAGTAGCCTATGCGCCAGCCGGTCATGGCGTAGGCCTTGGACACGCCGTTGATGATGGCGCAGCGGTCGGCGATGGCGCCGAACGATGCCAGCGAGGTGAAGCTGCCGGTGAAGTTGATGTGCTCGTATATCTCGTCGGCGATGACCAGCACGTCGGGGTAGTCGGCAAGGACGGCCACCAGGGCCTGCAGCTCCTCGCGGCTGTAGACGCTGCCCGTGGGGTTGGAGGGCGAGCAGAACAGCACGGCGCGGGTGTGGCGCGTGAGGGCCTGGCGCAGCTGGGTGGGGGTAATCTTGAAGTCGGTGTCGATGCCGGCGCTGACGGTGACGGGGATACCCTCGGCCAGCTTCACCATCTCGACGTAGCTCACCCAGGCGGGGACGGGGATGACCACTTCGTCGCCGGGGTTGATGCACGAGAGGATGACGTTGCACAGGGCCTGCTTGGCGCCGTTGCCCACGACAATCTGCGAGGGCTCGAAGTCGAGGCCGTTCTCGCGGCTGAGCTTGTCGGCGATGGCCTTGCGCAGCGACAGGTAGCCAGGGACGGGCGTGTAGAACGAGTAGTTCTCGTCGATGGCCGTCTTGGCGGCTGCCTTGATGTGGTCGGGGGTGAAGAAGTCGGGCTCGCCCACCGAGAGGTTGATGACGTCGACGCCGGCGGCTTTCAGCTCGGCGCTCTTCTGCGACATCGCCAGCGTTGCCGATACGGCAAGCGAGCGCACGCGCTGCGAAATTTGTAAAATGTCTTGTACTGCCATAAAAGTCGTGTGCTTATTTTTAGAGACGGGCGCGGATGGCTTCGGTTTCTTTTTCGTAGCCGGGCTTGCTGAGGAGGGCGAACATGTTGCGCTTGTAAGCTTCTACGCCGGGCTGGTTGAAGGGGTTGACGCCCAGCAGGTAGCCCGAGATGCCGCAGGCCTTTTCGAAGAAGTAGAGCAGCTGGCCCAGGTTGTACTCGTCCACCTCGGGGATGGTGATGCGGATGTTGGGGACACCGCCGTCGACGTGGGCCAGGCGCGTGCCCAGCTCGGCCATCTTGTTGACCTCGTCGACGTGCTTGCCGGCAAGGTAGTTGAGGGCGTCGAGGTTGTCGCTGTCGGTGGGGATGACGACGTCGTGCTTGACCTTGTCGACGCTGATGACGGTCTCGAAGATTGTGCGCTCGCCCTCCTGTATCCACTGGCCCATCGAGTGCAGGTCGGTGGAGTTGTCAACGGCGGCGGGGAAGATGCCGCGGTTGTTCTTGCCCTCGCTCTCGCCGTACAGCTGTTTCCACCATTCGGCGACGAAGTGGAGGCGCGGGTTGTAGTTGACCAGGATTTCGGTGTGCTTGCCCGAGCGGTAGAGGACGTTGCGTGTGGCGGCGTAGGTGAGGGCGATGTTGTCGGGGGTGGGGTCGGCGGTCTGCCGCTGCATGTCGCGTGCGCCCTTGACGAGGGCGTGGATGTCGAAGCCGGCGACGGCGACGGGGACGAGGCCTACGGGTGTGAGGACGCTGAAACGGCCGCCCACGTTGTCCTCGATGACGAAGGTCTTGTAGCCCTCGTCGGTGGCGAGCTTGCGCAGGGCGCCGCGGTGGGCGTCGGTGATGGCGATGATGCGCTCGGCGGCGGCCTGGCGGCCTACGGCCTTCTCAAGCTGTTCGCGCAGGATGCGGAAGGCGATGGCGGGCTCGGTGGTGGTGCCGGACTTGGAGATGACGATGATGCCGAACTGCTTGCCTTCGAGGTACTTCTGCAGGTCGTAGAGGTAGTCTTCGCCGATGTTGTGGCCGGCGAAGAGCACCTTGGGCGCGCCGATGCGTCCGGGCTCGAGGGCGCTGAAGGTGTCCGAGAGGGCCTCGATTACGGCCTTTGCGCCGAGGTAGCTGCCTCCGATGCCTATGCAGACAACGGCCTCGCAGCGGCTGCGCAGACCGTCGGCGGCCTCCTTGATTTCATCCAGCAGGGCGTCGTCGGTGCGCGTGGGCAGGTCGGTCCAGCCCAGGAAGTCGTTACCGGCGCCGGTGCCGTCGTTGACGGTGCGGAGGGCGGCCTCAGCCTCGGGGACGATGGCGTCGAGTTGCGCGGGGGTTACAAACTGCTTGACATCGGTGGTGCTTATAGTGAGTGGCATAGCGGTAGATTTTGAAAATTTTTGAATTTAGAATTTACAATTTACAGTTAACGGGAGAGAGGCGGCGGGCGGCGGCGCGGCCCGGGGGTGGAGGGCCGGCTATCTGCCAGGCCCTTGGTGGAGGCACTGTTATCGGTCGAGCTCGACCGATAACGGTAGCCGGCCTGCTGAGGGACCGGCCTGCTTCGGCCGGCCGTCACACAAACGTGGTGCCCATGCGCAGCATGGCGCGCTTGGGCGAGACATGCCGGTAGAGAATATCGTATACGCCTTCGAGGATGGGCATCGGACAGTGAGAGGTCGTTGATGCCGTTGAGGCCGTATGTCTCGCCGCTGACGATTACCGAGCCGCCGGCCTGCTCCCATTGCAGGTCGTTTGAGGTGATTAGCTTTTTTAGCTAAGGTAGCTGTTTTAGCCGGGGCAGCTGTTTGGCGGCGGGGGTCAGGCCTGGGCGGCGGCGACCCAGGCCGAAACCTGGTCCATGGTGGGGTTGGGGAGGCCCAGCTTGAACTTCTTGTTGAGGCCGAGCAGCTCCTGCAGCAGTTTGCCCGGGGCGGCGCCGGCCAGCGAGGCGGCGGTGAGGAAGCCGGCCTTCTGGATGGCGGGGACCCAGTCGGCGGGGACACCGAGGGCGGCGTAGGCCTCGGCGTTGTCGCGGCGCTCGACCTTTTCGGGGCGCATGGTGGGGAAGAGCAGCACCTCCTGGATGGCCTCCTGGCCCGTCATCAGCATCACCAGACGGTCGATGCCGATGCCGATGCCCGATGTGGGAGGCATACCGTATTCGAGGGCGCGGATAAAGTCGTGGTCGATTACCATTGCCTCGTCGTCGCCGCGCTCGGCAAGCTTCATCTGGTCGACAAAGCGCTGGTACTGGTCGATGGGGTCGTTGAGCTCGGAGTAGGCGTTGGCAAGCTCCTTGCCGTTGACCATCAGCTCGAAACGCTCGGTCAGCTCGGGGTTGTCGCGGTGCTTCTTGGTGAGGGGCGACATCTCGATGGGGTAGTCGATGATGAAAGTGGGCTGGATATAAGTTCCCTCGGCGGTCTCGCCGAAGATTTCGTCGATGAGCTTGCCCTTGCCCCAGCCGTCCTCAACCTCGATGTTGAGGTCTTTTGCGGCCTTGCGCAGGGCGTCTTCGTCCATGCCGTCGATGTCTATGCCGGCGTGGTCGAGGATGGCCTGGCGCATCGTCACGCGGGGGTAGGGGGCCTTGAAGTCGATGGTGCGGTCGCCGAGGGTGACGGTGGTGGTGCCGTTGACGTCGAGGCAGATTTTCTCGAGCAGCTGCTCGGTGAAGCGCATCATCCAGTTGTAGTCTTTGTAGGCCACGTACAGCTCCATAAGGGTGAATTCGGGGTTGTGCGTGCGGTCCATGCCCTCGTTGCGGAAGTTCTTGCCAATCTCGTACACACCGTCAAAGCCGCCGACAATCAGGCGCTTGAGGTACAGCTCGAGGGCGATGCGCAGGTACAGGTCGATGTCGAGGCTGTTGTGGTGGGTGATGAAGGGACGGGCCGAGGCGCCGCCGGCGAGCTGCTGCAGGATGGGGGTCTCTACCTCCATGAAGCCGTGGGCGTCGAAGAAGTTGCGCATCGAGCGGATGACGGCCGAGCGCTTGGCAAATACCTCGCGCACGCCATTGTTGACGATAAGGTCGAGGTAGCGGCGGCGGTAACGTAGCTCGGGGTCGTCAAAGGCGTCGTAGGTGACGCCGTCCTTGACCTTGACGATGGGCAGCGGGCGCAGGCTCTTGGACAGCACTGTCAGCTTGCGGGCGTGGACGGTGATCTCGCCTGTCTGCGTGCGGAAGACGTAGCCCTCGATGCCGATGATGTCGCCGATGTCGAGCAGTTTCTTGAACACGACGTTGTAGAGGTCCTTGTTCTCGCCCGGGCAGATTTCGTCGCGCGAGATGTAGACCTGGACGCGGCCGTGCGAGTCCATAAGCTCGACAAACGAGGCCTTGCCCATGATGCGGCGGCTCATGATGCGTCCGGCGATGCTTACCTCGCGCGGGGGCTCGAGGTTGTCGTCGAAGTTGTTGACAATGTCGTCAGAATACGCAGTGACGGGGTATTCGGCTGCGGGATAAGGCTCTATGCCCATATCGCGTAGAGCCTGCAGGCTGTTGCGGCGGATAATCTCCTGCTCGCTAAGCTCGAGTGGATTCAGTGCCATAAATGTTTATGCTGTTGTGCTTTATTAAGTTCGTTGATAGTTCTGCCTCCCCGATGCGGGGACGGCGCTGCGGGCCGGGTCCGGACCGGCCGCATTAAAGAAAACGCTTATTCAAAGCACAAAGTTACGCAAATTAGTGTTTCTTACCAAGATTTCAGGGCTATTACACATCTATTTATATAGCGAGCAGGCCGTCGGGACGGTGTCAAGTCAAAAATTAGGTTAAAAATTTGGGGCGTGGCGCTAAAATTGCTACCTTTGCTGTCGGGTAAGTCCTACACGACCAGCTCCACCTAAATCCCCCAGGTCTTGACCGAAGCAAGGGTAGGGCGTTGAGCGGTGCGATGTAGTAAGCTTACCCTTTTTTCGTATATACCCGCCGCGGTGTCCGCGCCGCGGAGAAAATGATACCGATTACCATAAAGACAACCAACGCAAAAACGGTATGAAACTGTTAACCAACGCCATACTGGTCGCCGCGATGTTTGCGGCGGTGTCGTGCGGCTCAGGCGCGGCCTCGGCCGCCGGCGCCGACACGACGGCACAGGACGAGGCTCTGCCCGCCTTCGACGGCAACGCGGCCTTTGCCGACGTGCGCACGCAGGTGGAGTTCGGGCCCCGCGTGCCCGGCTCGGCGGCCCACGCAAACTGCGCCGCCTGGATCGACTCGACCCTGCGCGCGGCCGGTGCCGACACCGTCATCGTGCAGACGGCCACCGTCGACGACCACCGCGGGGGCACGATGCCCGTGCGCAACATCCTGGGACGCTTCAACGCCGGCGCCACCAAGCGCATCCTGCTGCTGGCGCACTACGACACGCGCCCCTGGGCCGACGAGGACCCCGACCCCGCAAACCACAAAAAGCCCATCGACGGCGCCAATGACGGCGGCAGCGGCGTGGCCGTGCTGACGCAGCTGGCGCGGCATTTCGCCAAAAATCCGCTCCCGGCGGGACTGGGTGTCGACCTGCTCTTCGCCGACAGCGAAGACTCGGGCACCGAAAACCTCGATGAGTCGTGGTGCCTTGGCACACAGTACTTTGCGCAGCACCTGCCCTACCAGCCCGGCAAGCTGCCCAAGGCCGCCATCCTGCTCGATATGGTGGGAGGCAAGGGTGCCGTCTTCCCACGCGAATATTTCAGCCAGGCCCGTGCGCGCGCCCTCACCGAGAGTGTGTGGAAGGTGGCTGCCGACGCCGGCCAGAGCACGCGCTTTCCGACGCGTGTCGGCGGTGCCGTCAACGACGACCACGTGCCCCTGCTCGACGCCGGCATCCCCGCCGTCGACATAATCGAGATCGGCCACCCCGCCACCAACTCTTTCAACCCCACCTGGCACACCATGGCCGACAACATCGACAACATCGACCCCGCCACCCTCGCCGCCGTCGGCAATGTGGTAGTGCGCTTTGTGTATAAATTTCAACCTTAAAGACCCTAAAGGCATCTTGGATACCCGCCCCAATTCTCCCAAACCTCCCACCACTCCCAAAATATGACTATCGAAGAAAAACAACGTGAAATAACCGACGAGTTCAACGAAATCGACGACTGGCTCGACCGCTACGCCGCCATCATCGACGCGGGCCAGGACCTGCCCGAGCTCGACCCCAAATACAAGACTCCCGAGTACCTCATCGACGGCTGCCAGAGCTCGGTATGGCTGCACAGCTACCTCGACGACAACGGCCACGTACGATACGAGGCCGACTCGAACACCAGCATCGTCAAGGGCATCATCGCCCTGCTCGTGTCGGTGCTCGACGACCGCACGCCGGACGAAATCATCAACGCCGACCTGCACTTCATCAACGACATCGGCCTGGGCGACAACCTCTCGCCCTACCGCGCCAACGGTCTGCTGGCAATGCTCAAGCAGATGAAGTACTATGCCGTAGCCTTCAAGGGACAGCAGGAAAAAGGACAGGCGTAAAAAGGGGGAAGAGAAGGGCTAAAAAGCGGCAGGCACAGCCCATGAGTGCCAGCCGTGCGTGTTAGCCGTTGTTACTGTTTCCGCCGCTTGCGGCGGACGATGTTCCCGCTTCAGCAGAAGCGGGAACAGTTAGGGGCCACCTCAGCACTCGACGCGGGTGGCCTCTACTTTGTGGCCCATGAAGAGGGCCGCGGTCTGGTCGAAGCGCTCGGCGCGGTCGGTGGTGAGAAACTGCACCGAGGCGCCGTGTGTAAGCCGCGTCTCCATCTCGGGGTGGCGGTGCAGGTAGTCGGCAAGGCTGTCGGCGACAATCTGTCCCTGGGGAACAAGGCGGATGTGGCCGGGCAGGGCGGCGCGAATTTTGTCGTACAGCAGGGGATAGTGTGTGCACGCCAGCAGCACGGTGTCTATTTCGGGGTCGATGGCCATCAGCGCGTCAACACCCTCGCGGACAAAGAAGTCGGCGCCGGGACTGTCGGCATAACCCTCCTCCACCAGGGGCACCCACATGGGGCAGGCGTGGCCCGACACCTTGAAGTCGGGGCGCAGGTGGTGTATCTCTATATCGTATGAGCCGGAGGCTATTGTGCCCGGCGTGGCGAAGACGCCGATGTGGCCGTTGGTGCGGGTCTGTGCCACAGCCTCGGCCGTGGGGCGTATCACGCCAAGCACGCGGCGTGTGGGGTCGTCGCTGACGGGCAGCCAGTTTTGCTGAATATTGCGCAAAGCCTTTGCCGAGGCGGTGTTGCAGGCCAGGATTACCAGAGGGCAGCCGTGGTCAAACAGGTAGCGCACGCATTGCAGGGTGAAGCGGTGCACGGTCTCGAACGAGCGTGTGCCATAGGGTGCGCGGGCGTTGTCGCCGAGGTAGAGGTAGTCGTACTGCGGCAGCCGCTCGCGCAGACTGCGCAGCACCGACAGGCCGCCGAAGCCCGAGTCGAAGACGCCGATGGGCGCGATGGGTTTTCCGCTGTCAGTCATGTTTTTCGTTAGACTTTTTTGGGGGATATTCGCCTTTAGACTTTTTTTGAGGATATTCGCCGCAGGACGTACAGCGGCGAGGATGTCAGGCGCGGCAGCGCGGCCAGCTGGACGCGCTCGGGCGACATTTCGGCGCTCATCGTGGCGTCGCCTACCGTTATGCCTTTGGCCTCGATGGCGCCGCGGACGGTGGACAGGGCCAGCTCGGGCGTGTTGGTCTCCTGGCTGAGGTGGCACAGGAAGATGTGGCTGAGGATGTCGGGCCGGTCGGTGTTCTCGGCCAGGACGGAGGCCGCCCACTGGCCCGAGACGATATTCTCGAGGTGTCCCGTGGGGCCGGCGATGCGGGCCTTGAGGTACTCGGGGCGGTTGCTGCGACGCAGCATCTCGGCGTCGTAGTCGGCCTCGAGCATCAGGAAGTTGGCCTGGCGCATATAGTGGTCGGCGCGTTCGGTGATGATGCCCATGTCGGTGGCCACGACAAAGGTCTTGTCCTTGTGGCGGATGGCGAAGCCGACGTTGTCGCTGCCGTCGTGGCTGGTCTCGAAGGGGGTGATGGTGAAGCCGCCGGCCTCAAACTCAAACTCTTTGTAAACGGGTTTGTGATAGTCGGTTATGCGGCGCGACACCGACGAGCGGCGCAGCAGGCCCTGCAGGCAGCGCGGGGTGCAGTATAGCAGCAGGTGTCGGTTGTAGCGCAGCAGCTTGTAGGCCGAGCGCGCGTGGTCGCCGTGGTCGTGGGTGAGCAGAATGCCGGCGATGTTGCGCATGTCGATTTTGTGGCGCGCCAGGCCCTCGGCCACGACGTCGGTGTCGACGCCGGCGTCGATGAGGATGCCGCCCTCGGCGTTGCCAAGGTAGGCGCAGTTGCCCGACGAGCCGCTGCCGAACGAGACAAACATCAGCTGGTCGCGCGGGTGCAGGCTTTCGGGGCTGATGTCGAACGACGCGTCGCCGGTGGCGCCGCCGGCCGGCTGGTCGGCTTTGCGGTGCTGGCCTCCCGTGCCCCCCTCGCGGTCGTCGCCGACAGCCGACATGTCAATGTCGACCGTGTCGAACAGGCCGGGCAGGTCTTCGAGGGCGCGCAGGGCGCGGCGTTTGCGTGAGTTCGGTTTTGCCATTCGGGTATATCGTTGTTGCTTAGGCCCTTCAGGGGCGCATGGTGGCCGGGCCTATGAGGAATATCGTTGGAATTTTGTTGAAGTCGTATTTGCGTGAGCGCCACTTTGCCGCGGGCAGGGTGACGATGCTCTGGCGCGGGCCGGTGATGTCCGAGGCGGCACAGACCAGGGTGCCGGGCGCCAGCGTCGCGGCCATCTGGGCCATCAGGCGGTTGTTGCGGTAGGGCGTCTCGATGAAAATCTGTGTCTGTCCTTTTGCCGCCAGCTTCTCCAGCTCGCGCAGACGTCGTGCGCGCTGGCCTTCGTCGACGGGGAGGTAGCCCTGGAAGGCGAAGCTCTGTCCGTCAAATCCGCTGCCCATCAGCGACATGAGTATGCTCGACGGACCCACCAACGGCACCACCTCTATGCCGGCGCGCTGTGCCGCCGCCACCACCGATGCTCCGGGGTCGGCCACGGCGGGACATCCCGCCTCGCTGATGACGCCTAAGGGCAAGCCGCGGCGCACGGGCTCGAGCAGCGCCTCGACGGCACCCAGGGCCGTGTGCTCGCTCAGCTCGGCAAAGGTGCACTCGTCGATGGGGAAGTCGCGCATGACCGACCGCAGAAAACGGCGTGCCGACCGCACGTTCTCCACCGCGAAGTGGCGGATGGGGCGCATCACCTCGACGTTCCACGCGGGCAACACCCGTTGCCAGCCGCCCTCGCTGAGGGGGACGGGCAGCAGGTAAACCGCCGCACGCAGCGGCGCATTGGTGTCGGTTTCGCCGGTCTGGTTCATTTTTTTCTGTACAAAATTACGGAATTATCCGCATGCGCGCAAATTCTAGCCCGTCAAGAGAGCGGGTGAGAGTGGCGGAAAGGACCATGTCGGCCGGCGGACACATGTTTGCTCCGGCGTGCTCTTATCTGCTTCTATCGGCCCCTTGTCCGCTCGGACGACTTCTTATTTGCTTTTGTCGGTCATTATGCCCAAAATCATGGCGTCGGTCTGGGTCATGCCGTCGCGGCCGATGGCGGTGAGGTTGCTGATGGTGGTGTCTACCGACTCGTCGACGATGCCTTCGAGGCTGGTGCAGACATCGCCTTCCATGGCCACCATCGCCGAGATGACGGCGGTGGAGACGCCCGATGTGAGCTTGAAGGCGCAGCTGGGCTTGGCGCCGTCGCATATCATGCCGGTGAGGTTGGCGGCCATGTTCTTCACCGTCGCCGCCACCTGCTCGTATCCGCCGCCCATGAGGTAGCAGATGCCGGCGGCGCTGCCGGTGGTGGCCACCACGCATCCGCAGAGGGCGCTGAGGCGTCCCAGGCTCTGCTTGATGTATATCGAGGTGAGGTGGCTGAGGATGAGGGCGCGCACCGTCTTCTCGTGGTCGGCGTATACCTCCTCGGCGTAAATCACCACGGGCATGGTGGCGGCGATGCCCTGGTTGCCCGAGCCACTGTTCGACATCACTGCCACGGGGGCCCCTCCCATGCGGGCGTCGCAGGCCGCGGCGGTGTAGCTGAGGATGCGGCTGAAGATGCTGTCGCCCATTATGCTGCGCTGGCGCTCGCTGTGCAGGGTGCGCCCCACGCGGTGGCCGTATTCGGCCATCAGGGCACGCTCGGCGGCGAGTTTGTTGAGGCGGCGCGTCTCAAGGATAAAGTCGAGCTCGTCGGGCGGGACGGTCATGGCAAAGTTCCATACCGTGGCCATGTCCAGCTCGGGCACCGTTATGCTGTCGTTGGCGCCGTCGCCACGTTTGCCGCGGATGTCGAGGACGGTCTTGCCGTTGCCGACCTCGTAGACAAAACGGGTGTGGCCGCCGCTGATGATGGCGCGTCCGCTGCGGCCGGCCGCGGTGACAGTGACGTCGATGTAGAGCACATCGTCGGCGTCGTCGGCAAGGGCGATCGAGATTATGCCGCGGTCGATGGTCTCGCGTCCGCGGCGCACGTCGTCGTCGCTGACGTCGGCAAGGACCTCGAGGCCGCGCTCCGAGCGGCCCTGAAGGGCGCCCAAAGCCACGGCGATGGGCAGGCCCGTCATTCCCGTGCCGGGGATGCCGACGCCCATGGCGTTTTTGATGATATTGCCCGACAGGCGACATTCTATTTTGTCGAGGCGGTGTCGGTCGGCCTCGGCCAGTTCGGTGGCGCGGGCGACAGCCAGGGCTACGGCGACGGGCTCGGTGCACCCCACGGCGGGCACCACCTCGGCGCGTATGAGCCTGAGTATGCGGTTCTTCAGGTTTTCGTCAAGCATCGTAAATGAGCAATGAATGGTTCTCCCGCAAAGTTACCAAAATTTTACGCCCCCCACAACCCCACCCCCTAAATAACACCTAAATATCCGGGTCTCAATTCTCCATTATAAATCCTCCATTCTAAATTTTCGAGAAAAATTGCTACCTTTGCAGTTGCGAATGATGTTTGATAGAGATATGGCCGAATTACTGACAAGACTGAATGCCGGAGGCGTGGACGAGAACCGTCCCTCGCCCGAGGTTGCGCGCGCCAAGCAGCGTTTTGGCATCATCGGCAACACGCCGGCCCTCAACGAGGCGGTGGCGCGTGCGCTGGTGGTGGCACCGATCGACCTGTCGGTGCTGGTAATCGGCGAGAGTGGCTCGGGTAAGGAGTTCTTTCCCAAGATTATACACGAGAACTCGGCCCGCAAGCACGCCCGCTATATCGCCATCAACTGCGGCGCTATCCCCGAGGGCACCATCGACTCGGAGCTGTTCGGCCATGAGAAGGGGTCGTTCACCGGCGCCGTGGCCGCCCGCAAGGGCTATTTCGAGGAGGCCGACGGCGGCACCATCTTCCTTGATGAGGTGGCCGAGCTGCCCCTCACCACCCAGGCACGCCTGCTGAGGGTGCTGGAGACGGGCGAATTTCTGAAGGTGGGCTCGAGCCAGGTGCAGCGCACCAACGTGCGCATCGTGGCCGCCACCAACGTCAACCTGCCGGCGGCGATAGCCCAGGGCAAATTCCGCGAAGACCTATTCTACCGCCTGTCGACGGTACAGATCGACGTGCCGCCCTTGCGCGACCGCACCGCCGACATCATGCTGATGGCGCGGCGCTTCGCCTCGACCTTTGCCGAGACCTACCGCACGGCTCCCGTCGAGTTTGACGACAGTGCCCGTATGGTTCTCCAGGACTATTCGTGGCCCGGCAACGTGCGCCAGCTCAAGAACATAGTCGAGCAGATTGCCCTCTTCAACGCCGGCAACACCGTCACCGGCGACATCGTGGACGGCTACCTGCCCCGTGGCACCCAGAGCGCCACACCCGTGCGTGCCGGCAGCCACTCGTATGCCGACGAGCGCGAGGCGCTGTTCAATATGATATTCAATCTGCGTGCCCGCATCGACGAGCTTGAGGAGCGCCTGCAGGGCCGCCCCGTGCAGCAGCCCCTCACCAGCACCGTCGACGTCACCGACTACCCCACGGCCCTCGTGCCCTCGTCGGTCACCGACCAGGCCCGGCACATCTTCAGCCCCGGGTTCGCCACCGCCGGCGGCGCGCAGCCGGCTACCGAGCGCGAGCGCATAGCCGATGCCCTTATCCGCCACGACGGCCACCGCAAGGCCGCCGCCGCCGACCTGGGCATCTCGGAGCGCACGCTGTACCGAAAAATCCGCGAGTACGACCTCGAATAGGCCATACCTCTTACACACCTCCCTCTTTTCTCTCATCACCACCCTCTCCCCTCCTCCTTCGCCTCTCCCGTCACCATCCTCTTCCCTCTCAACCCCAATCGTTATCGCCAAGATGCCGCTACGTTTTTTAAAGATATTGCTTGCCGCGCTATGTGTGGTGCTGGGCACCCAGTCGTGCAGCATAAAATATACCCTCAACGGCGCCGCCCTCGACTACTCGGTGTACAAGACCATCCGCGTGTCAGAGTTCCCCATCCGCGCCGCCCTGGTGTATGCCCCTCTGCAGCAGACATTTGAAAATGCTCTGCAGGACTACATACAGCGCAACACGCGCCTGACTATCACCGACGGCGCCAGCGACCTGGAGCTGTCCGGCGAGATCACGGGCTATGCCCTGACGCCACAGGCCGTCACCGAGGACGCCTACGCCTCGCGCACGCGCCTGACAATCACTGTGCGCGTGAAGTATGTCGACAACAAGAACGACAAGAACAGCATCGACCAGAGCTTCTCGGCCTACCGCGACTTTGACGCCACCCAGCTGCTGATAGACGTGCAGGATCAGCTGTGCCAGGAGATTTCGGAAGAGCTTGTCGACCTTATTTTCAACGCCACCCTCGGCAACTGGTGAGTTGTAACTGAAGCTAAGCCAATGAAAACCAAAGAAGAAAATCCATATTTCATCTTCGACGGCCTGCTCGAGCTGCGCGACCATGCCGGCGACCTCGACGCCGCCGACCTTCGCCGGCTGAAAGAGCGCATCGCCCTCAACGCCGCCGACCCCGCCGCGGCGTCGGCCCTTGCCAACCTCACGGGTGACGACTGGCTGTCGCTGTACCCCGCCGCCGACAGCCTGCGCCGTCCCGACACGGGCAGCGCCATCGAGACCTTCCTCAATACCTTCGGCTCGCAGAACGCCTCGGAGACGGCGCAGCTCGAAAAGCTGATTTTCAACCCCACCCCCGACTACGCCACCACCCTTGCCATGCAGGAGGAGGAGCGCGGAGGCTCCCCCGCCGCCCCGGCGACGGCACAGGACGCCATGCTCGACGCCTTCATCGCCTCGTACCCCGACGGAACAGCCTTTGCCGTGGAGGCCGCCGAAGCGGCCGCTGTGGAAGCCGCCGAAGCAGCTGCCGCCGGCACCGTGGCCGGCACGGGGGAGGCCGGCACCGTTATCGGTCGAGCTCGACCGATAACAGTCAGCCCCACTGCCCCCGCCGGCGGTGCCGCCGCGCCCGCGCCTGTGGCGCCCGTGTCGTCGTCGCTGCAGGAGAGTCTGGCAAAAAGCTACATCCGACAGGGCCGCTATCAGAAGGCTTTTGACATTATTTCCGAATTAAATTTGAATAATCCGGAAAAAAGTGCTTACTTTGCAGACCAATTGCGGTTTTTGCAGAAAATTATCCACATTCAGCAGGTACGCGAGGCCCGAAAAGGCTGACCGCACGGCGTAAACAGCTGGATGCAAGGTCTTTTGCCGCATAGACCGAAATTTCCGCCCCGCCGGTGCAAATGAAGCCCGCCGGTGGCACAAAACAGAAAAATAGATCAGTTGAAATATCACATTTCGTAAAATCGAAAAAACATATATAGAAAAATGCATATTGTATTTATCATCCTTACAGTTATCGTAGCCATTCTGCTGATTGGCATTGTGCTGATTCAGAAGTCGAAGGGCGGCGGCCTGTCGTCGCAGTTCGGCGCCGGCAACCAGGTTCTGGGTGTCCGTGGCACTAACACATTCCTGGAGAAGACCACCTGGACCCTTGCAGCACTCATCCTTGTTCTCAGCGTCTGCACCGCCTACACCCTCCCCAGCGGAACACGCCAGGCCCGTGCCACCCAGGACAACGGCAAGCAGCAGCAGACTGCCGCTCCCGCTCCCGCACAGAACTTCGGCACCGAGGCCGAGAAGGCTGCCGAGAACCCCGCCGTTACCGATCCCGGTTCGGAAGGCAACTGATTTCGGCACCACCGATAACCACGCCTGACAGGCTGGCAGACCCCGACGGGACTGCCGGCCTTGCTGGGTAAATACACGTTTGCAATTCGCGAATTGCAAATTCGACTTTAACCCTTACGCCATAAACGCCCACTGATGAAACGATCCGATTTCGAGATAATGGCCCCCGTGGGCTCGTTCGAGAGCCTGCACGCCGCCATCGCCGCCGGCGCCGACGCCGTCTACTTCGGCGTGGGGCAGCTGAATATGCGGTCGCGCTCAAGTCTGAACTTCACCCTCGACGACCTGCGCCACATCGTCGGCGTATGC
This sequence comes from Bacteroidales bacterium, assembly GCA_004553485.1. Lineage (GTDB taxonomy): Bacteria > Bacteroidota > Bacteroidia > Bacteroidales > Muribaculaceae > CAG-873. Next base: position 12,867 of record SFLG01000006.1, on the reverse strand, counting down.
CGCGATAACGGCGTGCGCACCTACCTGACACTCAATATCATACTGTACGATAACGAGATGGAGCAGGCGCGCGAGGCCGTCAAGGCGGCGCGCGAGGCCGGCATCACCGCCATCATCGCCAGCGACCCCGCCATCATCGAATACGCACACAGCCAAGGTGTCGAGGTGCACATCTCCACCCAGGCCAACATCTCCAACTACGAGACGCTGAAGTTCTACGCCCGCTGGGCCGACGTGATGGTGCTGGCGCGCGAGCTGTCGATGGAGCAGGTGGCCGAGATACACCGCCGCATCGTCAGCGACGACCTGCGCGGCCCGTCGGGCCGCCGCGTGCGCCTCGAGATGTTTTGCCACGGCGCCCTCTGCATGGCCGTCAGCGGCAAGTGCTATATGTCGCTGCACGCCATGAACTCGAGCGCCAACCGCGGCGCCTGCACGCAGATCTGCCGTCGCTCGTACACCCTCACCGACACCGAGACCGGCAACCAGATTGAGGTCGACAACAAATACCTGATGTCGCCCAAAGACCTGAAAACCATCCACTTCCTCAACAAGATGGTGGACGCCGGCGTGACCGTGTTCAAGATAGAGGGCCGTGCCCGCGGGCCCGAATATGTGCGCGAAGCTGTCGAGTGCTACTCGCAGGCCCTGCAGGCCATCTGTGACGGCACATACCTCGACGACCCCAACCGCTGGGACGAGCGGCTCGGACGCATCTTCAACCGCGGGTTCTGGGACGGATACTATCAGGGACAGCGCCTGGGCGAGTGGTCGGCAAAGTACGGCTCGTCGGCCACGCGCGTCAAGCAGTATGTCGCCAAGGGCGTGAAATATTTTTCGGGCATAGGCGTGGGCGAGTTCCTGATGGAGGCCGGCGAGCTGCACGTGGGCGACGAGGTAGTGATCACCGGTCCCACCACCGGCGCCGTCATCGTCCCCGTCACCGAAATCCGCGTCGACCTCAAGCCCGTAGAAAAGGCCGTCAAGGGCGATGCCTTCTCCATCGCCGTGCCGGTCAAAATCCGCCCCTCGGACAAAATGTACAAGTGGGAAAAGACCGCCGTCGCTCCCCGCCACGAACGTTTCTGACCCCACGGTTTGCATTTTACGCCACGAAACACGATATTTGCAAAGAATAATCATCCTACCGTTTACCTATGTCACGCACAATCCTCTCCTGGGGCCGCCGCTACATCTCAATCTGGTCTGTCGTCCTCGTGGGCGCCATCCTCTACCTGCTGTTCTTCCAGGAGAACTCCTCGTCGCGTATCTACGCCTACCAGCAGACCATCGACAGCCTCAACGCCGAGATACAGGTCAACCGCGACACAATGCTGTATTATCAGGACCTCAACCGCCGCTTGGACAATCATGACCCGGAGATTATCGAACGCGTCGTGCGCGAGCACTTTAACATGAACACCCCCGACGAGGAGGTTTACCTGTTTAAGTAACAGTCGACTATCCGGCGTCCCGGCCAAGCCTCCCCCTCCCCCCGTAGTTCTCAGAGTCCTCTGATAACCCTGATAACTCTGAGCTCTCCCACAACTCCCAATTCTCCGATAACCCACCCCGATAATGAAAATTTTTGTCAACATACTCATCTACGTCGGCCTGCTGCTGATATGCGCGGGCGTGGCACTGCCTGTCTTCACGGGTGCGCAGCACGCGCTCCTCTTCCGCATCGTCTATACCACGGGTGCCGTGATGTCGCTTGTCGGCCGAATCCTCGACCGCACAGACACACCCTTCCTGCGCGTGAAACGCCTGCTGCGGCTGCAGATATGGAGCTCGGTGTTTTTCTGCGTGGCAGCCTTCTTTGTCTGGTTCTCCAACACCACCCAGGACTGGCTGGCCTTCACCCTCGCCGGCGGCGCCGTGCTGTGCTATGTGTCGATAGCTCTGCCCTTTGTGCAGAAAAAGGCCATGGCCGAGGCGCACGACAAGTCTGAAAAGTAGTTGGGAAATTTATTGAACAGACTAAGCCCTGTTCCCGTATTGTTTTTTGTCAGCTACTTAGACATAGACAGCCCAATAATTTATACAGCACAATGAGCCGGACCCTCTATGTAACCGACCTTGACGGAACCCTCCTCGCCCCCAATGCCACCGTCAGCGCCGAGACGGCGCGTATAATGCGACGCCTTGCCGCAGACGGCGTGATGGTGACCTGCGCCACTGCCCGAACGCCGGCTACCGTCGACCCTCTGCTTGCCGACTGCAACATCCCCCTGCCCGGCGTGGTGATGACGGGGGCGGCCGACTGGGACTTTGCCGCAAAGGCTTACCGCAACGTCAAGTTCATAACTCCGGAGGTTGTGCGGGCTATCGACGACATCTTCGCCGACGAGACGATGAAGCCGTTCGTCTACACGCTGCCCGATGTCAAGGCGCCTCTGCAGGTGTACCATTCGGGCCAGCTGCTCAACGACTACGAGCGCCGGTTCTACCACGAGCGTAGCCACCTCCCCCTCAAATATTTCCACCTCGGGGCCACTCCCGACGCCGGTCTGGACAGCTGCCACATCCTCTACTTCGCGATGGGCGATCCCGCCACGGTTGACCGCATCGCGGCCCGTCTGTACGACCTGCCGGGATGCTATATCTCGAACTACCGCGACACATACGACCCGGGCATCGGCCTCATCGAGGTCTTTGCCGACAAGGTGGACAAGGCGTCGGCGGTGAGCGAGCTCAAGCGGCGCTCGGGAGCCGACCGGCTGGTGGTCTTCGGCGACAACCTCAACGATCTGTCGATGTTTGCCGTGGCCGACACTGCCGTGGCCGTCGAAAACGCCCTGCCGCAGGTAAAAGAAAAGGCCGATGTGGTCATCGGCCCCAACAGCGCGGACGCTGTGCCGCGCTATATCGCTAAACAAGAGGGAATTGTGATCTAAGAGCTGGCTTCGGTGTCGATGGCGGGCAGCACGGGCGCGGGGATTTTCCAGCCCAGACGCGCCACGATAATGGTGAACACCGGCGACAGGTAGTTGAAGACGCAGCAGGGCAGGTAGCTCAGGGTAGCTACGCCCAGGACGGCGCTCTGGGTGACGCCGCAGCTGTTCCAGGGGATGAGCACCGAGGTCACCGACACCGAGTCTTCGAGCGTGCGCGATAGCAGGCGGTGCTCCAGGCCGAATTTACTGTATACATCGCGGTACATGTTGGCGCCGACAATGAGCGCCAGATATTGGTCGGCCGTGCAGCAGTTGAGCGCTAAGCCCGAGCAGGCCGTTGCGCCGACTATGCTTGTGCGGCGGCGCAGGCGGCGTGTAAAGGCCCCGGCAATCGAGGCCAGCATGCCGGTGCCCAGCATTGCGGCGCCGAAGACCATCGCGCACAGCACCAGGCAGATAGTGGGCACCATGCCCATCAGGCCGGAGGTGGCGGCAAGCTCGTCGAGGCGTGCGCTGCCCGTCGACAGGGTGGTGTCGCTGAGGAGCACCGTCACGGGGTTGAGCCCGGCGGCCAACTGCGGCTGGGCAATCCAGATGCAGGCGGTGCCGAGGGCGGCGCTGACGCACAGCACAAGCAGGGTGTTGATGCGGCAGGCGATGAGTATGCCCGTTATCAGCGGCACCACCAGCACCCACGGCGTGATGTTGAAGGTGGAGTGCAGGGCGCCCAGCAGCTCGGGGTCGCCGACGTGGTCGGCACCGCCGCCCGAGGTGAAGCCGACGATGGTGAACACCGTCAGGGCTACCAGCAGCGCCGGTGTGGTGGTGACGAACATGTAGCGTATGTGGCGGAAGAGGTCGACGCCGCAGCTTGACGAGGCGACGACGGTGGTGTCGCTCAGCGGCGAAACCTTGTCGCCGAAATAGGCGCCTGAGATGATAGCGCCGGCTGTCCACGGCTCGCTGTAGCCCAGCACCGTGCCGATGCCCATGAAGGCGACGCCCATGGTGGCGATAGTGGTCCACGAGCTGCCGGTGAGCAGCGACACGAGGGCGCAGCAGATGCACGTCAGCGACAGGAAGAGGGTGGGGTTTAGGTATTTGAGGCCGTAGTCGATGAGCGTGGGCACGATGCCGCTGAGCATCCAGGTGGTCGACACCAGGGCTATCAGCGCCAGCAGGGGCACCGCGGGCAGTATCTGCGTGCAGCTTATGCGTATGCCGCGCCGCATGGCGCCACGGGTGAGCCGGCGCGTGGGCAGGGCCAGGGCGACGGCGAGGGCTGCCGAGCCCAGGAGCACGAGGGGGCTCCATTGGTTGATGGCGTCCGGGCCGATGGTGACGATGAGGAGTATGAGCACCCCTAACAGCAGCGTGATGGGAAGCACCGACAGCCACAGGGGCATCTGCGGCACCAGTGTGGCGTTGTCCCCCGCGGCGGAGTTGTTGTTTATAGAAGACTTTTGCAAAGAGATGTGTAAATTATGCGGCGTTAGGCCGTTTGGCTATTGGAAAAATGAGAGCAAAATGCGTATTTCAGCGTGCAAAGTTACACAAAAACCGCACAGCCTCAAAGCACCGCCCCCGCGTTTTATAGTTTTTTAGGCAAAGAGGGGCGGGCCGGAGGGCGCGGCAACGGGGCGCGTGACTGTTATCGGTCGAGCTCGACCGATAACGGTGCAGGCTCGGTGCCGGGCACGGTGCAGGCGCACGGGCGCTTGGGGTTACTTGCCGGCGGCGATGAAGGCGCGGGCGGTGGCGATGTCGCCGGCGTGGTCGACGTCGACAATCTTGGGGAAGGGACAGGCGCGAAGGCGCAGGCCGGCGGCGACGAGGGCGCGCTGGTAGTTGCGCATACGGCTGACACCAAGGCTCATGCACTCCTCAAGTATCTTGATGGCGGGAGGGGTGAGGCCGTAAATACCGCCCGAGATGTAGCGCACGCCGTCGAAGGGTTCGTCGCGGAAGGCGGTGATGAGCATGTCCTTGTCGACATCGATGTACAGGGGCTTTTCGTCGTCGATGAACGAGGTGACGGCCATGTACCCGTCCACGGTGTCGTCCTCCTCGAAGGCGCGGGCGTAGGCGCGGAAGTCGTCCTCGCGGAAGATGGTGTCGACCGTGGTGAGGATAAACTTCGAGCCGGCGGGGAAGTTGCGCGACACCTCGTAGAACGAGTGCATCGAGCTGGGTGTGCTCTTCACCACCAGGCGGATGGGCGTCTTTGACGTCTTCATACGCTCTTCAAGGTAGGCGCGCACCTGTGTCATCTGTTCGTTGACGATAATCGACACCGACTCGGCGCCGCAGTCTTCAAATATGTCGAGCAGGCGGCCTATCATCGGCCTGCCGTCAAGGTCTACCAAAGGTTTGGGGAGGGCCACACCCTCCTGGACGAGGCGCGAGCCCTCGCCCGCGGCGATTATTGCGAAATTCACGGTAAAAGTGCTGTTACGTTAGTATATGCTGTTTTCTCAGTCGTTGGCCGGTTTGTCGGCGGGCGCCTCGGCGGCGGTGTTGTCGGCGGCGGGGGTGTTGTCGCGACGCTGCTTGTCCTGGCGCTTCTTGTCGTCGGGGCGGTACTGGCGTTTGAGAGGGTTGGCGTGGGCCTCGTCCTCGATGGCGCGGTTGCGCACGATGTCGATGGCGGCGTAGATGGCCTCGCGCATCGACTGTGCCGATGCCACGCCCTGGCCGGCGATGTCGTAGCCCGTGCCGTGGTCGGGACTGGTGCGCACGTACGGTAGGCCGGCGGTGAAGTTGAAGCCGCGGTCCATGGCGATGGTCTTGAATGGAGCCAGACCCTGGTCGTGGTACATTGCCAGCACGCCGTCGAAACGGGTGTAGGCGCCCGAGCCGAAGAAGCCGTCGGCGGGGTAGGGGCCGAAGGCCTGGATGCCGGCCTCGCGGGCCTCGGCGATGGCGGGGGCTATCACCTCGGTCTCCTCGGTGCCTAACAGACCTTCCTCGCCGGCATGGGGGTTGAGTGCGAGGACGGCGATGCGCGGGTTGTCGCAGGCAAAGTCGCGGTGGAGGCTGGAGGCGAAGATGCGCAGCTTCTCCACGATGTTCTCGCGGGTGATGGCCTCGCTGAGGCGGCCGATGGGCAGGTGCGTGGTTACGAGGGCCACACGCAGTTTCTCGGTGGCGAGTATCATCAGCGCCTTGGCGCCGTCGCCGTAGCTGGCCTCGAGGTATTCGGTGTGGCCGGGGAAGGCGAATGTCTCGCTCTGGATGTTCTTTTTGTTGATGGGAGCAGTGACCAGTGCGTCCACCTTTCCGGCGCGCAGGTCGGCCACGGCGGCTTCAAGGGCAGCCAGGGCGTCCTTGCCGGCCTGGGGACTGCTCACGCCGGGCTCGGGCTGCACGTCGTCGGTGACGTTGATTATCGAGGCAAAGCCGTCCTTGGCCTGTGTGGCGTCGTTTATCTGGTTGAGCTGCACGCCGGGCAGGTCCATCATGCGGCGGTAGTGCGTGGCGGCACGTGCCGAGCCGTAGATGACGGGGGTGAAGAGTTCAAAAATTTTGGGGTCTTCGAGGGCTTTGAGGATAACCTCGTAGCCTATGCCATTGGGGTCGCCTGCTGTGATTGCGATTTTCATTGACGGTGGAGGGGTTTATCAGAGGTATCAGAGTGCTCTGAGGGTTAGGGGGTTTCGTTGTTTTTGCCGGCGAGCATGCCGCAGGCGGCCATTATGTCCTCGCCGCGGCTGGCGCGGATGGTGGCGGTGATTCCGAGGCTGTTGAGGCGGTCGCGGAAGGCCTCCATGACGGGGCGTGGCGACGGCCGCAGCTCGCTGCCGGGGATGGCGTGGAAGCGTATGAGGTTGACGCGGGCGGAGGTGGCGCGCAGGTGGCGCGCAAGGGCGTCGGCGTGGCGCTGGTCGTCGTTGACGCCGTCCCACATTATATACTCCACGGAGAGGCGGCGCTGGTGGGCGAAGTCGAACTGGCGCAGCATGTCCATCACCTTTGTCAGCGGCCAGGCCTTCTGTGCGGGCATCAGCTGCTCGCGCTCGCTGGGGAAGGGGGCGTGGACGCTGAGGGCTATGTGCACGCGGGTGTTCTTGATGAGCTCGCGCATCTCGGGCAGCTTGCCTATCGACGACACCGTAATGCGCTTGGGGCTCCAAGCCAGGCCCCACGGTGCCGTCAGCACCTCAATGGCCTGGAGGACGGCCGGCAGGTTGTCGCAGGGTTCGCCCATGCCCATGAATACCAGGTTGGTAAGCTTTTCGGAGTTTTCGACGCTTAGCACCTGGTTGATGATGTTGGCGGCGGAGAGGTTGCCGTGGAAGCCCTGGCGGCCTGTCATGCAGAAGGCGCAGTGCATCTTGCATCCGGCCTGCGACGACACGCACAGCGTGGCGCGGTCTTTGTCGGGGATGTACACTGCCTCCACGTCGAGGCCGCAGCCGCTGTCAAAGAGGTATTTGACGGTGCCGTCGGTGCTGCGCTGCGCCGACAGCGGCGCCTGACGCCCCACGGTGTAGCCTTGGGCGAGCTTCTGGCGCGCGGTCTTCGACAGGTCGGTCATCTGCTCGATGTCAGTGGCGCGGGCCACGTAGAGCCAGCGCGCTATCTGTGCGGCGTTGAAGCGCGGCAGGCCCAGCGAGGCCACCACCTCCTGCAGCTGCGCCAGGGTCATGCCCACGAGCGGCTGCCGGCAGTCGTTGCCGCCGATTGTCTTATCGGTTGTTTCGTTTGTATCGTTCATTACTACAAATTTACCGCAGTTATCTCAAACGTGGCTGAGTTTTACAAATATTAACAAAAAAACGGCCTTCGGGCCCGGGCTGTGCCGGCGGCCCGAAGGCTGTAGGGGGGTAAGCTAATAAGCTGAGATAGCTAAGATAGCTGAGATAGCTACCGTAGCTCTGCCCCCAAACGCCTTGGCGTTTGGGGAGCCGGCTGTCAGTCGGCTGTTACGCGCTCAAGCCATTTAACCATGCCGAACATTACGCCCATAGACAGGAGGCATACGGCCAGGAAGACGCCCCAGGCGTACGAGATGGGCCACTTGTTGTACATGAGCGGGCCAATCCACAGCAGCAGGTTTCCGATGGCGGTGGCGCCGAGCCACAGACCCTGGCAGAGGCCCTGCAGGTGTTTGGGCGCAACCTTCGAGACGAAGCTGAGGCCCAGCGGCGAGATGAACAGCTCGGCCACGGTGAGGAAGAAGTACAGCGCTATCAGTACCCACGGACCGGCCTTGAGACCCTCCTTGGCGGCGGGAGCGAGCTCGCGGAAGGCGTCGCCCGAGGAATAGCCCTGAATTGCGCAGTATACGGCAAGGAAGAGGTAGGCGATGCCGGCCAGACCCATACCGATGGCGATTTTCTTAGGGGTGGAGATGTCGCGGCCGCGCTTGCTGAGGGTGCCGAAGAGCAGCATGATCAGCGGCGTCAGCACAATCACGAAGAAGGGGTTGACGGCCTGCCAGATTTCGGGCGCGATGGTGTCGGTCTTGACAAAGTCGCGGGCGAAGAGCGACAACGAGGTGCCGTTCTGGTGGAACGAGAACCAGAAGAAAATCACGATGCCGAGGACGGCGAAGAGAGCGGCCATGCGCTGTTTGATTTCCTTGGCCTGGCTCTGGATTTCCTCTTTGGTGTATTTCTTTGTCTCGGCCTTTGCGCGTGCTGCGGGTGTGGGCAGAGCCTTTTTGGTGACGAGGAAGATGGTGAGCGAGATGAGCATGGCGGCCACCGAAGCGATGAACGAGTAGTGGATGCCGGTGTTGAACACCTCGAGGTACTGGGTGCAGAAGGCCTGCAGGTCGGTGCCGGCCTGGTGTCCGGCGGCGGTGGCCAGGGTGGTGAGGTTGTTCATGTTCTCGACGGTCATCGAGTCGGAGGCGCTGAGGAACTTATGGCACAGCTCGGGGAAGTCGGCGTTGTACACCATGCTGTGTACGTTGAGCCACCACGAGCGCAGCATGGGAGCCACGAAGGGGGCGATGAGGCCGCCGATGTTGATGAAGACGTAGAAAATCTGGAAGCCCGAGTCGCGCTGTTTCTCATACTGGGGGTTGTCATACAGCTGGCCCACGATGGCCTGGAGGTTGCCCTTGAACAGACCGTTGCCGAAGGCGATGAGGAACAGGGCCACGCATGTCAGCACCAGCAGCCATGTGTGGTTGTCCGAGGTGTGGAGGATGGGAATGGCCAGGATAACGTAGCCTACGGTCATGATAACCAGGCCGTTGATGATGGTGCCCTTGTAGTTTTGCGTGCGGTCGGCGATGATACCGCCGACAAGGCTCAGGATGTAGATGCCGGCGTAGAAGAACGAGTAAATGAGCGTGCTTGTCTCGCCGGAGAGGCCGAATTTCGAGCAGAGGAACAGAACGAGGACGGCGTTCATGATGTAATAGCCGAAACGCTCGCCCATGTTGCTCAATGCCGCAGGAATCAGGCCTTTGGGTTGATTCTTGAACATGTTTTTACTTTTTTGGTTTATTTTGCCGTAAAGTTACCGAAAATTCTCCGAAAAAACCGACCCTTCGGCCCATTTTTGTGCAAAAACAACGCCCGCAGGCCGTTGATGGCGGCTGCGGGCGGTATGGCTGTGTGACGAATTTGCGCTGTGGCGCGGGTTTGTCGGGGCGGCTGTGCCGGTGGGCCGTCAGACGTACATTGCCTCGATTTGCTCGGCGTAGTTGCGGTTGATGACGGGGCGGCGCAGCTTGAGGGTGTTGGTGAGCTCGCCGGCCTGGATGGTGAACTCGTGGGGGAGCAGGGTGAAGCGCTTGATTTTCTCAAAGCCGGCGCGGTCGGCCTGGTGCTTTTCGATGCGGGCCTCGATGAGCGAGCGTATGTCTTTGTTGCGGATGAGGTCGGCGTTGGTGCGGAAGGCGATTTTCTTCTTGCGGGCATATTCGCGCAGGGCGGCAAAGGCGGGTACGACGATTGCCGAGACGTACTTGCGCTGGTCGCCGATGATGGCCACCTGCTCAATGTAGCGGTCTTCGCCGAGGCGGCTTTCGAGCACCTGGGGGGCGATGTACTTGCCGTTGGAGGTCTTGAAGAGGTCCTTGATGCGCTCGGTGAGCACAAGGTCGCCGCGGGCGTCGAAGTAGCCGGCGTCGCCGGTGCGGAACCAGCCGTCGTCGGTGAAGGCGGCCTCGGTCTCGGCGGGCTTGTTGTAGTACTCGCGCATGACGGTGGGGCCTTTGACCTGGATTTCGTTGTCCTCGCCGATACGGCATTTGATTTCGGGCAGCAGCGTGCCCACCGTGCCGGGCTGCCAGCCCACGTAGGGGAAGCAGGTGACGGTGGCGGTGGTCTCTGACAGGCCGTAGCCGATTATGATGTTGAGGCCGGTGGTCTGGAAGAACTCGACGATGCTCGGGCTGAGGGGGGCGCCGGCGGTGGGGAAGATGTTGGGGTTGGTGAAGCCGATGGCGCGGCGCAACAGCCTGAAGACGCGCTTGTCGAAGAATTTATACTCCCACTCGAGCAGCGGGGGCACCTTGAGGCCCAGACGTTTGTAGTCGATGTTGCGGCGGTGTCCGACGTGCAGGGCGCGCTTTACCAGCAGGCGCTTTGCCCACGACATGTGCTGGATCTGGTCGTGGACGGCGGTGTGCACTTTTTCCCAGAAACGGGGCACCGAGCACATGCAGGTGGGGTGTGTCTCGGCCAGCGACTCCTGTATCACCTTGGGGTCTTCGTTGACGTAGACGCGGATGCCGGCGTCGAGGCAGAAGTAGGTCCATGCCTTCTCGAAGATGTGGCTCAGGGGCAGGAAGCAAATCGACGTGTCCTCGTCGGAGAGGCTTGTGAGGCGCTCGTGGTGCAGACGCAGGGCGGCGTTGAAGCACGAGTGGGGCAGCACGGCGCCTTTGGGCTCGCCGGTGGTGCCGGAGGTGTAGATGAGGGTGGCGATGTCGTCCTCGGTGGCGGCCGCCGTGCGCTCGGCCACGGCGCGCCGGCAGGCTGTGGAGGCTGCCGCGCCAAGGCCTTCGAGCGAGGCGAAGGTCATGATGTTGACCTTGCCGTCGGGGCTGAGGCCGTCGCCGATGTCGACTTTGCTGTCGAGGACGATGATGTGTCGGAGGGTCTTGCAGTCGGGGAGGACCGAGATTACGATGTCGAGCTGCTGCTGGTTGCCCACATAGATTATCGACGCGCGCGAGTCGTTGATGATGTACCGCACCTGGTCGGCGCTGGAAGTGGCGTAAATCGACACGGGGACGGCGCGGTTGGCGTAAGCGGCGAAGTCGGTGATGAGGAACTCGGGGCAGTTGGCGCTGAAGATGGCCGTCATGCCTGTCTCGGGCAGTCCGAGGGTCTCGAGGGCGTATGCGACGTTGAGAGTGCGCTGGCGCAGGGCGTTCCACGACAGGGGTTGCCACTGGCCGTCATGGCGCCGGTACATTGCCGCACGGTCGCCGTAGCGCGAGCATTGCCGCTCGATAAGTGTTGTCAGAATGTTGTTCATAACCTGTCAAAGGTGTTGCGGGCAGAGGTGAGGGGAGAGGTGAAAAATAGGGGGAGAGGGATGAATTTTTCTGCCAGTGATAGGATTATCGCGGCAAAGGTAAGGTTTTGTGGCGAAAAAACGACGGATTGGCAGAAAAAACGGCAGCCCGGTTAACATTCTTTTTGAAGAACAGGCCCGGCGGGGCTACTTTTCGCGCATGAAGACGTTGATGGGGGTGCCGGAGAAGTCCCACTTCTCGCGTATCTTGTTCTCGAGGTAGCGCCGGTAGGGCTCCTTGACCCACTGGGGCAGGTTGCAGAAGAAGATGAAGGTGGGCACCTGCGCGCCTTTGAGCATTGTCACATACTTGATTTTTACAAACTTGCCCTTGTTTGCGGGCGGGGGATATGCGCCGATGGCCTCGAGCATGTAGGTGTTGAGCTGCGAGGTGGGGATGACGCGGCGGCGGTTCTTGTAGACGTCGACAGCGGTCTCGATGACCTTGAAGATGCGCTGCTTGGTCATTGCCGAGGCAAAGATGATGGGGAAGTCGGTGAAGGGGGCGAAGCGGTTGCGGATGGCCTCCTCGTAGTGGCGGATGGCGGCCACCGACTTGTCCTCGACCAGGTCCCATTTGTTGACCACTACCACCAGGCCCTTTTTGTTGCGCTGGATGAGCGAGAAGATGGCGACGTCCTGGGCCTCGATGCCGCGGGTGGCGTCGATCATCAGGATGCAGACGTCCGAGGCCTCGATGGCGCGTATCGAGCGTATCACCGAGTAGTATTCGATGTCCTCGTTGACCTTGTTTTTCTTGCGTATGCCGGCGGTGTCGACCAGATAGAAGTCAAAGCCGAACTTGTCGTAGCGGGTGTATATCGAGTCGCGGGTGGTGCCGGCGATGTCGGTGACGATGTGGCGGTCTTCGCCGATGAAGGCGTTGATAAGGCTCGACTTGCCGGCGTTGGGGCGTCCGACGATGGCGAACTTTGGTATCTCCTCCAGCTCCTCGTCGCTGTCCTCGACGGGCGGCAGGTCCTTGACCACCTCGTCGAGGAGGTCGCCGGTGCCGTAGCCGTTGATGCCGCTGACGGGCCACGGGTCGCCCAGGCCGAGCTTGTAGAACTCGGGCACGTTGTAGACCCACTCGTTGGAGTCGACCTTGTTGGTTACCAGGACGACGGGTTTTTTGGAGCGGCGGAGGATGCGGGCGACGTGCTCGTCAAGGTCGGTGACGCCGTTCATGGCGTCGACGACAAAGAGGATGACATCGGCCTGCTCGATGGCCAGCTCGACCTGTTTGTTGATCTCGCCCTCGAAGATGTCCTCGCTGTTCACTACCCAGCCTCCGGTGTCGACAATCGAAAATTCGCGACCCTGCCAGTCCACCTTGCCGTACTGGCGGTCGCGGGTGGTGCCGGCGGTCTCGTCGACAATAGCCGTGCGGCTTTTGGTGAGGCGGTTAAAGAGGGTCGACTTGCCCACGTTGGGGCGTCCTACTATGGCTACTAATTGTCCCATGTCAGTTATGTTTTTTGCAAAT
>SFLG01000063.1 GCA_004553485.1 Bacteroidales bacterium | reverse complement strand
ATAAGACGCTGTGGCGACAGGAGCGTGAGGCAGTGCGCCGGGCGTATTACCTCACACAACCTTATCACCACCGCTTGCGTCCAGATGATGTGATAATTCTGGCGATAAACAGTGTCTGTAGCCTACCGATTCACAGGCACGGCGCATCGCCTTGTGCTGTTTAACGTTTGCCCGACTGATTCCTGGTGGTACCACCCACAAAATCGCTAACAATCTCAATTATAGATTGTTAGCGATTTTAATTTTAACCCCATTTTCGTAAAGTCACTACAAAAGTCGGCGCATAGTAATAAAGCTGTGTTTAGGCATATAGATTGCAGAGTCGAAAGATAAAGAATTTAGAGTCGTTGACACCATGCAGCTTTGCCCTGAATGCCTTTATTTTGGAGTTCATGGATTCAGCCGATGCATTAGTAGACCGGTTTATAAAGAAGTTGATAATTTCATCCGAGTGCTCGTTGGGAAAGCCAACCGGGCTAAAATAGCTACCTTAGCTACTTTAGCTATTTTAGCTACTATAGCTAATTTAGCTACCTACTTTAGCTGTTCTGTTATTATTATAGCCAGCCTCTACCCGCGGCGGGAAGATGTTTCACAGTGCATCTCCTCGCCATTAATTTTTTTACATCGCAAAAATTTGCTTGGGACATTACTTGGCGGCGAAGGCGGGGCCGTAGGTGACGGTCTCGATACGGCCGCCGGGGCGCGATACCTGCAGGAGGGCGGAGAGGCAGGGCGAGCCGGCGAGCATGCGCAGGGCGGCGTCGCTGTTCATGGTCATGCAGGCGGTGGCGAGGGCGTCAGCGATGACGCACTGCTTGGCGACGATGGTGGCCGACAGTACGTCGGTCTGCACGGGGTAGCCCGTTACGGGCGAGATGGTGTGGCCCACGCGCTGGCCGTCGGCAAGGGTGCGGGTGTTGCGGTAGTTGCCGCTGGTGGCCACGCAGCAGTCGGTGAGATGCACCCTGGTGAGGGCGACGTGCTCCGATGTGCCGCTCTCGGGGCTGTCGATCTGCACATACCACTCTTTGCCGGACGGGTTGTAGCCCGACATCGCCATTTCGCCGCCAACCTCGACCATGTAATTTGTCACCTTGTTGCGCTTGAGCACATTGGCCACGCAGTCCACGCCATATCCCTTTGCTATCGCACCGAAGTCGAAGCGCGTGTCCTCGCGTTTCTTGACGATGCGTAAGGTTTTGGCGCTGACGGTGCACTCGTCAATGCCCACGGCACCCAGACACTCCTGCACGGCAGCCGAGTCGACGGCCTGGCCCGGGTCGCGCTTTGTGCTGCCGAAGCCCCACAGCTCGGACAGCGGTCCGATGGTGGGGTCGAACATCCCGTCGGTGATTTTGTTGATGTTGCGCGACTCCTGGAAAATCTCGCTCGTCATCGGCGACAGCAGGTCGGTCTTGTTGGCGTTGATGAGCGAGACATTGCTCTCGGGGTTGAAAATCGACAGCTCCTTGTCCACGCGCGACATTTCGGCCACGATGGAGTCGCCGAGGTCGCGGTCGCTGTAATAGGTTATGGTGTATGTTGTGCCCCATATCGAGCCCTGGGCCTTGCGCCATTGCTCCTTCGAGCAGCCCGTGAGGACAAGTACGGCGGCCACGGCCGTCAGCACTGTCGTTATTGTGTGTTTTAAGTCACGCATGGTGAAGAGTGGTTTTTGTGGTGGTTGTGGTGCTGCCCCGAGTCAACAATTGTTGCCTCGCAGGGGTTTTATCTTTGTAGTCCCGCTGCAAAAAGGCAGTTTTTTGGCTCGGAAGTGAATTTTTCAGTACAAAAATACATCTTTTGAAAATTAAAACCGTACCTTAGCAACGAGGTTGCTGAATTTCCAACAATCTGTAACTACATTTTAACCGTTGTCATTGGAATGCCTCTGACGGTCAACACCGATGACACCGCCGACACCGCCGACACCGCCAAACAACTTAAAACACCAACACATACTAACCCGCAACAATATGGCAAAGACATCATTTGTATTCTTAGCTGAGGGCTTTGAGGAAGTCGAGGCCCTGACCCAGGTAGACCTTCTTCGCCGCGCCGGCATTGAGGTGCGCACCGTATCCATCACCGACACGCGCAAAGTCGTCGGCGCCCACGGCATCGCCGTCGAGGCCGACCTCACCTTCAAGCAGACCGATTTCGGCGAGGCCGATTTTCTGATACTCCCCGGCGGCCTCCCCGGCTCCACCAACCTTGCCGCCTTCGCTCCCCTCAACGACCTGCTGCGCGTGCACGCCATGAACCATGGCAACATCGCCGCCATCTGCGCCGCACCCGCCGCCGTGCTCTCGCCCCTGGGCCTGCTGCGCGGCCGCAAAGCCACCTGCTACCCCGGTTTTGACGACGTCCTCATCGACGGCGGCGCCGAGTACCACACCGACCGCGTAGTCGTTGACGGCAACTTCATCACCTCCAACGGCCCGTCGTCGGCCTTCTACTTCGGACTGGCCATCATCGCCCACACCGCCGGCAAGGAGAAAGCCGAGGAGGTAGCCTCGGGCCTACTCGTCTTCCCCGGCTCGATGCCCTACTACCTCTGCTGACCCCGGCCCGCGCGGCCCACACCTTCGGGGCGACCCTCACCGGGCCGCCCCTTACTATTTTGCTATGTGTCAGCAAAAATGGACGGGAGGGGCTTGTGTTTGCAAATCATTTGTTAAATTTGCATTGTCATTACAATTTTGGCGTCAATTTATAATCTACATGAAAAAGCTAATAGCTTTGGCCGTGCTTTCAGGCGCGGCGTTAATCGGGCCCGATTCGGCTATGTCAAAAAAGGTCACTGTCTACCGTACCGACGGCACGCAGCAGCAGATTGTTGACAATGTACGCCGCGTCGAATTTGCCAACGACAAAATCAATCTTGTGACCCACACCAATCAGGTGTACACCTACAACTCCGCCGAGACGGGCTACCTGTCGTTCTCACAGAACAAGCCCACCGCGGTAGAGGAAATTGTCAGCGACAGCGGCTGGCAGCTGTCGGTCGCCGGCCTTGAAGGCACGGTGACGGGTCTGCCCGCCACGGCGACAGTGACGGTGGTCGACATCAACGGCCGCGAGACCGCCCGCGTGAAGGGCGCCGCCGGTACGGCAAAATTCAGAGTGCCCGACACGGGCGTTTACGTTGTCGCTGTCGAATGCGCCGACAAGTGTTCAACCTTCAAAATCGCTTTTAGAGAACCGTGAAAATCGCAAAATTGACCGCGGCCGCCGCTGTGCTCGCCGCATGTGCCGGTGCAGTTGTACAGGCCGATGCCGAAAATATGGTGTTCTATCGCTCGGGAACTGCCGTAAAGATTGTTCCGACCGACCGCACCGACCACCTCAACATACTTGAACCCAACAAGATACATCTGGTAGACGAAACCAGGCAGATTATCCAGACCATCCCCGGCGAGGGCATCGACTCGGTGGTGTTTGACGACGTGATGCCGCTGGCCGACCTGCTCGACGTGGAGTTCAAGGCCGACGGCACGGCCGAGGACGTGTCGCCAATGCACCACGATATCCAGTGCAACAACACCCGCACCGTCTACAACAACAGCCTCGGCCGCTACGTGGCCAGCTTCGACAACCCCTGGGCCGGCACCGCCACCCAGTGGTACAGCGTAGACTACACCGACAACAAGGCCTTCAAGGACGCCCTGGCAGCCGGCCACTCCATCGAGGCCGTCATCAAAGCCAACTACGGCACCACCCTCGCCAACTCCGAGGTCAAGCCCTTCAGCTCGCACCAGAATGGCGGCACCGGCATAATGATCTGCAAGACCGGCAACGGCGGCGGACGCAACGCGCTCACCTTCCTGCCCAACGTATCGAGCAAGGGCAGCAGCAACTGGTGCTGGGCCACGAGTAACGTCAAGCCCGCCGACCAGGCCTACTACCACATCGTCGGCGTCTACGACAAGGAGAAGGGCGTGAGCCGCATCTACGTCAACGGCGTGCTCGAGGGCGAGGTGGCCTCGCCCGGCGACTTCATCTTCCCCATCACCGGCTGCACACGCTTCACCATCGGCGGCGATCCCAACACCAACAACGCTGTCGAGCAGGCCTGGAACGGCGACGTCGCCGTGGCACGCATCTATAGTAAACCTCTTGAGACCAAAGAGGTGGAGGCACTCTACCGCGGTGTCGAGCACGGCGTCCAGGGCCTCAACACCCCGCTTCTGCCCAAGGCCGACCTGCTCGACGTAGAGTTTGGCGCCGACGGCACGGCCTCCGACATCTCGCCCCTGCACTCCACCGTCGAGCGTGGCGCCACGTCCACATATTACAGCCCCGAGTTCGGACGCTACGTGGCACAGTTCACCAACGAATGGGGCGGCTCCAACGTCTCGGAGTGGTACCGCGTCGACTACACCAACAACAACACCATCCGCAACGGCCTTGCCGACGGCCACACCATGGAGGCCGTCATCATGGCCAACTACATAAGCCCCATGGCCGATGCCGAAATCAAGCCCTTCAGCTCGCACCAGGGCGGCGGCACCGGCTTCCTCATCTGCAAGACCGCCAACGGCGGCGGCAAGAACGTGCTGACCTTCCTGCCCAACGTCAGCACCGACGGCAAAAGCACCTGGCGCTGGGCTACCAGCACCACCGTACCCTCGCCCAAGGCCTTCTACCACATTGTGGGTGTATATGACAAGGCATCGGCCAAATGCCACATCTACGTCAACGGACGCCTCCAGGGCAGCGCCGACGCCGCCGGCTCGCTGGTATTCCCCACCAGCGGCTGCACCAAATTCACCATCGGCGGCGACCCCGCAGCCAACAACGCCGTCTCGCATGGATGGCGCGGCGACATCGCCGTGGCCCGCATCTACGACAAGCCGCTCAGCGAGGAGAACGTTTACCTGCTCTACCGCGACGTCCACAAGGGCGTAAGCACCTACTCGGTGCCCATCAGCAACGAGTTTGTGCTCAGCGACATCGCCGTCAAAGCCGGCGCACGCATGCCCGTCTGGGGCCACGGCTGGAAAGAGGGCGACGTCATCCAGCTGCGCAACTCGTCGGGCACCGTCGTCACCGTCCCCACCACCATCGAGGCCGACCGCGGTGTCGCCACGCTGCCCTCGGGTCTGGCCACCGGCAAATATGACATCCTGGTAAAACGCGGCGACATTGTACAGAAGCTCGGCACCAGCTCGTTCACCGTCACCACGACCCTCCCCCGGGGATGCAAGGTCATCGCCCACCGCGGCCACTGGAAACCCGCCGGCTCGGCCCACAACTCGCGCTCGTCGTTGCGCAACGCCATCGCCTTAGGCGTCTACGGCTCGGAGTGCGACGTATGGTGCACCACCGACAAGGCAAGCGTCTGCTACCACGACGAGAAAATCGACAACGTAAGCATTTACCAGAACGCGTATTCGGCTGTCCGCAACAAGACCATCTCCAACGGCGAGGTACTGCCCGCCCTCAACGAGTTCCTCGACATCATCAAGAGCGACGAGAACACCAGCGACGTCAAGCTGATAATCGAGATCAAGACGCACAATACCACCGCCAAAACGCAGGCTGCCGCCGCCGAGGTCATCAAGTGCGTAAAGGCCAAGAAGGTGGAGGCGCAAGTGGCGTTCATCGCCTTTGACTACGGCACATGCCAGTACATCGCCAATCAGAAATATCCCGTGCAGTATCTTGGCGGCGACAAGGCTCCCTCCAACCTCTCGGCCGGTATTTCCATCGACTACAAGCTCGACAAGCTCAAAGCCAACCCCGCGTGGATCAAGCAGGCTCACGACAAGGGACTCGAAGTCAACGGCTGGACCATCAACACCAGTGACGAAATAGGCTGGTTCAACCGCCAGGATGCCGACTACATCACCACCGACATCCCCGACATCGCCCTCAAATACTACGAATACTATCAGATGAACCGCTGACCCTCTACCGCGTCCTGCCCGCCGTCTCCGGCGGCAGGACGCGGAAAGGCGAGACATCCCATAACGACAACGAGGCGCCCCTCATCGGGGGCGCCTCGTTGTGTTATGGCGTTGCGTTGGGCCGGGCGGCTTATTTGTCTTTGCGTTTCCAGCCGCGGGGACGCATGATGGGACCCTCGCTCTTTGCCAGGGAAGGCATCTTGTTCTGCAGCATCTTCAGCGCGTCGGGGTTGCGGCGCTTTGCCAGCGGGTTCTCGCTCTCGGGCTCCTCAACGGCCTCCTCGTACGGTTTGCCAAAGGGCTTGCGGGCATCCTTGTCGAAAGGCTTGCGGCGGTCGTCCCTGCCGAAGGGCTTGCGACCATCTTTGCCGAAGGGTTTGTGGCCGTCGTCCTTGCCTTTGCCGGTGAAGAAGCGGCGGCGCTCCTCCTTGTCCTTGAACGTCATCTTGCGGTCGCCGTCAAACGGTTTGCGGCCGGGCTTGCGGTCGCGGGCGGGCTTGTCCTCCTTGAGCTTGCCGCCGGCGCGGCGGAAGTCGCGTTTGTTGCCCTCGAAGATGACGTACTCGCGCAGCTCGCAGTCGAGGCTGCCGTTGAGCAGGCTGACCTTCTCGCTGGGGGCAAGGCCGATTTTCTGGAAATATTCTTCGCGGTAGCCGATTATCCATGCCTCCCAGCCCGTGAACACGTGCTTGAGTGTCGAGCCTATCATGGTGTACAGCCCTTCCATATCGGGCACCGAGATGCGCTCGCCGTAGGGCGGGTTGGTGACGATGACGCCGTTGGCGGCCGGGGCCTCGGTCCACTGCGACAGCGGCTTGGTCTGCAAGGTGATATATTTCATCACGCCGGCGCCCTTGGCGTTGCGGGTGGCGATGTCGATGGCTGCGGGCGAGATGTCGGCGCCGATGATAGGGAATTTAACCTCGCGCTCCTGGCTGTCGTCGTTGTAAAGGCTCTCGAACAGTTCGGCGTCGAAGTCGGGCCAGTGCTCGAAGGCAAAGCCCCTGCGGTAGACGCCGGGGTTGATGTTGGCGGCAATCATGGCGGCCTCGATGACGAAGGTGCCCGAGCCGCACATCGGGTCGAGGAACACCGACTCGCCTCGGTAGCCGCTCATAAGGATAATTCCGGCGGCAAGCACCTCGTTGATGGGAGCCTCGGTCTGCGCGGCACGGTAGCCGCGGCGGTGCAGGCTCTCGCCCGACGAGTCGAGGCTCAGCGTCACCTCGTCGCCCGAGATGTGCACGTTGATGAGCACGTCGGCGCCGTCGAGGCGCACGCCGGGACGCTTGCCGTCGAAATGGTCGCGGAACCAGTCGGCGATAGCGTCCTTGACGCGGTAGGTGACAAACCGCGAATGGGTGAATGTTTCGCTGTATACTACGGCATCGATGGCAAAGGTGCTGTCAACCGAGAGCAGCTGCCCCCAGTCGAACATCTTCACTCGATCGTAGAGCGTGTCGGCATCAGCGGCGCTGAACGTATAGAACGGCTTGAGGATGCGCAGGGCTGTGCGGCAGCACAGATTGGCCTTATAGAGCATCGCCTTGTCGCCCCTGAACGACACCATCCGGTGCCCCGGTTCAACGTCGGCGGCGCCCAAAGCCCGCAGCTCGTCGGCCAGCACGGCCTCGAGGCCCTTCATCGTTTTGGCCACCATAGCGAATGTGGCACCTTCAAACTTCGCGTCCTCGCTTGCGGGCGCCATATCCTTTTCCTGTTCCATAATTTCAAAAACTGAATTTTGTCGCAAAGTTACGCAAAAATCCCGAGCCCAGCCGCCTACCCGCCCACAAATCGTTCATTCTTTTAGCCTAAAGCAGCTCAGGCATAATCTCGGGCAGAATCACCGCCATCCGATTGCCCCCGCCGGTCGGCAATTTAATGCGTGAAAGCATACTCCCCGCCGGCGTCGACGGTACGCCCCGTGTGGTCGGGATAAGCTGCTGGCATGATGTGTCTTTACAATGCCACATCTTGTTTTCGCACCCGGCTCTCTTTGGGCCTAAAAAAGGTTCCAGTTGTACAAAAAGCCCAAAATAACGTTTATTGCGGACAACTGTCGGTCTGGTTTGGTTTCTTAGCCTTTTCTTTTATCCATCTTAATGCGTCATAGTCATCAAAATCCAGTAATTTGCCATTGCAGAATACCCCGAATTTATAATGGTTGCTGTCTCGCTTTCTAGGAACAATCGCTAAATAATAATCCTTGAATTTTCCTACAGGTGAATAGTAGTTTTCATCTTTATGTTAACCGCGTCAGCGATTTTTTCGATGATATCTGATTAGTCGAATATATGTTTAACCCATGTATGTGTGCTACCATATTGAAATTCCTTCAATATACCTTCTTTTGTTATAACAAAAGAGAAAGCCGGTACTTCATACAATGGAATATTGTCCCAATATTTTTCTTTAATGGATACTTTACTGAATTTGTATTTGGTTTTCAATATATTATAGACATAATCTTCAATTTCATACAGCCTTCCTGCAAATTGTAATATTTTTTCATTTTTTACGAGGAAAGGTATCCCCCCAAACACAATTCTTAAATCATGAGAAGGTCGCTTCCCTTCAAAAACATTAATTACATCTTGATCTTTAGCGTCAAAATCTTTTGTATTGAAATATTGCCTCCCTTTATAAGTATAATACGTAGTATCTCTAGGTTCTTCAATTCTAACAATGCTAATCCATTTCAAATTTTCAAAATTACAATTAGGTAAGGAATCTTTGGCGAATTCTATAATAGAGTCTATTTGTGTTAACAATTTACAGTTATTAAGATTCGCTAAATATACAGGGCTCTCCTTTTTTACTAACCGTTTGGTAATTTGCCTAGAAAAACAATTAATTGGGCAAATTATAGTTGCCATAAAAACAACGGCAAAGATATCAATAGAAAGATTCCTCCTTTTGGGGAACTTTATAAATGCTAAATTTCGGGACATGACCTTTTAATTGTTGAAATAAAACTGTGATTGTCTTTTTATATACTTTATCACTGTGTGAAGCTTCGGAGCCACCTGGGTGACTATGAGAATCAAGACGCACAGTGTAGCCATTTCGCAATTGAGAGATGTAAAGTGAACTCATCGAAGCTTCGGCTTTAACCTGATGCGAGGTGGATATGAAATTTAAACCCTTACTTCCTTCTTCTCCAGTTTGAACATGTGAAAATTCTATCTGTGTTCTCTCTCCGACGATATCACTCAAGAAATGGTATAAATTTGTACCATTTTCATCTCCGCGTATTTGAAGTACATCAAAATCTACACCCTCACTATATTTTTGGAAGGTTATAACCGAATTCTTTTCAATATCTATTTGTATTGGATTGCCATTATCATCGTTTACCGGTTCAGAATTAGCGTCTACGAATATAAATCTCTCTACATCATTACATTCGGTTTTCGAGACTAGTGAGATATTGCCATTTTCGTCAAATGACCATATGCGTTTTCCGTCTAGGTCGACGTAGTTGATGGGGTTGCCGGCGCAGTAGAGGTAGGGGCTCAGGGGGTAGTAGGATTCGGTCAGGGGGTCGGGCTGGAGGAAGGCGGGGGAGAGGGTGCGGGCTTCGAAGTCGTAGGCGTTGAGGCCGAGATCGGGGGTCAGCTCCTTGGCGCCGTATTTGCGGCGGTTGACGGTGGGGTCTGCTCGAGGATGCCGGAACTCGTGTTCACGACGCCTACGATGTTGCCCTGATAGTCGGGGATGTAGGCGTGATAGACGTCATTGGGGGTGATGTAGCCCTCGGCAGTCTCGTAGCGGTCGAATTCGTTATCTGTGAACAGGTAGGGGCCGAGGTAGTCGCGGCGGCGCAGGGTGTGCGGCTGATTGATATGTCTATGGTTGCCTGTCATATGCAATTGCGTGTAGTCACTGTAAAGATAGTGAAATAATTCAACATATTGGCATTGCAATCGTGGTAAAGAGATTCACGATGATGCTTTAACAGCCCTTTTTGCTATTCAGAGAATTATTGCAGAATACGAGTAGCTGTAGTCCTTTACAAAATAAGAATAGAACCAATAACGAATATAATTGACACGATGATAAATGTAATGGTTATAATCTTGTATTTCCGGGATCCGTATTCCTTTTCTCCAATAACCGTTTCATATCTTTTTTTCAGTAGTAAAATGCAATATCCTGTTATACCTACACACAGTGTTAAAATGATGGCAAGAGCCGTCATCAGATTTATTAATTTTAAATCAGTAATAAACCATCGGTCTATGTCCGCACCCAGAGTAAACAAGTCTACATAAAACAACAATAAAATCGTTAAAAATGACACGTATACGGGGTCATCCTTATGGCCGTATTTTATATGGTAATGATAGAGATTATAAAAGAGGATTTTTAGAAATTTCATGTTTATAATTCGATGAGACTTATGATGTTCTGATTTGAAAATTATTTAGCATTAACTCTATTCGGGAATATTCCAAATGCGGTCTCCCATAATTGTATCAAACAAAAAATATGTAGCACTTAAACCAAAACCAATTGGTCCCACAAAACCTACGCCAGTCATAATAATGTCTAATGCCGCTTTTGCCTTAACTCTCCAATCAATGACTCCATTTCTGTTATCGTTAAAAATATAATAAAGATTTATACCAATTGTAATCCCTGCGCCAGCATAACCCGTTCTTTTCACATATTTAAAGTAACGGCCAATATCATTGCCCATCGCTTTGGTAACGACTGATGTACTTCTTAGGCCTTCGTTTGTCGAACCTTTTAGCGCTGATTGTGCTGCTTGTTCGATAAGCGTTTGTTTAACACCATTTGCAATTCCATAAGCTGAAATGCCGGTAACAAAGTTTTGAAGCGTATTATTATCCTGAGATGCGGCATTCTTGCTTTGTGATGTGTTATCTTCTGACGTATTACTTTGTGTGGCATTACTGCCGGTATTTGCATAAGGGTTATTGGGCCCAAAATATCTATATAAGACATAGCCTGTGGTATAGGCATCATCGCCGGCTTCGTTCAGGCATATATACCATTGACCGCTGTTCCTGTCTTGTTGAACGGGAGCGTTATTATATTTTCTCGCTTCTTCCAAGGCTTCCCTTTCCATCTCAAACAAGCCGTGTGGATCCGTGAAATTTACAGGATTGCAGAATCCGTAGCGATATGTAGTAAGGTTTGGCGCTAATGATGCGAGTGGGTCGGGCTGGGCGAAGGCGGGGAAGGCGGGGGTGAGCGTGCGGGCCTCGAAGTCGTAGGCGTTGAGGCCGAGGTCGGGGGTCAGCTCCTTGGCGCCGTATTTGCGGCGGTTGGCGGTGGGGTTGGAGGCGTCAGCGAATGGCAGGCCGTAGGG
>SFLG01000062.1 GCA_004553485.1 Bacteroidales bacterium | reverse complement strand
CTCGTCGGCCCCCAATGCCCCGTCCCCACAACATTTTGCCTCAAAAAATCCATGCCACCGCCGGTTTAAAGACACCGGAAAATTTATCAGAACGCACTATTTGACATGAAATGGGGGTTGCAGAATGCACTGTTGGGGGTTGGGACGGAAAATGGTAAAACCGGAAATATAGTACATATAACGTTCAGCCCGGTAGGGACGTTTTGAAAAGCATCCCACATTGACAATGCCAATTGCCTGCGTAAATGTATGATGGCGGGACTTTCGGTGGACGTTTTGAAAAGTGTCTCACATTGCACCGTAAAACTATGTGCCGTAAAATGGGCCTGATACAAAAAATCAGGGCCGCGCCCGGAGGTGCGACCCTGGAGGTATAGGGAGGTGGGATTGGTTCTGGATTGTCTAACCCGGTGGGGCTAAGCTGTGTCTTGGGTTGCCTCAATCCGGGTTTGGGGTTGCCTTAACCCGGAGGTGAGGGTTGGCCGGTGGGTTAGCGGACGAACTTGGTGGCTTTGCCGTTGGCGACGGCGATGAAGGCGCCGTGGCCGAGGCCGTCGATGGCAACGCTCTGGCCGGCATTGAGGCTGACGCTGAGGACGTTGGCGCCGTTCATGTCGTAAACCTTGACGGTGGCGGCGGTGTTGGCTGTGATGGCGTCGGTGGTGACGGTGATATCGGTTGCGGCAGCGTCGCTGACGATGTCGTCTACGCCGGCACCGGGAGCCTCGGAGCCTTCAAAGTTGACGGGAACTACGCCGTAACCTACGGCACCGGGGATTACCATCTCGACGGTGGGGTTGGCCTCGCCGAGTTTGATGCGCTTGATACCCGACTGGTGGAGGGGGTTGGCGGCGTCGTACTTCTCGGCCCAGTAGTAGCGGCCCTTAAGCTGGTCGGCCTCGCTCTGAGCCTCGGTGTTGGCGGCTTCCTCGGCCGAGGGAGCGCGGTAGCACCAGTACATGTACTGCTTGTCGGCGTCGAAGCAGAGCTGCGAGATGCCTACGTGCTCGTTTGTTGCCGAGCCTTCGTACTTGACGGGAGCGCCGTCGATGAGCTGGAGTTTGCTCTTGAGAGTGGCGATGTCGCTGTTGGTGCCGAAGGCGATGAGGTCGTCGAGAGAGATGCGGTAGAGACCGCCCTTGATCTGGTCGGCGCCGGTGCCGATGCGCTCGATGTAGATGTACATCTGGCGGTTGGCCTCGTCGATGTTAAAGGTGGTGAAGATGGGGGCCACGCCGGTGAGGAATTCGCTGTTCTCGGGCTTTTTGCCGGGTTTGGCGGAGCTTTCGCCGATGTTGCTTTCCTTGAAGCGGAAGATGCCCTGGCCGTTGGTCTTCATGCCCAGCCAGAATTCGGGCTCGGCTTCGGGGTTGGCGGGGTCGGACGAGATGATGGACCAGCCGGCCTTGATGCAGCCGAAAGCCCAGGGATTGTTATAGTAGCCCATCCAGTTGTTCTCCATCCACGAGGGATAGTCCTGGGGCAGCGAGATGGCGTTGGCGGGAATTTTGAGGACAGCGACGTTGCGGTCGTTGACGTAGAGTGTCTCGTTGTAAACGTCGAGCGAGAAGGGGTCCTTGTAGGCGTTGTTGCCGGCGTTGTCGAGCACTACGGCCTGGAAGATGTTGCCGCCGAGCTGCGAGATGTAGAAGAGCTTGCCGTCGCCTTCGGAAGCGGCCGAGGCGCTGTAGACAAACTTGACACCGGCCGAAGCGCCGTAGATGCGGTTGCTGAACTCACGCAGCTGGAAGGTGTGAGCCACGCCGCCGACATCGTACTTGGTGAAGTTGGTGCGGTCTTTGTCGTAGGCGGCATAGATGTGGCCGTCCTCGCCGGCGAAGTAGATGCCGTTGGGCATACCCATGTCGGTGGGGCCGGCGGCGATGTTCTCGTCACCGACGATGTTGAGGAAGCTCCAGCCCGGGGCCTGGCGGTAAGCGTCGGCGAAGGCGGCGGGAACTTTTGCTGTTACGTTGGAGTAGGCGCTGGTGAATACGCCGTCGGCCAGAGCGGCGGGACGTGCGGCGCCGGTGATGATGGTCTCGATGCCCGAGCCGGTGAAGGCGTCGGCCTCGATGATGGCGAGGATGGTGCCGAGGTTAACCTCCTTGAGCGAGGTGCAGTTGTAGAAGGCGCGGGCCTTGACGTTGGTGACGGGGTCGTTGAGGACCACCTCGGTGAGGCTGCTGCAGTTGGCGGCGATGCCCTCGGGGATTTCCTGACCCGAGACGGTGATCTTGGCGAGGCTTGCGCAGTCCGAAGCCACGTTGCGGCCTACGGTGCCGCGTACGGCCAGCTCGGTGATGCCGGTGCCGAAGAGCGAGTAGTCGCCCCACTTGACGCACGAGGGGAGGTTGACCTTTGTGATGCCGGTGATGTTGTAGGCGGCATAGCGGGTGATTTCCTCGTAAGCGCCGCTGAGCTCGGTGACGGTGCTCATGGGAGCGACGGCGATCAGGCACTTGCCGTCTTTGGAGGCGAGGATGTTGTCGTTGACCGAAGCGTAGGCCTGGTTCTCGGCGGCAACGGTGATTTTTGCCAGCGACGAGCAGCCGTAGAAGGCGGCGTCGCCTATCGAAGCCACGCCGGCGGGGATGGCCAGGCCGGTGAGGTCGCGGTTGTTGGCGAAGGCGTTGTTGCCGATGACGGCGAGCGAGGCGGGCAGGTTGATGTCGCCGGCCAGACGGCTGTTGTCAAAGGCGTACGAGCCGATGCTCTCGATGGCGTCAACGAGGTTGATGTCGCTGACAAACGAGCCCTGGAAGGCCATCGACTGGATGGATGTCACGCCCTCGTGCAGAGTTACCTTGGTGAGGTCGGTGCAGTTGCGGAACAGGCCCGAAGAGACGGTGGTGACGCCGGCGGGGATGGTGAACTCGGTGATACCGGTGTTCTCGAAGGCGTTGGCACCTAACTCGGTGATGGGGGCTGTGATGGTAACCGAAGCCAGCTTGCGGCTGTTCTGGAACATTGCGCTCTGCACGCTGTTGAAGTGGCCACCCAGAACGACGGTGGTCAGGGGTTTGGCGTTGCGGAAGGGCTGCTCGGCGTTGGTGACGGTGGCCATGGGACGGTTGACCTCGACGTATTCGATCTTTTCCCATGCCGAAGTACCGGCGGCAAACGAACCGTTGGAGTAGTTGCCGAAAGCGCCGGCCTTGATCGAAATCTCTTTCTCGCCGTCGGCGAAGACGATTTTCTTGAGGGCGGTGCAACCCATCAGCTGCTTGTTGTCGAATTTAGTTACCAGAGGGGGAACGGTGAGCTCTTCAAGGCTTGTGCAGTTGGCAAAGGCGTTGTTGCCTATGTCGGTGAGCTTGTCGTGAAGAGTGACACTGGTAAGATTGGAGCAATCCTGGCAAACACCTAACGGGAGTTTGACGATGGTCTCGGGGACGGTCAGCGAGGTGATGCCTACCTGGCCCTTGAAGACGCCCGAGGCAAAGGTGGTGACGGTGTAGGTCTTGCCGTTGCGCTCAAAGGTGGCGGGGATGACGATGTCGCCGGTGTAGGCTGTGGGGGCGGCTACCGAGGTGTCGGTCAGCTTGGTGCCGATTTTCTTCACCTGGCAGTTTGTGCCCGTGTTGGTGTAGATGATACCTTCGTGAACGAAAGTCTCAGCATACGTCAGCACGCACGACACCCCAAGTGCAAGAGTAAGCGCAGTGCGCTTAACCAATGTAGAGATGATCATTTTGTTGATTGGATTTTAGATGTTTATGAGTAAAATTTGATTTGATTTTCTCGGCGTTTAAGGTTTGCCTTGTGCCTGTAATGAGCAGGCCGGCTGAATTTTCAAGGTAAGGTAATCGTTAAATATGAATGCGGGCGCGCGGGCGCACACGTTTAGAATTACGCAAAGATACAACTTATTAGGGAACAATCAAAAGCCGAGGCGGAAAATTTTGTCGCGAACAGCAAAGTTTGGGGCAAAGACAGGAGCTGTCCGGGGATGCCGGTGTATGTCCGGTGTCTGTTCGTTGTATGTTCGGTGCCTGGGAATTTTGCCGTGGAGCAAAATAGCCGTAAATTTGCCGCAGAAAGGCGATACCATACGTCTGTTGAGAGAGTTCCCGTGACCCGGAGAAGAACCAGTTCTGACACGGCGAAGAACCAATAAGCCAATAACATACCGGCATCAACATACCGGCATTTCCCGCAAATAGATGAGTCTGCATCCCAACAACGTCCCGTACAAAGTGCCGATGCCCAACAACATGGGCGTCATGCGCTATCTGCTGGTTTTGAGCGTTTTTGTGACACACTATAATATTTTGACGGGGACAGAATACGGGTTCTTTATCGAGGGTTATGACGCCGTGGGCTGCTTTTTTTCGTTGAGCGGTTTCCTTGTGTATGGCAGTTACTTGCGCCGTCGCAGCCATGCCGGCCATTACCTTTCGGGCTATTTTAAGTCGAGGGCGCTGCGTCTTCTCCCGGCATACGTCACCACAGTGCTGTTTTTTGCAATAGTGCTGGTGGCAGTCTCAACCCTGCCGGCATGGCAGTATTTCGGCTCGTGGCATTTCTGGAAGTACCTGGGCGCCAATCTCGGTTTTGTCAATTTTGTCGAGCCGACCTTGCCCGGCGTCTTTGAGGGGATGCGGATGGACGCCGTGAACGGGTCGCTGTGGACAATGAAAATAGAGTGGATGCTTTACCTGGCGGTGCCCGTGCTGGTGTGGCTGTCGGCGCGGCTTCATAACCGGGCTACCGCCGTGCTGACGACGGTGTATCTGCTGTCGGCGGCGTGGGTGGTGATCTTTTTCCACCTTCACGAAAACTCGGGCCGAGGCATTTATGAAATACTTGGTCGTCAGGTGTTTGGCCAGCTGTGCTACTTTTGCAGCGGCGTGCTTATCTATTACTGGTTTGACGAGCTGATGCGCCGACGCTGGCTGATGCTGGCCGTTGCCGTGCTGTGCTATTATTCGGTATCTTTCCTGGACTTTGGTCTGGGACTGTTGTTTAGACCTATCGGCCTGACCTATATAGTTATAATGCTGTCGATGACCGGACGCTGGGGTACCTGGGAGGGCAAGCGCGACAACGTGTCGTACAACATATACCTTGTGCATTGGCCGATGACGCAGGTGGCTGTCGTCCTGGGCCTGCCCGAGGCACTTGGCGACGGCCTCTCCTTCGCAGTGGTCCTGTTTGCGACAGTTGTGCTGTCGGTGCTGATAGCCGTGCTTGTTGAGCATCCCCTGCGACGATACTATGGGCCGCGCATTAATGGCAAACGGGCGTGAACAGGCCGACCTGACGCGCTTGCCGGGAGGGGTGGCTATCGGATGTTGGCGCGGACGCTGTCGATAAAGGCTTTCATGCCGTCCGAGTCGCGGTTTTCGATGAGTTTGCGCAGCTCCTGAAGCTTCGTTATTATGCCGTCGAGCTGGGCGGCGCTGTTGGGGTTGAAAAGGATTTCGGTAAGCAGATAGTCGTCCTCACTCATCAGGCCGCGGGCGATGGCCATGTGGCGCTTGAAGGTAGTGCCCGGGGCGCTCTGGTGCTTCATCACGGCGCCGAAGGCCAGTGTGGAGGCAAAGGGGATGCTCAGCGAGTAGGCGATGGTGAGGTCGTGCTCGGCAAAGGTATACTCTTCGATGTGCAGACGCAGGCGGCGGTAGAGGTCGAGGAAGAACACCCGCCCCAGATGGTCGCCTTCCTTTATGACGATGGCGTTCTCGTCGGCGAGGTTGTTGAGTGAGGCAAAGGTGGGGCCGAACATCGGGTGTGTCGACACAAAGGGATGGCCGCACGAGGCGTAAAACTCGGGCAGGCCGGTCTTTACGGAGGCGATGTCGCTGAGGATGCAGCCGGCCGACAGGTGCGGCAGCACGGCCTCGAAGGCCGGGATGGTGTACTTGACCGTGGCGGCGTTGATGACCATTTCGGGGTTGAAGGCGTCTATTTCGGCCGGGTCCGAGAACCGCTGCACGTTGTATGTGAAGCGCAGCTTTTCGGGGTTGGGGTCGTAGACGGCCACATCGTGGTCAAAGGACAGCAGGTCGCTGAAAAACGAGCCCATTTTGCCGGCTCCGAGGATGAGTATACGCATGGCTTTATCGGGTTCTTTTACTCAAATTTTCAAGTTCTTTTGAACCTGAAAATTTGAAGTTTATGAGTTTATAGGTTGAGCTTGCGAAACTTAAATTTTTATTCCTTAAATTTTTATTCCTTAATGTCGTCGCCGTTGAGGATGTTGATTTGCTGGCGTACCGACTCCTCGTGCACGGCCGAGAGCACGGTGCGCATAAACTCAGCGCCCATGTGCATATCCACGGCGGCCTTGACGCGGTCGTTCATGATGTCGCCGTAGCGTTTGGCCTGAACCACGGGCATGGAGTGCTCTTTTTTGTAGCGGCCGATTTCGCGGCAGACGCGCATACGTCGGCTGAGCACCTCCAGCAGGTCGTTGTCGATGCGGTCGATTTCGCGGCGCAGCATGGCCAGGTTCTCGGTCGAGGCGCGCTCGTCGCGTAGCACCAGGGTGCTGAGGATGTAGTGCAGGGCCTCGGGCGTAATCTGCTGCGAGGCGTCGCTCCAGGCGGCGTCGGGGTTGCAGTGGCTCTCGATGATGAGGCCGTCGAAGCCCATGTCGAGGGCCTGCTGCGACAGCGGCGCTATCAGCTCGCGCTTGCCGCCGATGTGGCTGGGGTCGGTGATGATGGGTAGCTGCGGCAGACGGCGTCGCAGCTCGAGGGCGATGTGCCACTGGGGCAGGTTGCGGTAGATGTGGTGGCCGTAGGCGCTGAAGCCGCGGTGGATGGCGCCCAGACGGCGGATGCCGGCGTTGTAGAGGCGCTGCAGGGCGCCTATCCACAGGTCGAGGTCAGGGTTGACGGGGTTTTTCACCAGCACGGGATTGCTGAACCGCCGCTCGGCAAGGACGTCGGCAATCTCCTGCATGGCAAACGGATTTGCCGACGTGCGGGCGCCTATCCACAGGATGTCCACACCGGCGTCGATGGCGGCCTCGGCGTGGAAGCGGTTGGCGATTTCGGTGGAGGTGAGCATCCCCGTCTCCTCCTTGACGCGACGCAGCCACGGCAGGCCGACGACGCCCACACCCTCGAAGCCGCCGGGGCGGGTGCGCGGCTTCCAGATTCCGGCGCGGAAAATCCTTACGCCGGCGTCAGACAGCTCGCGGGCGGTGTTCATCACCTGCTCCTCGCTCTCGGCCGAGCACGGGCCGGCTATTACTATGGGGCGGTGGGTCTCGCCCGTCTCCTTGTCTGTGATTATCGGCTCGAGGCCTTCCATATTTATATCTGCCATAGGCGGTATGTCTGGGAGTATTTGTATTCGGTTAATTATCAGACGTTTTTGCCCGGGCTATGCGGTCGGCGGCCTGCAGCAGCTTGTCGGCGGGGGCGCAGAGGCTGATGCGCACGTAGCGGTCGCCGTTGGCGCCGAAGATAAAGCCGGGGGTGATGAAGACGCGGGCCTCGGCGAGGATGCGGTCGGCCAGTGCCTCGCCGCTTGTCTCGCCGTCGGGGATGCGTCCCCACAGGAAGAGGCCCGACTGCGACGGGTCAAAGGTGACGTCCATCGCCTCCATGACCTTCTCGGCGGCGCTGCGGCGTCGGCGGTACTCGGCATTCAGGGCCTCGAACCAGCCGTCGCCCATGCCCAGGGCCTCTGCCGCGGCCAGCATCAGCGGTTTGAACTGGCCCGAGTCGATGTTGCTCTTTACCTTTAATATATATTGGACGAACTCGGCCTTTCCGGCCACCACGCCCATGCGCCATCCGGCCATATTGTGGGCCTTGGAGAGCGAGTTGAGCTCGATTGCCGTCTCGCGGGCGCCGGACACCTCGAGGATGCTCATCGGGCGGTCGTTGAGGATGAACGAGTAGGGGTTGTCGTTGACGATGAGGATGCCGTGGCGGCGGCCGAAGTCGACGGCGCGCTCAAAGGTCTCGCGGCGTGCGCGTGCGCCGGTGGGCATGTGTGGATAGTTGATCCACATCAGCTTCACCCCGGACAGGTCGGACGCCTCCAGGGCGTCGAAGTCGGGCTGCCACCCTCCCTGCTCGGTAAGGGGGTATTTGACGATGTCGGCGCCGACGAGTTTGCTCACAGAGGTGTAGGTGGGGTAGCCGGGGTCGGGCACCAGCACCTTGTCGCCGGGGTTGAGGAAGGCCAGCGAGATAAAGGTGATGCCCTCTTTCGAGCCTGAGAGGGGCAGCACCTCCGACGCCGGGTCGAGGGTGACGCTGTAGTAGCGACTGTACCAGTCGGCAAAGGCCTTGCGCAGCTCGGGCACGCCTATGCCCAGCTGGTAGCTGTGCGTGTCGGGGCGCCGGGCCTGCTCGCACAGCGTGTCGATGGCAGCGGCCGGAGGCATCATGTCGGGGCCGCCGATGCCCAGCGAGATTATGTCGAGGCCGCGGGCGTTGAGTGCCGCCACCTCTTTCATTTTGCGTTGCAGGTAGTATTCGCCTACGCCGTTGAGGCGGTCGGCAGGTTTGATCGTGTTGCTCATAATGCGGTCAAAGGGTATCTGATTTAAACTCGCGGTATTCGCCCAGGATGCGGAAGTCGCTCAGCAGCGGGCGGATGGCGGCGATGGCCTGGCGGTAGCGGGTGGGGTTGTCGAAGGTGACGTCGACATAGAACCGGTACTCCCACTCGCGGCCTATCAGCGGCAGCGACTGTATCTTGCTGAGGTTGATGTCGTAGAACGACAGAATGGCCAGCACACTCGACAGCGCGCCCTTGCTGTGGGGCAGCGTGAAAACTATCGAGGCCTTGTCGATATCCTTGTCGTCAGCGTCGGCCGGGGCGCCGTGTCCCAGGGCGAGGAAGCGGGTGTAGTTGTGCTTGTTGGTCTCGATGCCGGCCTGCAAAATTTCCAGGCCGTAGAGCTGTGCCGCCAGCTCGCCGCAGACGGCTGCCACCCCCATGCGGCCCGCGGCGGCGATGTCGCGAGCCGAGCCGGCGGTGTCGAAGTCCTCGACCATACGCAGATGGCGGTGGCTGCGCAGAAACTCCTCGCACTGCATCAGCGCCATGGGGTGCGAGTGCACCTCGCGGATGTCGGCGATGGTCTGGCCCGGCAGCGCGCACAGCACGTGCGAGATGCGCATTTTCCACTCGCCGGTGACGGTGAGGCGCGAGCGCCGCAGAAGCTCGTGGTTGGGCAGGATGCTGCCGGCTATGGTGTTGTCGATGGCCATGATTGCCGACAGCGACGGGTCGTTGTCGAGGGTCTCGAACATTGCCGGAAAGGTCTCGCACTCTACCGTGCTGACCTCGGCCGGGGCGTAGAACGACCGTGCCGCGGCGTCGTGGAAACATCCGGCTATACCCTGTATCGCCACACGCAGCGGCGTTGCGGCGTCGTGCGGGCCCTGTGCTCTTTTAGGTCGATGCATTGTTCGTATATTCAGATTGTTAAGTTTTTAACCTGATAATCTGAGGTTTATGGGTTTATGGGTAAGACGAATAAAACTTATAAGGTCTATACCCTGAGATATATCCGAGCCTTAAATAATAATATAAACATCCGCCTTCGTTTCGGTGCCGAAAGCGGATTGCGCTTGTGCAAAGATACGACAAATCCGTCACTGCGGCAAAAAACTGCCACAAAAAAGCAGAGGCAGTTCGTGACGAAACGGCCTCAGCTTTTTCGGATCCCGTCAACAAGTGGCCCCAACGACTGCTTCTGACGTAACAGGGGTCAACTAATCAGGACAGAAACTAAAAACAGTCAACCTTTTTTGGGC
>SFLG01000005.1 GCA_004553485.1 Bacteroidales bacterium | reverse complement strand
CGCTAAAATCTCGGGTACTGTCAACGACACCGCAATTACCGACGAAGAACTGCCATACACCTATACTTTTGAAAAGGCAGGCAGCTACACCATCAAGGTCGTAGCATCAAAGACCGATTTTGACAACAGCGACGAGGCTACCGCCACTTACACCGTTACCAAGTTTGCCGCTCCGGCCAACCCCGTATTCTCTGTCTCCGACGCACAACCCACTCCCTCGGGCACAGTCGTAACCATCAGCGCCGAAGGCGCCACATCGCTGACTGTCAAAACCTACGGTATCGACGGCTATGTCGCCAAAACCGATGTTATCAAGGGCAACACCGCTACTGTTACCGTCGACAAGATGCAACGCCGCTTCACCGCCATCGCTAATCGTGAGGCCAACGACAAAGCCGCTGCCTCTGAAGAGGTCGAGGCCTTCTACACCATCGGCAACCGCACCGCCGCCGCCGACACCTACACCCTCGTGACCTCCGCCTCCGAGCTCTCCAACGGCATGGAATTCGTGTTGGGCGTAGAAAGCTGGGCAAATTCAACGGGAGAGGTAAAAGCATACAACCGTGTGATGATCCCATCAGCCAATACCTATTATCGCATTTGGAAAACTACTGATGCCACATTTGTGAATAATGAAATGACAGGCTCGACTGTAGAGCCAATGCCTCTCATACTCGAATCTGACGGTAAAGGTCACTGGTATATCAAGACAAAGAACGAGATTAAGTTCTTTGATACTGCATTAGGTAAACAGGACGAGCATACCGGTTTCGGTTATTTATATGACAGTTCAAAACTTGCTAATATCCGTGATAACTCATTGTCGATGTCGAAAGATAAAAAGGCATACGCAGAAATCGAAATAGACGAAAACGGCAATGCCATCATTCAGTTCGAGACTATTGGCAGTGGTGATGCTACCATGGGTGGCGATTATGTAATACGTTATAATTGTAGTGATACTCAAGGCTTCTCGATGTATGATATGGTAGTCCATTCGCAATATCCTCTCCCCCGCATCTATGCCAAGAAGACCGCGGTTGCCGAGGATAACGGTTACAAGATGTCTTTCCACCACACGCCCTACAAGGCTAATGGGAGCGTTCAGGCAAAGGTTGTTGCCGCAACATCGCACAGCAATGAGACAGTCCTTAACGGCACAGTAAACAAGGACGGCACATCTTACACCTTCACCACTAATGAAGTCAAAAACCTCTGCGGTAAATTCTACGTCAAAATCGAGAATGAGGAGCTTGGTGGCCATATCAGCGAAGCTGTTGTGGACTTCAGCGACTGCAACAACGCGTCTTGCACCACCGAGGATCACTCTCCCTTCGTTCATGTTGGCAACAAAGAAGAAAAGAAGCTTGTCCTGGCCAAACACAAGGATAGCGTTCCCCTCTCTACCAACCCCCACGGCCGCCTCTGGCTCCACACCAACCCCGAGGTAACGGTTACTCTCGACCCCTTCAGGAGCATCAAGATGAGCCTCGCATCGGATAAAGTAACCGGTGTGGATGACATCACTGTCGACAGCGCCGACGCCGAGGTTGAATACTACAACCTGCAGGGTATTCGCGTGGCCAACCCCGAGCACGGCATCTACATCCGCCGCCAGGGCAACACGGCCACCAAGGTCCGCCTCTGATAATTAACACCCCCTGACACAACGCCCCGAGAGTCTCCTCCCGGGGCGTTTTTTTGCGGACTTTTTTTGCGCGGAATGGCGCTTTTTTATCGCGGAACTTATCGGAAGAGGCGCGGAGTGTTCGCGGAACTTTTTGATTTGCAATTGCTTAGCAATTAACTTAGCGGAACTTGATTGAGGTGCTTCGCGCCAAAACTTTTTTTCGCAGACTTTGGGGAGGACGGGATTTGTGCGCTTCGCGGTAAAATGCGGAGGGGGTTAGAGGGCGAGGACGCGGAGGAGGATGCGGCGGGCGGTGGCTATGGGGTCGGCGTCGGGGTCGGGGGCCGAGGGGTAGGGGTTGGTCTGCTGCGACCAGGGGTACTCGGCGTCAAAGGCGTCGGGGGCGGTGGCCGGGTCGGCCGTCCAGTTGGCGAGGCGCCAGTCGAACCAGCGCTGCCAGCGGGGCAGGTAGTAGTCGGCGAGCAGGCCCTGCCACTCGCGGTGGGCGTAGTCGTGCAGCTTGCCGCGCTCGCTGGGCTGGCGGTTGCCCCATGTGGTGATCTGTACGCGGGCGTTCCAGTTGAAGTTGTCGCGCTCGGCGGGGTCATCGCTCAGCGACAGCGCGCGGTCGAGCCATCGTCCCAGCCTGAAGTCGGGGACGGTGCCCAACAGCTCGTCCTGGAGACGGATAAGCTCAAGGAACTTCTGCGACTCGCGCCGGTATGCCTCCTTGTCGCCCTCCTTGGCGGCCAGAGCAAAGCGTGCGGCCACCTCGCGTCCCTTGTCGGCCGTCACCTGGCGCACGACGTCAACCATATCGTAGATGTAGTTGGCGTTGCCGCGGTATCTGTCAGCGTTTTCGGTGAGGATACGGGCGGCCGCGGCCAGGGGAACAATGTGGTAGTAAGGGGTGTATTTGGACCAAGCCGATGCCTGGCGCGGATTGTCGGAGGGGCGGGCGCAGAACAGCGACTCAGCGGTGCCCTGCTGACGGTTGCCGGCGGGGCAGGCATAGACCGAGTTACCCAACAGGCGCCAGGCGCGGCCCACTTTTTCGTCGCGGACACCATAGCGCGCGGCGGCGTAGTTCTCCAGCCATTTTCCGTAGTCGGGGACACTGTCGGTCCAGGGCAGCTCTGACATATACTCGTATACAACAGGGTTGGTCTCTATGCCCTCCATCGTCAGGCCGATGCCGCGGATGTCGTCGCTCTCGGCAAGGGCGTGGTGGTAGTCGGGGCCCATCGTCTTGAGACGTCCGTAGAGGCCGATGTTGCCGCCGAAGTTGTGTAGCATACACCACAGCCAGTTGTGGCCGGCAAAGCCGCGGCCGTTCCAGATGGGCTCGGTCTCGGCGTGCAGGTCGAGCACGAGCAGGTCGCCCTTGTCAAGGGCGCCAATCATCTCCAGGCGCGGGTTTTTGCGCCAGGCCTGAATTACCCACACGGCATCCGGGTTGTTGGCTTTCATGGCCTCCATTATCGCCTTTCCGGCACGCGCGAGGTCGACGCCCTTGGTGCTCCCGCCCTCGTGGAACGGGTCCATGCTGTAGTAGCGCGTGACGCCGTACAGCTTGTTCAGCTCGTCATAGTAGATGGCGGCGATGCGTGCAAAGTCCTTGCTCTCGGGCTGCAGGAAGGCCGGGCGCTTGTAGCCGAACCACTCGCCGGGGTCCTGGACGTTGATGCCCAGCGTCTCGGCGGCATCGTGGGGCAGCATACCGGCATATCCGGCGAACACCGGCTCCATGCCCAGCGAACGCATACGTGCCACAATCTTCTGCTGCAGAAGCTTTTGCCGTTCGTAGTGCGCCGGCGTTATCGGTCCGCCCCAGCCTTCGAGGTTGTTCATCAGCCACCAGGCCTGGAAGCCCGGGCCGGCGACGTACTCGTCGATTTTGTCGGCGGGGTAGCCCAGGCGCAGCAGCACGTTGCGCCATACCGCCTCGGTGCCCGTTACGGCCAAGGGCATGTTTATGCCGTGCAGGGCCATCCAGTCTATCTCCTCCTGCCAACGGTCCCAGTCCCAGAAGGCCATCGAGTAGGAGTGGGTGCAGTAGTTGAGGTAGTAGCGCAGGTCGGCCGTGCTGTTGTGGCACTCGGTCGCCTGTGGCACGGGCAGACTGTCGCCCATCGTGGCGTGCATATTGCCCCAGCACAGGTGCACGCCCGCGTAGTATTTGAGGTAGTGGTTGATGCCGACGGCGGCGCTGAGGTCGTTGCCGGCGGTGACGAGGGGCCGCCCGTCCTTTTCGCCCAGACAGAACCAGTCGCCACCGGGCGTGCGGCCCTTGACGGCTGTCGGCGCCGAGTCCACCTCGACCAGGATTTTTTGCGAGAGACCCTTGTCGATACGTTCCAACAGCGAGTCGACGGCCGGGGCGGTGCGTCCCCAGGCCGAGACGGCGACAAGGCAGAGCCCCGCCGTCATCAGTTTTTTCATTATAGGCATAGATATAAAATTTTACAAGGCAAAGATATACAAAATACCGAAGACGGGCAAGGTGGCCCGTACCGTTATCGGTCGAACTCTACCGATAACAGTTTTACTTGCGCCCAATTTTGCGGCCGGGGGCACATTAGCCGGCGGCGGGGGTTGGTATGTCGGGGTTTTTGTGTAATTTTGTAGGTTGTTATATCACCGGTTTATTTTTGACACGATAAATAAATGAATCCGTTTTTGACATACTGCAAAAATATGGTGCAGCTTGTGCTGTCGCCCACCCATGGATGGGAGGACCTTGCCGACGAGGGGGAGCAGCCGCAGGCGCTTCTCGAAAAAGGCTTTTTCCCGCTACTCGCCCTGGTGGGCATAACGGCTTTGACCAACGGTCTGTACAAGGCCGGGCCGTACAGCTATGCCGAACAGCTGCAGACCGCCATCGCACAGGTGGTGGCACTGTTTGTGTCG
This sequence comes from Bacteroidales bacterium, assembly GCA_004553485.1. Classification (GTDB taxonomy): domain Bacteria; phylum Bacteroidota; class Bacteroidia; order Bacteroidales; family Muribaculaceae; genus CAG-873. Next base: position 67,418 of record SFLG01000005.1, on the reverse strand, counting down.
ATGATGCTGTCGCGCGCGATATTCGAGGCGCTGCTGCCCGGCGTGGCCGACTGTCCCAACGACAAAGAGCGCTTCAACACCGTGTGCATATACGGCATATCGCTGATGACGCTGATCGAGATTATCGGCAATCTGTGCCCCACGCCCCTGGCCGCGCTGTGGTTTCTGCCCGTCTTCGTCGTGCCCGTGATATGGCAGGCCCGCAAATACCTGCAGGTGCCCAAAGACCGGCAGCCGGTCTACCTCCTCATCGTCTTCCTGACGCTGATAGCGATGCCGATGTTCTTCGGATGGATACTGCGCCTGTTCATCATCCACTGACAAAACGGCACATCGTTTGTTATAAAGGGTATACCATCCAATAAGGGTGTACCACCCAATTACCGTTAGAGCCAAAATCATTACAATGGCAAAGAAACTCGAGCTCCCCAAGGAGATAAACATAAAGAACCGCCGCGCCACCTTTGACTACACCATCGGCGACACGTTCACGGCGGGCATAGTGCTCACGGGTACCGAAATCAAGAGTATACGTATGGGCAAGGCCTCGCTTGTCGACACATTCTGCTACATCGACAACGGCGAGGTGTGGATAAAGAACATGTACATTGCGCCCTACGCCTTCGGGTCGTACAATAATGTCGGCGACCGCCGCGACCGCAAGCTGCTGCTGACGTCGCGCGAGATTGACCGCCTTGCCAAGGCCAACAAAGAGCCGGGCAAAACCATTGTGCCTCTGCGCCTTTTTATCAACAACCGCGGTCTGGCCAAGATTGTGATAGGCATAGGCCAGGGCAAAAAGGAATACGACAAGCGCGAGGCCATCCGCGAGCGCGAGGACAAGCGCAACCTCGCCCGCCTCTTCCAGAAGAAGTAACAGCCCCGAACAAACCCAAGCCGGTGCTATGACCCGTGGCCTTTCGGCCCCGTCATAGCACCGGCTTTGTGATGTGGGGTAGGGTATTTGGTCTAATTAGTCTAATAGGCCTAATTGGTCTAATAGGCGGTGACTCAGAGCTCTTTTGGAGGGTAGAGAGCGTCCCAGTGTGAGGAGTCGCCTTTGAGGTATTTGTCGAACCAGGCGAAGATGGTGTCCTGCCACTTTATGCGCTTGTCGTAGTCGAGGATGTGGTGGTCCTGGTCGGCGACGGCGACAAAGGCAGTGGGACGGCCGAGGAGCTTGAGGGCGGTGAACATCTGGATGCTCTCGCCGACGGGCACGTTGTGGTCGGCGTCGCCGTGGAGGAAGAGCAGGGGAGAGTGTATCTTGTCGGCGTTATATAGCGGCGACTGGCCCACGTATAGGTCGCGGTCTTTCCACGGGTAGCTGTTGGCCATTGCCAGCTCGGAGTAGCTGTAGCCCCAGTAGCCCTCGCCCCAGTACGATGTGTGGTCCGAGATGCCGGCGTGGCTGATGGCGGCGGCGAAGATGTCGGTGACGGTCTGTAGGTACTGCGTCATAAAGCCGCCGTAGCTGGCGCCGATACAGCCCACGCGGGTGCTGTCGGCAAAGTCGTGGGTGCGGCAGAATTCCTTGGTGCCCTCGATGATGTCCTGAGCGACGCCCTCGCCGGCGGTGTTGACGTGTCGCGACGACCACTCCTGGCCGCGGCCCGTGCATCCGCTGGGGTTGATGACGTAGACGACATAGCCCTGTGCGGCGTATACCTGATGCGGGTAGCGCGACTCAAAGGTGCGCTCGATGGGGGCACAGCCGCCGTAGTAGTTGACGATGACGGGGTATTTCTTTGCGGGGTCGAAGTCGGCGGGCAGGTAGAAACGGCCCTGGACGGTGTCGCCGCGCGAGTTGACGAAGTTCCACTCCTCGCACTTGCCCAGGCGCACGCCGGCAAGCTGTTCGTCCTTGGCGGCGGCAAGGCGCAGGTTGCGCTTGCGGGCGCTGTCGGTGACGTACAGGCGGTCGCTGTTGGAGGCGCCCTGGCCTACCCATACAATGTTGCGGCCCTTGCGGGGAAGGGCGAAGTTGGCGACGATGTCCTCGCCCGAGACAGCGCGGTCAAACTTGCGTGTAGCCGGGTCGTAGCTGAAGAGGCGGATGTAGTCGTAGTCCTCGGCGACAAGGTAAATCTTGCCGTCGGCCCGGCTCCACTCGGCGCCGTTGACGGCCGGGTCGAAGTCGCGGGTGATGGGGTCGACCTTGCGCGAGGCGATGTCGAGGATGTAGAGCTGGCCGTCGCTCATCGACGAGGTGCGGCCCTCGGGCAGATTGAGTCCGGCGCCGTCAAAGGCCTCGGCGCAGCCCTTCACCAGCACCTTTGTGGCATCGGGCGAGAAGAGGGCGTTCTCCACAAAGCCGTCGCCGCTGACGAGTGTGTCGCAACGGGCCGTCTGTGTATCGATGAGCAGGATGTCGAAAATCTGCGTGGGACGTTTGGCGAGACGGCTGCGCTGGCTCATTACCAGCACCTTGCCGCCGTCGGCCGAGATGTCCGTCGCCCACGATGTCACGGCGCCGAAGGTGAGGGGACGGGTTAGGCCGTTGCGCAGGTCGCGCACCACCACCGAGCGGCGGTCGCGCCATCCCGGCTGACGGTCCTCCGGCTCGAGGATCTGGTATACCTCGCCCTCTTTGGGGCCTTTGGTGACGACATTGATGGCGACGAAGTCCTCGGTGGGCGACATTAGCAGACCGCCCTCGGGGAGATTGTGCGACAGCACCTTCACGCTGCCGTCGGCGGGGTTGAGGGTGTACAGCTGGCGGTCGTCGCCCGACATGCGCGTGCCGTACAGCAGCGGCGAGGCGGGCATCCACTCCAGGCCGGCGTCGACGGTGGCGACTTTTTTGCCGTCCGAGGTGCGGTAGACGTCGGCCGAGCGCGTTGTCTTGCCGCCGGGGTGGGTGGTGGTGACGCGCACCAGCGCCATCGTGCCGTCGGCCGACAGCGAAGTGCCGGTGAAGCGGTCGCCGTGGAGGATGTCGCCGAGGGTTATGTCGCGTGCGGCCGAGCCGTCGCTGACCTCTACCGCGCCGGCCACCGACGGGACGACGGAGATGCGCGGGCGGGCGTCCTTGGCGGCAACGAAGGCCACGCTGACCTCGTGGCTGCCGGGACGCAGGCCTACCGGTTTGTCGGCCTCCTTGCCGTCGACGGTGACTTTGAACGCCTCGGTGCCCGTGACGGGGATGGTGACGTTGCAGTAGCCTTTCGACTTGATGGCGAAGGTGATGACGCCCGTGCTCAGGCCGTCGGCGGTGACTGTCAGCCCGTCGAGGCTGGCGGGGACGCCCTTGCCAGCGACGGCGAGGGGGTAGTCGAGCAGACGCTCGGCGGTGAAGGCGCGGCCGGCGGCGTCCTTGGTCGAGGTGGCGTGCGGCGCCGCTACGGAGTAGGGTCCGTGGATGAGCGCCGAAACTACAGGAACTGTATCAGCGGGTGCCGCAGCCGACATACCGGCCGAAACTGACATTGCGGCAACTGTCATTGCAAATTTATGTAACAAAACGATTGGAAATTATAAATGGAAACTTGATAATTGAAAACGAAACGGGGCGCCACGCAGCATCGAGAAAAAGGTGATCGGGGCGCCTTCGTCAGTGCAAAATTACGGAATTTTGGCCGAAGAGAAAAGGTTGCCGTGTCTTTTAGTTAATTTTAAGTTTCAAGTTACTGCCGACTTGCTAAAATTTTTTCTATCTTTGCGGTATATATTGAGGTATACATTCAGATATGTGTATCGGTATATATCCGGTGAAGGCTCTGTCCCCCGTTTTTCCCCGCCGAAAAAGTAATCTTTAAATTTAAACACCATAATATTATTACAACATGAAACCTTACGTAATCGGTATCGATATGGGCGGTACTAACACCGTCTTCGGAATTGTCGATGCCCGTGGCGTCGTAATTGCCTCTTCATCAATCAAAACAGCCAAACACTCAAACTTCGACGACTACATCGACGAGCTGTACACCGAAGTTATGCGCATCGTCACCGCCAACGACGCCGTAGACAAAATTCACGGCATCGGTATCGGTGCTCCCGACGCCAACTACTATACCGGCGAGATTACCCACGGCGTAAACCTGCCCTGGCCGTCGCCCATACCCCTGGCCCGCGCCGTGTCGGAGAAATTCGGCATCCCCTGCGCCATCACCAACGACGCCAACGCCGCCGCCATCGGCGAGATGACATACGGCGTAGCCCGCGGTCTTAAAGATTTCATAATGATTACCCTCGGCACCGGCGTAGGCTCGGGCATCGTTGTCAACGGCTCCGTTGTCTACGGCCACGACGGCATGGCCGGCGAGCTTGGCCACCTGACAGTAAAGCGCACCAACGGCCGCCTCTGCGGCTGCGGCCGCACGGGCTGCCTCGAGGCATACTGCTCGGCAACAGGTGTGGCACGTACCGCCCGCGAGTTCCTGGAGATCCGCACCGAGCCCTCGCTGCTGCGTAACCTCGACATCGACACCATCACCTCGAAGGACGTCTACGACGCCGCCATAAAGGGCGACCAGCTCGCACACGAGATTTTTGACTACACCGGCACCATCCTCGGCGAGGCCATGGCCGACATGACCGTCTTCTCGTCGCCCGAGGCATTTGTCCTCTTCGGCGGCCTGTCAAAGAGCGGCGACCTGCTGATGAAGCCCCTGCGCGCCGCCATGGAGCGCTCGATGCTGAAGATTTACAAGCACGACGGCGGACCCAAGGTTCTGCTGAGCGAGCTCAAGGAGGCCGATGCCGCCGTCCTCGGTGCCAGCGCCCTCGGCTGGGAGGCCAAAGAGCAGCCCGCAGCTCCCGCCGCCCCTGCCGCTCCCGCCGCTCCTGCCGCCAACTAAGTCGTTGACACTCACATAAAACCAGGCCGCTGCCCATCTCCGGTGCAACGGCCTGGTTTTTTATGTGTCAGCGAGACGGCGGGGTCAGCGGCGGCTGCGGGCCCGGCGGTAGGCCGAGGTGGAGAGGGCGCGCTGGCGGGGGACTTCGGTGCGGAGGTAGTCGAGGTCGATGTAGTGCTGACCGCTTCCGCGATGGATGGGGAAAACACGAGTGTCGCGCAGCTTCAGCGACGTCTCTGACGCCTCGCTGCGCCAGCCGGGGAGGGTGGGGCGCACGGTCTCGGGAACCTTGTCAAGGGTGACGGCCTCGATATGGGCCGTGCCGGGGTAGCCCAGCATCGTCCACATCACGCAGTCCGACGGGTCGCCGCCGGGCATCGCTCCCTCTATTACCACCGAGGCCGATGTGCTGTGGCGCGGGATAAAGTCCTGGTCGACGGCCCAGTGCTGGGTGGTGTCGGCAAGGACGTCGCGGCCGAGGAGGCTGTGCCAGTAAGAGCGCGAGCACGTCTCGGTAAAGTCTTCGGGGACAAAGCCGCCGTTGCTGATGCGGTCGGCAAGGAGATGGCGGGCATTGTCGCAGCGGATGTAGCCCATGCCGTCGGTGGCGTTGCCCGTCCGCGAGAAATTGGTGCGGATAATCACCCCGTCCTCGCTCTCGCTGAGGTAGAACGGCGTGTAGCGGTAGTCGTCGGTCTCGAAGTAGGCCCCGGCGCCGGTGGCATCGATGACGCCGAAGTTGGCCTGGACACCCAACGGCTTGGGCAACGTGTCGAGCAGGCGTGCAAAGTCGTCGACGGTGCGGCAAACCTGCAGGGCGCGGCTCATGAGAAGGCCCTCGCGGTCTTTGACGGTGGCGGTGTCGGGAGCGAGGTTGTACGAGGCCGTGTTCATTATGGCAAAGCCGGCCTCGTTCATTCCCATCCACGCCTCGCTCAGCAGCGAGTCGCCGGCGTTGAACAGTCCGACGTATGCCAACTCGCCGGGTCGGCCGGTATTCACGCGCTCGACAAAGTTGTGTTGCTGGCCCGTGTCGCGGTTTTTCCACAGCAACGGGCGGCCCGAAGCCGACGCGCGGCCGCTGACGATTGCCGACGTGCAGGCCACGGCGTCGCTGCCGGTAAAGGCTGCGGCGCAGGCTATGACGGCGCAAAGTGTGCTTATCTTGTGTAGTTTCATCGGTTGTGAATTAGCTGTCATGACAGTCCCGCATTTCCTTCGTGCGGGGTTGTTGTCGCAAAGATAAGGATTATTGGCTGAATTTTGTAAATTTGCAAAAAAGAAACAACCCGTGCGTTGATTTTTTGTTTTAACAAATATGACGAAACGACCAAAGGACTACGGACACAAGAAGAAACAGCCGGGACGGCTGTTGCGACTGCAGGCATGGCTGCGTGCCCGCACCGAGCGCGCATGGTATTACTGGACCGACGGCATCTGGCAGGACACCCGCACCACGTTTAAGGTAAATCTGCTAAAGACGTTGAACATCAGTGTCAACTCGTTCCTCGACACTAATCTGCAGAACAAGGCGTGCGCCCTCAGTTTCCGCACGACACTGGCCATCGTCCCCGCCATAGCGATGCTTTTTGCGATAGGGCGCGGATTCGGATTTCAGAAGCTGCTCGAACAGGAGATAGAGCGCGCCCTGCCGGGACAGCACAACACGCTTGAGTATCTGCTGCAGTTCTCCGACTCATACCTCAGCCACTCGAGCGAGGGGCTTTTCGTGGGCATCGGTATCGTCTTTCTTGTGTGGATGCTCATTTCGCTGCTCAGCAATGTCGAGCAGACTTTCAACCTCATCTGGGGCATCAAGCAGAACCGCGGCTTTTGGCGCAAGATCACCGACTACACGGCGATGCTGCTGATCCTGCCCATCCTGATGATCTGTGGCGGCGGTATTGCGGTGTTTATGTCGTCCACGCTGCAGTCGGTTTTCCACTTCAGCTTTATGACGCCCGTGATATCGGCGTTGCTCGAGGTGGCGTCGTGGATGTTTACCTGGCTGTTCTTTGCCGGAGTCTTTATCCTCGTCCCCAATACTAAAGTCAAGATTCCCAACGCTCTGCTGGCCGGCGTGCTCACCGGCACGGCCTTCCTGATTCTTCAGTGGCTGTTTGTCAGCGGACAGCTGTATGTCACAAGATACAACGCGATATACGGCTCGTTCGCCTTCCTGCCGCTGTTGATGCTGTGGCTTCAGCTGACGTGGATGGCGGTGCTGGGCGGAGCGCTGATTTGCTATTCGTCGCAGAATATCTTTATGTACGCCTTCTCGACGCAGGTAAGCAATATCTCGCACTCCTACCTGCGCAAGGTGGAGATAGCCGTCGCCACCATCATCGTCGAACGCTTTGTCAAGTCGCAGATTCCGCTCACGCGCCACCAGCTGGCGGCGCTGACCGAGATTCCGCCGCGCCTGCTCAGCGACGTCCTCGACCACCTTATGCGCGCCGGCATCATCAACCGCATGGTTCTCGACATCCGAAAGGAGAGCTACGGTTACCAGCCGGCCGTCGAGCCGTCGCTGCTGACGGTGGGCTATGTGCGCAGCCGCCTCAACAACCTCGGCAAGGACAATTTTATCCCGCGGTTCGACGACCGTTTCGGCTCGGTGGTGAAGGCTATGGACAGCCTCAGCGAGCAGTTCAACAAGGCCGCCGACGCCGTGCCCCTGACTTCGCTGAAAATCGACCCCGCCGGGTTTGTGGACGCCGAAACGGCAGAGAGCCTCGGTATCGAGCTTGCGCGGGAAATAGCCGACGGCGAATCAAGCAACACCGATAATGACGATACGTCGCCCAATCCTTTTATGCGAAGCGATCAAACATTAAAGTTTTACTAAAACTTTAATGTTTGATGGTAATTGGCGAAGGGTTAATGTAATGTATGTAACGTATGTGATGTGGGTTTTATGATGGTTTGGAGTTTACTAACTTAAAATAGAATATACTGCAATGAAAAAAGAAATCGCTACCACTGCCGCTCCCGGCGCCATCGGTCCGTACAGCCAGGCCATTGACACCGGGACATTTGTTTTTGCCTCGGGTCAGCTGCCCGTTGACCCCTCCACCGGCACCATGCCTGCCGACATCACCGCGCAGACCGAGATGTCGCTGCGTAACGTCGCCGCCGTCCTTGCCGGAGCAGGGCTGACATTAGCCAACGTCGTTAAAACTACGGTTTTCCTTGCCGACATGGGTGACTTCGCCGCCATGAACGAGGTCTATGCGCGCCACTTCCCCGCACCCTTCCCGGCCCGCTCGGCCGTTGCCGTGCGCACGCTCCCGAAAAACGCCCTCGTCGAAATCGAAGTTGTCGCCGTCCACTAAGCCGCTAAGGGCCAGCCGACTGACATACTGTATAACAATTAAAAAAGGACACACGATTGTGTGTCCTTTTTTAATTATGTGTCCCTTTTGTGTTGTGCAATTTCCGGGCTAATTTAGCTACTTTAGCTATTTTAGCTATTTTAGCTATTTTAGCTATTTTAGCTACCGTAGCTATTTTAGCTGGGGCAGGCCCCTGCCGGTCGCCAGTCAGTCTTCGCAGTAGTGGCGGAGGACGCGGCGGTAGGAGTTGAAAATCTTGGACTTGGAGACGAAGCCGACGTAGTGGCCCTCGGCGTCAACTACAGGGAGATTCCAGGCGTGCGTCTGGTCGAAGGTCTTCATCACCGACTCCATCGACGAGTCGTCACGGATTTTGGCCGGCGGGATGCTCATAAACTTGTTGACGTACATCTTGCGGTAAAGGTCGGGACGGAACATGATATTGCGTATCTCGTCCAGAATGACCACGCCTATTAGCTTGTTATCCTTGTCGAGGACGGGGAAGAGGTTGCGGTGGCTGCGCGAGATGACGTCGCACATCTCTTTCAGCGACATCTTCGGGGTGACGGTGAGGAAGTCGTTCTCGATGACGTTGCCGACCTTTAGCAGCGTCAGCACGGCCTTGTCCTTGTGGTGGGTTAGCAGCTCGCCGCGCTGGGCCAGACGCATGGCGTAGATGCTGTAGGGCTCGAAAATCTTGATGGTGCCGTAGGCGGTGGCGCTGACAAGGAGCAGGGGCAGGAAAAGGTTGTAGCCGCCGGTGAGCTCGGCGGTGAGGAAGATTGCCATCAGCGGCGCGTGCATGACGCCGGCCATGACGCCGGCCATACCTATCAGCGAGAAGTTTTTGTCGGAGATTGCTGTCTCAAAGCCGAGCGCGTTGGAGCAGAGGGCGAACACAAAGCCCGTCATAGCGCCCACGAAGAGCGATGGCGCAAAGGTTCCGCCCACGCCTCCGCCGCCGTTGGTGGCCGAGGTAGCAAAGGCCTTGCTGGCGATGATGGCGACGATGAACAGGATGATGAACCAGACGTGGCTGCCCTCGGAGTAGAACAGCGAGCCGTTGACAATCGACGAGATATCGCCGGCAAGCAGTCCCGAGATTGCTCCGTAGCCCTCGCCATAGAGCGGCGGGAAAAGGAACACCAGTCCCGATAGGATGACACATCCCGTACCGACCTTGAGCCAGTAGTGCTTGCTCAGGCGTCTGAACATATTCTCCATCATATTCATCACGCGTGTGAAGTACAGCGACACCAGTCCGCACACCACACCCAGCACAAGCACGAACGGCAGCTTTGCCAGCGTGAACGTGTCGCTCTGCACAAAGAAGAACTCGAACTCGTACCCCGTGTACAGGTAGGCTATCGTGGCCGCCGTTATGGACGATATCAGCAGCGGCATCACCGACACCGTCGTGAGGTCGAGCATCAGCACCTCGAGGGTGAAAAGCATGCCGGCGATGGGGGCCTTGAAGATGCCCGATATACCCGCCGCCGCTCCGCAGCCCACAAGTATCATCAGCACGCGCGGCGACATGCGGAACGCCTGTCCGACGTTCGAGCCTATCGCGGCGCCCGTGGCGACGATAGGACCCTCGGCACCTACCGAGCCGCCGAAGCCGATGGTGATGGACGAGGCTATCACCGATGTGTACATGTTGTGCTTTTTGAGGCGGCTCTTGTTGGACGAGATGGCATAGAGCACGCGGGTCACGCCGTGCGAGATGTTGTCGCGCACGAGGTAGCGCACAAACAGCCCGGCGATAATGACGCCCAGGGCGGGGAAGATGATGTACAGATAGTTGCCCTCGCTGACGTTGACGTGGCTGAGCAGAAGCGACGATATGGTGTGTATCAGGAATTTCAGCACTATGGCGGCAAAGCCGCTGAAGATGCCCACCAACAGCGCCAGGATGATAACGAAGGTGCGCTCCCCGACGTACTTCTCGCGCCAGGACAGAAACGACAGGAACATCTTGTCGATTTTCGAGTCGGGATTCTGCGGTTTCATTGCCATAGCTTTTGTCCTTTCGTTAACGTTGTTTGTTCAGATGCCGCGGCCTGTGATTACCGTGCTCACGGTGTGGAAAAGTATCTTGAGGTCTACGCCCATCGAGACGTTTTCGAGGTACAGCAGGTCGTAACGCAGACGGTCGATCATCTGGTCGACATTCGACGCGTAGCCGTACTTTACCATGCCCCAAGATGTTATGCCCGGGCGCACGCGGTGCACCAGGGTGTAGTAGGGCATGCGCTCGACAATCTGACGGACGTAATATTCGCGTTCGGGTCGCGGACCTACAATCGACATGTCGCCTTTGAGGACGTTCCAGAACTGCGGGAATTCGTCCAGACGGTATTTGCGCAGAAAGCGGCCCACGCGCGTTATGCGAGGGTCGTCGATGGTGGACAGCGACGGGCCGTCGGCCTCGGAGTCGGTGTACATCGACCTGAATTTGTAGATGTAGAACGGCTTTTTGTGATAGCCGATGCGCTGCTGACGGTAGAAGGCCGGCCCCGGGCTGTCGATTTTGACGGCGATGGCCAGGGCCAGGTACAGAGGGCTGAACAGCAGCAGCGCCAGCGCTGACAGCACCACGTCGGCCGTGCGTTTCATATTGGCGGTCATCGGCGAGAAGCCCGGCGACGAAATGTTCACCAACGGGTCGTTGACCACGTCCTGCATGCGCGGGCGCATCACTATCATACTGTAGAGGTCGGGCGTGGCAAAAATCTCGCAGCCCAGAGGCATCAGCTTGGTAATCAGCTCGAATGTCTGCTTAAGACCGTTGCGGTGAGGCACCACTATCAGTCGCTCGATATTCTTCTCGGCTATCGTCTGCCGTATGTCGGCGATGTCAGAGACCTCGAGGGTCGTGTCGTAGCCGCTCTTCTGGCCCGGGCATACCTCGACAAGGCCCACGATGCGGAAGCCGTTGCCGTGGCTGCTGCGGTTGATGCGCTCGGCGAGCTCGATGGCCGACCGTCCCGTGCCCACTACCAGTGAGTTGTAGGCGATTTCGCCGCGGCGTATCTTTTTTGTCGCCGAGTAGGTTATTATCACGCGGCAGATGTAGACCGGCACGATGAGGAACAGCCACAGCAGGAGCAGCAGCGTGATGTTGGTCGAGCGCTCCGAGAAGCCGTCGTTGACCATCGCCACAAAGAAGATGACGATAGAGCCGCAGAGGCTGACAAAGACCGTGTTGAGTACGTCGTCGAGGCGGCTCTTGAAATACGGCTGGTTGTAATAACCCGACAGCCAGTACATTGCCATCATCATAAACGGGAAGACAATCTGTCCCTCGAGCACCGGGCTGGTGGCGATATGTCCCATGAAACCGCCGTCGCCCAACATGTGGTCGGGCAGGGCCGAATACCTCACCATAGTGAACAGGAACCATCCCACGTTGAGGGACAGCCAGTCGGAGAGGACGTATTTTAACGATTGTCGGCGGTTGTTGATCATTTTCGCAGAATGGTAAACTGTCCCGAGGCAGTGAGACGGATGACACACGATGGAGGGGTGAGACACGGGTCGTCACGTCGCGAGGTGCAGATGTAGTCGGCGGCGACGGCCACTTCGGGGGCTATCTCGTCAAAAGAGCGTGCGGCGGGCTTGCCGCTGATGTTTGCCGAGGTGGAGACGAGGGGACGTCCCAGACGGCGCACGAGGGCGTTGCAGAAGCTCTCGCCGGCCACGCGCACGCCAAGGGTGCCGTCCGGGCCGAGGAGCAGGGGAGACACGCCGATGCCCTTGTCGTAGACGATGGTGGTGGGACGGTCTGAAAATTCAATCAGGTCGTAGGCCACGTCGGGGATGCCGTCGACGGTGCGCTCGAGCATGGCAAGGTCCGACACCAGTGTGAGCATCGCCTTGCTGTCGTCGCGCTGTTTGATGGCGTAGATACGGCGCACGGCCTCGTCGTTGGTGGCGTCGCAGCCTATGCCCCAGACCGTGTCGGTGGGGTAGAGGATGACGCCGCCGCGACGCAGAACGGCCACCGCGGCATCGACATCGGCCATATCGACCCGGCCGCCGCGCACAGGTATGTCGGCGCGACCGGTGCCGCGGCGCTCGAACAGCGCTGCGTCCTCGGCGTCGTGTGACTCTGTCGTTTCTCGTTTTTTGCTATAGGGTCGATTCATAGTGTGATGGCCGGCCTATGGCTGTCATTATGCAAAGTTAATGAAAAATTTTTGTTACAGCGCGGTTGGACGACGGTTTTTGCCGGTTTATTTCGATATGTCGGATGGATTTGTTAATTTTGCGAATGAATAGGACGGCTCGCACAGCGGTGTTTGGCACCGGCTGACGGGCTCTAAGTAGCAGATATGGAACATAAGGAACCTGAGATACAGTTCGACGACGAGACGATAGACTTTGAAAGTCCCGAAGTGAGCGATACCGGCCACAAGCAAAACCTCAAACCCCGCAAGGATAAACAGTACAAAGATTTTATGGTAAAGTTAAAAGATTTCTACCGCCGCAATGCCATCTGGCTGACGATTGTATTTATAATATTGTCAGTGCCGGTGCTGCTGTGGCTTTTCCTGCTGTTTACCAACCTGTGGACCCACCATGGCGACACCACCACCGTGCCCGCCATCAAGGGTATGCAGTACGAGCAGGCGATAAACGCGCTTGACGAGGCCAACCTGATGGCTGTTATTTCAGACTCCATCTACGACAGCCGTCAGCGTGGCGGCACAATCGTCGAGGTCTACCCCAAGGCCGGTGCCGTCGTCAAGGGCGGGCGCGAGGTGTACCTTACAATCGTGGCCTTCTCGCCCCGTACCGTCATCATCGACTTCCCCCTCACCGACATCTCGCTCAAACAGGCCGAGAACTATCTGTCGGCCCGCGGCATAAGCTCGGTCAAGATCGAATACGTGCCGTCCGAATACGACAACATCGTCGTATCGGCAAAGGTCAACGGCAAGCCTATCGGCATGGGCAGCAAGGTCCAGGCCAACGCCACCGTTGTCCTGGAGATAGGCCAGAGCGTAAAAGCCCTCGATGCCTACATCGACGAGCAGGTCGACTCGATCTTTGCCTCTGACCCCTCCGAAGTTTCCGGTATCACCGCAAATCCCGACTCGATCAACTGACAGTGAGCGATATGACTCCCGACAACTTTATCGATGACGAGCTTGACGGCCTCGATGCCGACGGTGTTGACGCCGAGGACATCGACGCGGGTGACGACGCGGGTGACGGCCTGTACGAGCATTTCCGCTTTGTCGCCGACAAGGGCCAGCAGCTGCTGCGCGTCGACAAGTTTCTGACCGAGCGGCTGTCCGGCTCGTCGCGCAACCGCGTGCAGCAGGCCGCCGAGGCGGGCTGCATACTGGTGAACGGCAAGGCGGTGAAATCGAACTACCGCGTAAAGCCCCTCGACGTGGTGCAGGTGGTGATGGACCGCCCGCGCTACGAGCACGAGGTGGTGGCCGAGGACATCCCGCTCGACATCGTTTACGAGGACGACGACGTGCTGGTTGTCAACAAGCCGGCCGGACTGGTTGTCCATCCCGGTCACGGAAACTGGACGGGCACGTTGGTGAACGCCCTGGCATGGCATTTCCGCGACACTCCCGACTATGACGTCTCTGACCCGCGCCTCGGTCTGGTGCACCGCATCGACAAGGACACGTCGGGACTGCTTGTCGTGGCCAAGACCCCGGACGCCAAGACGCATCTCGGACGTCAGTTCTTCAACAAGACCACACGGCGCGAGTACGTGGCGGTGGTGTGGGGACAGCCCGAACCGGCCGAGGGCACTATCGAGGGCAACATCGCCCGCTCGGTGCGCGACCGCCTGCAGATGGACGTCTATCCAGCCGACGGACCCGTCGGCAAGCGCGCCGTCACACATTATTCTGTAATCGAACCGCTGGGACATGTCAGCGTTGTGCGCTGTGTACTTGAGACGGGGCGCACTCACCAGATACGCGTGCACATGCGCCACATCGGCCACACGCTGTTCAACGACGCCCGCTATGGCGGCGACAAGGCTCTGCGCGGCGAGCGCACCTCGGCCTACAACGCCTTTATCGCCAATTGTTTCGAGACCTGTCCGCGCCAGGCGCTTCACGCCCGCACACTGGGCTTTGAGCATCCCCGCACCCACGAGCAGATGTTCTTCGAGGCTCCCATCCCCGAGGATATGTCGCGCCTTATCGAAAAATGGCGCAACTATATCCATAATACTGTGAAGAATTAGGTATTAGGGCTGGTGATGGTTAATTTTGGATTAGTGTGAGATGGGGAGTGCGAAATTTGAACTGATAAGGGATTTGGCCGGGGTGGTGGCGCCGGCACGCTGCGTGGTGTGCGGGACGCCGCTGGCGACGGGCGAGGATTTTTTGTGCGTGAAGTGCTTGTGGGCCATGCCGCGCACCTTTGCCCACCGGCGGTTGATTTCGCAGTTTGCCGACCCGCTGGCGCGAATTGTGCCCGACGCCCGTTTGGCGTCGTGGTTTCGTTATCGCAGCGACAGGCCTTACCACCACATCATCCACAACATCAAGTATCTCGACTGTCCTAAGTTGGGTGTCAGCGCCGGCGCGCAGTTTGCCCGCGAGCTACTGCCCGACGGCTTTTTCGATGGCATCGACCTCATCGTCCCCATACCTATCCCGGCTCTGCGCCGCTTCATCCGCGGCTACAACCAGGCCGAGAAGATAGCCCGCGGGGTGGGCGAGGCGACAGATATTCCTGTGGCCAATATCCTTGCCGAGGGCTTTTTCCGGCGTTCGCAGGTAGGTCTTGGCAGCGCCAACCGCCGAGCCAATATGTCAGCCTCGCGGTTCAGGGTAAAAGACGCGGCGTCACTGGCGGGCAAGCACATCCTGCTTGTCGACGATGTAATCACCACCGGCTCAACCATGCACTCGGCCGCCTTTGCCCTGAAGTCAGCCCAGCCGGATATAACCCGCATCAGCTTTTTGTCTCTTGCGATGGCCGATGGTAACTTTTGAGAAATCAGAGATATCAGAATTATCAGAGAAATCAGAGATAGCACAGGATGGCATATATAACAAGCCACCCTCGGACGCATGGCCCGGGGGTGGCTTGTTTGGGAGTTATCGCTGATTAGCGGAGGATGCTGGAGAGGTTGAAGCCGGCAAACTCGAGGTCGTTGGCGGCGGTGGCAGCCAGCTTGTTGTCGAGCTTGATGGCCTGACGCAGGTTGGTCAGGAGCATGTTCTCGTTGTTGGTGCGGGCACCGAGGACGGCCATCAGGTAGTAGGTGGTGGCGTCGGGCTTGTTGATGCCGGCGAGGGTCGACTTGGCAGCCGAGTAGTTCTTGTTAAGGATCTGGGCGAGAGCGGCGTTGTTGCTCTTCGAGCTGCCGAAGGCGCGAGCTGCTGCGGCGTTGTCACCCATCTTGAGGTAGTAGGTGCCGAGAGCGTCGCCGAGGCCCTGCTGGCCACCGGCTGCGCCGAAGTACTTGTTGGCGTTGGCGTAGTTGCCGTTGAGAAGCTCGATAAGACCGAGGTTCATCTGGGGCTCGCCGGCGTTGGGAGCGATGCTCTGTGCCTTGGCGAAGCTCTGCTTGGCGTCGCTGTACTTGCCGGCTACATACTGGGTGAGACCGAGGTCGTTCCAGGTGCGGTAGTCGTTGGGATAGAGCTTGACAGCCTCTTCGTAGATGGCCATGCGCTTGTTGTTGTCGTCGGTGAGGGTGGCGGCGTAGAGGATTTCCTCAACGTTCAGGCCGGCGGGGTTGGTGTTGGCCAGCTTGGTGATTTCCTCGTCGCTCTTGCCGATAACGTCGATGGCGGCTGTTACGCGCGAGTAGCGCAGTTTGGGCAGGATGACGTCGGGGAGCTGCTCGTAAACGTGGATGAAGTTCTGCAGCTCTTTCTCACGCTGTTCGGGGTCCTTGTACATCGAGAGGACGTCGATGATGACCTGCTTGTCCTGGAGGTTCGACTCGGCGAGGAGCTTCTGCAGGCCTTCCCAGTCTTCGGGAGTGAACTCAGCGGTGATTTCGCCGAATTCTTTGATTTTCTGCTTCTTGAGCTGCTCTACCATGTAGCCCTTGGTGTTGGTCTCACGTTTTTCGGCCAGAGCGGTGTTGAACTCGAGAGTACCGTCAGGCGAGGCGTACGACTTGATGTTGACCTCCTTGATGACGCGCGAGCTGTCGGCGTTGGCGTTGACGAGCTCTTTCTGCAGGGCCTTCATCTGCTCGGAGTTGAGCTGGTCGGGACGCAGGTTGGCGACGTTGATAAGGAAGAGAATGTCGGCGGCGTACTTCTGGTTGATGACGCGCTGGAAGGCATCGGCGCCGAGGGCGGGGTTGACCGTCTTTGCGTCGGCGAGGGCTGCGGTGGCGATTACGCCGTTGGCAACCTTGACACGGGGCAGGGTGTAGGTCTTGCCGTTCTGGTCAACGACAAAGGTGAGGTAGAGCTCGCTCTTTGCCATATCGGGCTGATAGTTGTAGTTGACGGGAATGGTGTAGGCACCGCCGTATTCGTAGCTGACGACGGGAGCATTGCCGCGGACTTTCTCGCCCTGGAACTTGTAAGCCTGCGAGGTGGCCTCCTGTCCGTTGTAGACGAGGACGGGGGTGATGGTCACTGCGGCATTCTTGACAAAGAACTTGGCGGGGATTTTGGCGGTAACGTTTGCGGGGACTTTTTCACCTACAACCTCGAGGGGGTTGGGGTTGGTGCTGAAATAGTCAGCGCTGAAAGCACCTAATTTTTTGCCGCACGACGAGAGCAGCAGAGCTGAACCGAGGGCAAGTGTAAGGCAAAGTTTTTGATTCATAGATCGTTGTATTAAAAAGTGTTATTCGTGTCTTATGTGACAGGGTTAAATTCGGGTTATGTCAGGGAGCGCGTCAGTAGCCGGATGTCCGCCTCTTAGCGTTTTCTTTTGCAAATATATAAAATATTCGCGAGTATGCCAAAAGCGCAAGTCGGCCTTTAGGCCGGTGCGCGGTGCCGAAGGCATTTGGCACACCACAAATATAGCAAAGTTTAAACGAATATCGTCAAAAAAAGGCCCCAATTTTGGTTGTTTATACGGAAAAATCGACCCCGGCGGTGTGGCGGCGCTGAATTGGCCGTACATCGTCGGGGTAATGTGTTTTGTTGTAGGCGAAAATCGGGATGGTCAGAGGGCGAAACCGCGGCGGTGCAGCTCGACAAAGTCAGGCTCGCGCAGGCCGCTCTCGCCAAGGGGAACCGATTCGTTGTAGTCGTTGAGGTAGGTGTGCGGCAGGGGCGTGTACGACGGCGACACAAGGCTGCCGTGGCTGTCGACATAGCGGCTGCGCAGGCCGGCCAGGTCCATGAGCGTGTCGAAGACCGAGCGCGACGACGACACGTCCTTGTCGCGGTTGGCCTGGGCCGCCTGCCATTTTGCGGGCTCGGTGGCGCGCAGGCTCTTACTCATCCACAGCACCATGGGCACGTGCAGCTGCTGGTAGGTGGGCACGGGCGAGGCGTGCAGGAAGCGGCCGCGCTCGTCGTCAAAGATGTCCTCGCCGTGGTCCGAGACATACATCAGTGCCGCGCGCGCCTCGGTCTTGTCGAGGGCGGTGATCAGGCTCGACAGCAGCGAGTCGGTGTAGTGGATGGTGTTGTCATACGCGTTGACAAGCTCGGGACGGTTTTTCTTTTCGGCCTGCGAGTTGTTGTCGGGCGTAAAGACTGCCATGTCGCGCGGGTAGCGCTTGTTGTACTCGAAGTGCGATCCGTAGGTGTGCAGCACGACAAAGATTTTGTTGGCCGAGCTGCCCCGGACGGCTTTGTTGAATTCCTCGGTAAGGTCGAGGTCGGGACGCGGGGCGCCGCTGTCGGTGAGGAAGATGCAGTTGCGGGCCTCCTGGCCGTAAAAGTCGATGTACGAGCCATTGCGGCGCTGGTTTGAGATGAAATGGGTGTCGTAGCCGGCATCGTTGAAGGCCGAGAAGATGCTGCGCACAACGGCCACCGAGTCGCCGAAAGAGTGCGAGTCGAGATTGGACAGCAGCATCGGCACGCTTTTGTGTGTCGTGTTGACCTCGCTCAGCGTGCGGCTGAAGCCCACCAGGCCGTCTTTTTTGTCGAGGCGCGGGGTAGTGGGCCGCTCATAGCCGAAAAGGCTCCACTCCGAAGCGCGCGATGTCTCGCCGACGACAAAGACATATATCTCTTTTTCGGCCGGGTCGTGCGTGGGCGTGACCTCGTAGCTGAAATCCGCCGATGTCTCGTGGTATCCGGCCGACTGGGCCGTGCGCTGTGCCGCCGACACGATGTTGCAGATGACGTTGAAGGGGAAAATCTGTCTTGCGGGGCGGGCGTGGCTGTCAGTAAGGGCGGCTACCGTCGTCAGCAGCGCTCCGGCAGCGGCAAGAGCCGCACCGGCAATGAGGGCGGGGCGACGCTGCGCTTTGTCGGCGCTTTTGTGGCGCGTGAGCATCATCACGGCGGCAACAAGGGGCGGCAGGTAGATGATTACCACCGTTATTATGGCGTTGACAAGATTGCCCAGCAGCTCGGCTACCTCCGCGGCGTTGGTGGTGACGACGTTGAGGAACATGTCGATGGCGATTATGCTCTCGCCGTACAGAAACAGCAGCACAATCTGAAAGGCGCAAAGCACGGCTATGGGCAGGAAGCACAGGATGACCGTGCCGGTGCGGTGGAAAAGTCCCGTTATCACAAGGTAAAGGCCCAACGGCAAAAGGAGGTTGGCGATTTTAATTGTCACCGGATAGGTCTCGGTGATTGCCAGGCCGATGTTGGGGATTATCAGCAGCAACGGATAAAGCCATATCCACAGCTGCGGGCGAAGGAGCAGCGCTCCGGTTTTTCTGAACAGTTTCTTTATTCTATCTTTGTACCTTTGTCTTTCCATTTTTTTGAAGTTGTAGCGACTTCTGTTTAGAACGCCTCGCTGACTCTTATTTAGAACGCTTCGTTGAGGCTAAAGTTGAACGATTTCTCGCCGCGGCCGAAGCCGACGTCGAGGCGCACGTTGACGCCTTTCTTGAATTCCCACCGGTAGCCTATGCCCGCATTGGGCAGGATGTGGCTGAGGCGCAGAGCCGAGAAGCGTGGGTATACCGTTCCGGCACCCACCCATACGGCGATGCCGTTGCGGCGCCAGACATGCTGGCGCAGCTCGACGGTGACTGACGTAGCCATCTTGTCGCGGTAGCGGCCTTCCCAGTATCCGCGCATGGTGTGGCTGCCGCCGAAGGTCGACATCAGTCCCCACGGCGTGTTGCCCCACGTGTGACGCGAGTGCAGGTTTTCGGCCAGCACGCCGCCTTTCCATACCTGCTGGTAGGCCGAGGCGTTGAGCTCGACTTTGGTGAAATCGTATTTGTTGGCTAAAAATCTTGGATTGGCGATTAAGTCGAGGCGGATGTTCCAGCCTTTCGTGGCGGCGGTGGGGATGTCGCGGGTGTCGTACAGAAAGGTTATGCCCACGCCGGTGTTGAAGGTGCGGTTCGACTGTCCCTCCAGCTGCCACGGCTTTTCAAAACTGTGTGCGTTGATGTAGGCAAACTCGGCCTTGGGGCCGACGAAGAGGTTGGGCGAGACCTGAAAGACGATGTCCACCTTGGCCTCGCTCTGCAGGCGCCGGTACCAGTTCTGCGACGAGTCGGCCTTGTTCTCGAGATAGCCTATTCCCCACATCTTGTCCTTGAACGAGTAGAACGACACGTCGTAGTTGAGGCGGTAGCGGTCGCCTACAAAGATGTGGTAGCCCTCGATGCCGATCTTGAACATCTGTCCCGTTGTGGCGTCGGCTTTGAGGGTGATGTTGCTCAGCGGCGTGATTGTGTCCTGCAGGCCGCCGGCGCTGTAGATGCCGGATGCCGCCAGACCGATGCCGAAGCCCTCCTCGCTCGAGTAGTGCGGGCCGCCGATAAACGAGATGTCAAAATTTTTCTTGCGCTGTTTGTTGCTATTCTTGAAATAGCGGTAGACCTTGCCGATGAGGCCGTTCTCGTACCATTGCGTACGGGCAACGGTGTCGGCCACGGCGGCGGGCACGGCGGTAGAATCGGATGCAGGCGCAGGTATGTCCTGTGCCTGAACCCGAAGGCCGACGAGAATAATCACCGCAATTGTTGTAAACAGTCGAAACATAGCGCAAAGGTAGGAACAAAACCGAAAATAGCCAAAATCCACCTTTGCTATGAGTCATTTCCACCAATTATGTGTAAAAAAAGGAAATTAAATTGGCGGGCTGTGCTCAGGATGCTCGGTGGGCGTTGTCGAGAATGGCGCTGCGGATGGCGCGCGCCTCTGCCTCGTCAAGCGAATACACCTTGAAAGAGCCGGCGTTTGTGCTTATCGACAGCCTTACGCGTCCCGTGAAGCGCGTCATCGGCGTCTGCCTGACGGCCACCGTCTCGATTGAGCCGTACTTGATATAGCTTTGCACGACGGCGATGTTGCCGCTGTTGACTTTCACAAATTGCCGTTCGAGCTCGATGCTGCTGTGTTTCCACGCCATAACAGCCCTGACGGCCGCAAAGACGACGTAGGCGGGGCAGACTATTGTGGCAAAAATGGTCTGGTCGAAATGGTACATCACGCCAGCGATCACCAGCGCAAGGACGAGGTGCGGGACAAACCTACGGTAAAAGACGCCGAAACCCGAGCGGGCCGTCGCAGTCGCCTGGCGGTCCTCCGATGCTGAGCCTTTAGTGTCAAGCCACCAGTCAAGTATCTCTGTGCCATGTTGTGAGCCGTAGATGGTGATCTTGTTCTCATCTTTCATCCCCACGATGTTGAGTGCCTGCAGGATGCGGATGGTCTGACATTTGAAGGCCTTTTCAAGCGGATTGTGCTTGATGGTGAGTATCGTCATCTTATCGCGGGCGATGCGGCTGGTGAAACGCGATACCAGGCCGGACTTAAGCACAAGCCGGTCGCGCGTCTCGGTAATCTCCATATTGCCCGATTTCAACAGCACCTTGCCGACCCACAGCAGTACCACAAAAACATAGAGTATGGCAAAGAGGTACAGCATCGTGGCCGTTGTGGGTACAAGGGTCTCGAAATTGGTTTCAACAAAGTCTACGGCGCGTTCTGGCGCCTCGTCGTCAATCTGGTTGATGTCGTCGAGCACCTGGATTAGGATGGCGGCCAGGACGGCGAAGCCGTGCAGGTGGTTCTGGCAGAGCGCGCCTTTTATCGTTTCGTAGTTGCTGACTTTCAGAACTTTGTCGGCGGTGGGCAGAGAGGGCGGAACGGAGCCGTGACGGGTGGAGGCCAGTGTCTCGCTGCTGCGGATGTCGTGCATGAACGACTGCCAGTCCTCTTCGCTGAGAATGAGCTCAAACTCCTCGACATTGGTGGCGATGGTGTCGAACGCGATGCCACGGACGCCGAGCAGGCGGTATATCAGTCCGCGCCGCGTCCTCAGTGAGTGGATGTTGGCGGTGGGGATGCTTGTCGTGCGCTTGGCAAAGAGGTTTCGGATGAAGATGATTTTGTCGTCGTGGACGTAGAATTTCAGAGGATAGTAGCTCAGCAGCGCCGACAGGAACGACAGGCCCGTCAGCAAGCCCAGGCCGATGCCGACCCTTGCCGCTATCCCGAACGGGGTGTCGGCCTCTTTGAAGACAATGATGATTATCATTGCGAAGAACGCTCCTGCAATTTTTCGGAAATTCTTCAGAAACATTATCAGGAGTGCCGCCGCCCCCATACGCCGGGGGGTTGTGAAGTCACTCATCGGTGTGGGAGGTGTGGGGGTTATCAGAGGAATCAGAGATATCAGAGATATCAGAGATATCAGAGGAATCAGAGGAAGCGGGGGTATCGGGGAAATAGGGGGTGGGGGGCTCGATGTTCCGGATCAGGAGGGTTTCGATCTGGCGGGCGCGTTGGTGTGTCAGGCCGGGGATGGTAATCTGGTTGCTCGAGTCCTGGGTGCCGTTTATCACGTCGACGTAGTACAGCCCGAAAAGGCGGCTGAGGGGATTCATGCGCACCGTCACCTGCTGAATTTTCTCGAAGGGGATGGTTGTGACTTTGGTGAAGAATAGGCCCGAGCGGTAGGTGATATCGTGGTCGCGCAGAGCGTATCCTTTGAAATTCAGTATCTTGGCCGACAGCGCGACGTTGATGGCAAGGGCTGTCAGCAAAACCGCCTCTGCGCCGACAAGGATGGCCGTCCCGTGCTCGAGGTCCGCTGTCAAAATCAGCGAAGCGGCAACCATAAGAATGAGATAAACCAGTATAAGACGGCCGATTACGACCTTTATGTATTTGCTCTCGACGTGCTCGAAGTGCAGGTTCTCCACCGCCTGGACGTCCTCGGGCCATATCTGTCTGTTTGACATATCGAATCGGTATAAGTTGATCGAATCAGTAAAATTGCTAACTGTCTGCAAAGGTAGTAAAATAAGTCGGTAATAAAACGCCAAAAGCCCCGGCATCTTTCGACGACGGGACCTTTGGCAGGTCAGAGGGGGTTAAAATTACCCTGGTTTTATCGGTGTCCGCTTATCCCTGGTGGGCGGGACGCAGCAGGTCGTTGACGGTTTTGACGGGGTTGAAGGTGTCGATGGGCACCTCGACAAAGACGGTGTTCCAGTCGCTCATAGCGCCGTTCCACAGTCCCGGCAGCTCGAGGGCGCGCAAGGGGCGACCGGCCTGACTCTTGTCGGAGATGAAGCCGGTGTCGGGGTCAGTGAACTTTGTCAGGTCGAAGGGCTTGCCGTCCAGGTCGTTGATGTAGCAGACAAGGTCAACGGGGTTGAAGTGTGTGGCGCGCTTCATCATCTCGACGTTTTCGTGCTTCGAGGTGTCGATCTGCGTCGACTCGAGGATCTGGGGCGAGGCCGTGCCGTCGGGGTTGAAGGCGATGTACGGGCCGCCGCCGGGCTCGCCCTCGTTGAGCACCATGCCGCAGACGCGGACGGGACGGTTGAACTTGGCCATCATCCAATTGGCCTGCTCGTCGGGGCTGAGCGAGGCAAGGCCCTCGGCGCGGATGTTGAGGGTGTGGGCAACGAAGTCGCGCATCTCGGTAAGCTGCTCCTCGGTTACCTTGCCCGATTTGAGGATTTCGGCGTAGCGGGCAATCTGGTCGTGCACGAGCACGAGTATGCCGCCGATAATTTTTTTGTATTTGACGGTGGGCATGCGGCGGCTGTCCGGAACAACGTTATCGATGTTCTTGATGTATACCACCATGGCGTCGATGTCGCTGAGGTTGCTGATGAGGGCGCCGTGGCCGCCGGGACGGAAGACGAGGCCGCCGTCGGCATCGCGGAAGGGTGTGCCGTCGGGGTTGGCGGCGATGGTGTCGGTGGAGGGTTTCTGCACCGAAGTGGTGACGTGGAATTTCAGACCGGTGTTCTTCTCGAACCGGGGCAGAACCTGGCTCAGCTTGGCGGCGAAGAGCTTGCGGTGGTTGTCGCTGACGGTGAAGTGGACGTTTACCACGCCGTTGCTGACGGTGGTCTGTGCGCCCTCGGCAAGCTGCTCCTCGAGCGGGGTGCGGGTTGTGCCGTCGGCATAGCGGTGGAAGGTGAGCAGGCCCTTGGGGAGCTGGCCGTAGTTGAGGCCTTCGGGGCGGATGATGCCGGCGATGACGTCTTTGTAGCGTCCGGCCCCGACGAGCTGTTTGGCTGTCATGCCGTGCAGCTTTTTCAGCACCTCGTCCAGCTCGTCGGCAAAGGCAAGGTCTTCGATGTGGTTGATGAGGTTCTCGACGTCAGAGCCGGGAGCGGGTTTGTCCTCGGCGCCGTCGACAAAGGCGAAGAGCGATTTGAACATGCGTGAGGCGGCTCCTGAGGCGGGGACGAACTTGCAGACGACGGCGCCGTCGCTGAGGAATTTGTCCCAACGCTCTACGGCGTCGTGTTCGAGGTTCTGGTCGGGACGGAGTATCCCGTAGTTCACTGTAGCCGAACCTGCCAGGCGCAGGTAGGGGAAGCCGGTGCGGAAACGGTCGAGCTGGGCAAGCACGGTTTCCTCGCTGATGCCGCGTTTGGCGAGCAGGGCTTTGTCTTTTTCTGTAAACATGGTATGTAAATTTAAATTGTGTCGGTATAGATGTGTTTGTGTCGGTATACGTGCTTATTACAGAAGTGTCTTTTTACGGTTGTGTCTATATTACGGTTGTGTCTTTGTCGTTATGCCGGTATTGGTGTCGGCCTGTTAAAATCTATATGTTTAAATGTGTTTTTTTGTTCACGCGGGTGGTGCCTTACATGCTGCCGAGGCGCTTCATCAGGTTGTAGGCGGCGACTATGCCGAGCTCGCCGGCGCGGCTGAGGTCGCTGATGCCTTTGGCGCGGCTACCCGACGAGAGGCTGACGTATCCGCGGTTGAAGTAAGCCTCGCCGAAGTCGGGCTTCAGCTCAAGCGCTTTTGTGAATGCGTTGTAGGCGTTGTCCATGTCGCCGCGTTCGAGCAGGGCGCAGCCCTTGTTGTACCAGGCGAAGGCGTCGGAGGGCGCCAGCTCGATGGCGCGGTCGAGGTCGGCGATTATCGCATCCTCGAGGTTGCGGCGCTGTATTTCGCGGCTGCGGGCGTCGTTGTGGCCGGGAGTGGCGTCGTCGTTGCCGAAGGTGGACAGAAGGTGGTGGTTGGCCTGTGCGCGCAGCAGGTAGGCCACGGCAAAGTCGGGGGTGAGGGCCAGGGCGCGGTCGAGGTCGGCCACGGCGGGGACGTAGTCGCGCACGGTAATCAGGTCCATGGCGCGGCCGATGTAGTCGACGGCGCGGGGCTTGTGGGTGGCGATGTACGAGTTATAGTATTCGATGCTCTTGAAGTGCTTCTGTATCAGGTTCTCGTCGTTGAGCTGCGGGGCGTGCGGCGTAACCACCAGGAGCATGCGCAGCGCGCGCGTGGCGTTGAGGTCGTTCACGCCCTTTATATAATATGTGTTCTGGCGCACCTCGGTAGGCGACGAGTAGAACGAAATCTCCACTATCGGCTCGGGCGAGATGGTGACGTTGCGGTCCTGCACGCGGCCGCGGATGGAGGTGTTGTTGTACTCCTCGCGGAAGTCGGTGTTGTCGTCGATTGTCAGCAGCTGGGCGAACTGGCGCTGCGACATCAGCTCCTCGGCCGGCGAGGGCTCTTTGCCGGCGTCATTGCCTGTGCCCGTGCCGTTGCCGCCGTTGCCCTTTTTGCCGGGCGTGCCATCGTCGGCGACGGGGACGTTCTGCGGCTTCAGCTTTGCCCTGAGGGCCATGCCCTTGTCGTAGTCGGCCATGGCGAGGCGCGTCTTGCCCAGGCTGCGGTACCACTCGCTGCGCATGAGGTAGAGGTTGGGAAATTCGGGGTAGACCTCGAACAGCTTGTCAAGGTCTTCGATGGCCTTGCGGTAGTCTTTTTTGTTGGCGTAGATGACGGCGCGGTTGTAGCGGGCGCGTATGTCGTCGGGGTCCATCGCCAGCACGCGGTCCATGTCAACGAGGGCTTTGTCGAAGGCCGACACCTCCATCTCGAGCAGGCCGCGGTTGAAGAGGGCCATGCGGTTGAGCGGCTCAAGCTGCAGGGCGTAGTCGTAGTCGTCCATGGCGCCGAACCAGTCGTTGCTGCGGTATTTGAGGAAGGCGCGGTTGACATACAGTCCGGCAAAATGGGGCTGCAGCTTGATGGCGGCGTTGATGTGCACCATCGCCGAGTCTACTTCGGGCTTATTGCCGCGCATGGCCAGGTCGGCGAGCATGGCGTGGGCGTTGAACGAGTTGTGGTTGAGGCGCAGGGCGGCGCGGGCGTCCTGTGTGGCGGCGACGGTGTCGGCCTGGAGCAGGCGCAGGCGGGCGCGGCCCAGCAGGGCGTTTTCGTATCCGGGGTACGATTTTATCAGCTCGGCGAAGGTCGAGTCGGCGCGGTCGTACATGCCGGCCTCGGTCTGGGCGGTGGCGAGGTTGAACGATATCTGGCGGTTGTGCGGCAACAGACGCAGAGCCTCTGTGTAGTCGTCCACGGCGCCGGCAAAGTTGCCGAGCTGCTGGCGTGCCACTCCGCGCACCTCCCATGCGTCGGTGATGAACGGATGGCGCTCGATGGCGGCAGTGGCGTCGGCCTCGGCGCCGCGGAAGTCGTCGAGGTTGAACTTGGCGATGGCGCGGTACAGGTAGGGCCGGGCAAGCTCGGGCTTGGCATTCACCACCTGGTTGAAATATTGGATGGCAAGTACGTAGTCCTCAAAGTACATAGCGTTGCGGCCCACATTCATCACCTGGTCGGTGTTGATCTGGGCGCGGCCTGCAACAAAGGCACACAGAGATATTGTGATAACGACTATCCGGTGCAAAAACCGGCGTGACGGTGTATCTGTCGGCTTCATTAATGCAAAAGTAGTAAAATTTACTGTTTCAGACCCTCTGACTCTGTTAATTTTCGGTAATACTCAACAAAAAAAATGTCGGAGTGTTAAATAAATAGGCCGCGACGCTTTTCCCGTTGCGCAAAATACCGTTATGACAGACAATAACCGCAATATGACAGACAACAACAAAGATATGACTGACAGCAATGCTCCCCGTCAGCGCCTCCTTGTCATCGGCGCCGGTTTCGCCGGCCTCAATCTGGTGAAGAAGCTTGACCTCGACAAATACCGGGTGACGGTTGTCGACTCGAACAACTATCACAGTTTTCCCCCGTTGTTTTACCAGCTTGCCTCGGCCGGACTTGACGCCGCCAGCATCAACTTTCCGCTTCGCCGCGAGCTGCGCAAGCTCAAAAAGACGGGCGGCCGCTACCGCCTCGGCACCGTGCAGAGCATCGACTGCCGGCGCAAGAAGGTGCGCACTCAATTTGAGGAGCTGGAGTACGACATCCTCGTCATTGCCGCCGGAACGACCAACAACTACTTCGGCATCAGCGATCTGTACAAGTACGTCTATTGCCTGAAGAGCACCAGCGAGGCACTCCGCTGCCGCAACGACATCCTCGACCGCCTCGAGCGTGCCGCGCTGCAGACCGACCCCGAGGTGCGCCGCCGGATGCTGACCTTCACCGTCATCGGCGGTGGTCCGACGGGCGTGGAGATTTCGGGCGCGCTGGGCGAGCTGAAGCGTTTCATCGTTCCACGCGAATATCCGTCCATCAACCCGGACGAGCTGAGTGTCACCCTTATCGAGGGCAGCGACAGGCTGCTGCGCACTATGTCGCCCAACGCCTCGCGCCAGGTGCTGAAAGACCTTGACGAAATGATGGTGAAGGTAGAGCTGAACAAGACCCTCAAATCGTTTGACGACAGCAATATACTCACCTTTGCCGACGGCACGCAGGAGCATACGTCGATGGTGATATGGACTGCCGGCGTGACGGGCGTATCGTTCGATTTCACCGGCGACGAGAAGCCACAGACCGGCCGCGGAAACCGACTCATCGTGGACGAGTACAACGCCGTCGCCGGCGTCAGCGACGTCTATGCCATCGGCGACATCTCGCTGCGCCTCTCCGACGCTTATCCGAACGGCCTGCCGCAGGTGGCCCAGGTTGCCATTCAGGGCGCCAAGTGCCTGGCGCACAACCTCAACAATCCCGGCAAACGCAAACCGTTCGAGTATCACGACAAGGGCTCGATGGCAACCGTCGGTCGCAACAGGGCTATCGTCGACATGCGCCACCTCTTCCTACACGGCCGCATCGCCTGGCTGGCGTGGATGTTCGTTCACCTCATCTCGCTGCTGGGTATGCGCAACAAGATAACGGTGCTGACAACTTGGATATGGGACTATTTCACCTACAGCTCCACCACCCGTCTGCTCCTGCGCGTGACCCGCTGGCCCGTCCGTCCCCATTGGCCAACACGATAAACGCTGTGAAAAAATGTGGAAATTTAGGGTGAATTTTTTGGCTGACGAGGGTAAAGACGTTATCTTTGCATAAATTATAACGCATAGGGATTTTTGTCCTTGAACGTAAATGACTAAAGAATAAACTCTTATAGCTGAAAAGGATAAACTCTTATAACTGAAAAATAAACTCTTAAAAATCTGCATTATGAAAAAATTCATCCTTGCCCTTGTCGTGGCTGTCGCCGCTGTTTTCCCCGCCGCCTCATCGGCCGCCAATGACGACAGCATGATGAACATTCTGGTGACCGCAATCAACAGCCAGGACGACTCCTCGATCAGCGCTGCCTGGGATGCTCCTTACCTCACCCTGAACGTCAAGCTTGACGAGGCCGGTTGCGCCGAGCTCAACCAGCTTCTCAAGAACCCGTCAACCGCTTCAGCTGTGAAGGAAATGATGATGGAACAGTTCCTGCACGATTCGGAGATGTTAGAAACCATTGTAGAGCTTGAGAAATACGGCCTCAAGGGCATACGTTTCAATATCACCGACTCGCTTGGCGTAAAGTCGACCTTCATCCTTACCGTCAACGATATCCGTAAGTACGCTAAGGCAAAGGGAATGTCCTTCTGAACCCGTGCCGGCAGAAACTTAGCCGGCCGGTAATCGGACGGCTGATTTTCTAACTGTAATAAACCGCCGGGCCGCGTCTCTGTCAGCGCAGATGACGCGGCCTGCGCGATGTTGGCATAAAATGGAAACTGATAAAGAAAAAGACTTAAGAGCACGTACGGCGTCGTCCGAGGCCGACGTAGCACCGTCGTCGTCGGGCGCTGCGTCGTCGTCCGTGGTTGACGTTGCGTCACCGTCGTCGTTGGCCGATATGTTTGTCACCTTTCTGAAAATCGGCGCCTTCACTTTCGGCGGCGGTTGGGCGATGATAAGCATTATCGAGCGCGAGGTGGTGACGCGCCACCATTGGCTCGGCAAAGAGGAATTTCTTGACCTGCTGGCAGTTTCGCAGTCGTTGCCCGGAATTCTTGCCATCAACATCGCCGTCGCTGTCGGCGACCGTATCCGCGGCCGCGCCGGCTGCTATGCCTGTGCCGCCGGGACGATGCTGCCGTCGTTTGTCATCATCCTTGCCATCGCGGCGTTCCTTACCCCCGAGGCCATCACCGGCAACGCCACGCTGTCGGCGATATTCAAGGGCATACGCCCCGCCGTCGTCGCCCTGATCATCGCCCCC
Organism: Bacteroidales bacterium; assembly: GCA_004553485.1. Taxonomy (GTDB): domain Bacteria; phylum Bacteroidota; class Bacteroidia; order Bacteroidales; family Muribaculaceae; genus CAG-873. The sequence continues at coordinate 38,290 of SFLG01000005.1, read as the reverse complement.
GTCATCAACGCCGCCAAGGCCGCGCACCTCAATATGGTGACGGTATGGATTCCGGTTATAGTGGCACTTGCAATATGGTCGTCTATTCCGGTAATAAGCAACCCGATACTATGGATAGTGATAGCAATTGTGGCCGGAATCATGCATCTAAAGGGATACTTTAAGCTCAACAGGAAAGGAGGGGATAGACAATGATTTACTTAAAGCTTATTGCCACATACCTGCTTATCGGACTTTTCGGCTTTGGTGGCGGCTACGCCATGCTGTCGCTGATCGAGCGGATGATTGTCGGCCCGGGATGGATTACCGAGCAGAACTTCACCGACATCGTCGCCATCTCGCAGATGACGCCCGGGCCGATAGGCATCAACTCGGCCACCTACATCGGCTACGTTGCGCCGCAGACAAACGGTTTTCCGCAGTGGTGGTGGGGCATCCTCGGCTCGCTGGCATGTACCGTCACCATCATCATTCCGTCCTTCGTGCTTGTGCGGCGTACGAGCCATTTCATGGCCCGTCACCGCGAGTCGGAGTATATCCGCGGCGCCTTTGCGGGCCTGCGCCCGGTGGTGGTGGGACTGATAGCCTCGGCGGCTCTGCTGCTGATGAACAGTGCCAACTTTGGCTCGACGACAGGCGACGTGTGTATCAGCGTCGGCATCTGCGCCGCCGCCCTTGCCATCCAGCTCTTTACCAAGTTACACCCGATAGTGACGATATGTCTGGCCGGATTTGCCGGCTGGCTTATATTCTGAAAGATGAACGTTTACAATCAAACCTTAGAGTTTTTATTCAATAGGCTCCAGGCCTTTCACCGGGTAGGGGCCACGGCCTACAAGCCCGGACTGCACACCACGCTGGCGCTGAGCGAGGCCTTCGGGTCGCCCCACGTCGGCCTGCGCACCATCCATGTCGCCGGCACCAACGGCAAAGGCAGCACGGCCCACACATTGGCGGCGGTGCTTCAGGCCGCGGGCCTGAAGACCGGTCTGTACACCTCGCCGCATCTGCTCGACTTCAACGAGCGCATACGCGTCAACGGCAAGCCCATCGCGCACGAGGCGGTGGTGGATTTCGCCGAGCGTTTCAGGCGCCTTCCCGCCTTCGCCGACGGGCGCCTCGACCCCAGCTTCTTCGAGCTGGCGACGGTGATGGCCTTCGAGCATTTCCGGCGCGAACAAGTCGATGTCGCCGTAATCGAGGTCGGCCTGGGCGGACGGCTCGACTCGACCAACGTCATCACCCCCGATGTAAGCGTCATCACCAATATCTCGCTCGACCACACGGCCCTGTTGGGGTCCACCCCGGCCGAAATCGCCGCCGAGAAGGCGGGGATAATCAAACCGGGCGTCCCGGCCGTGATAGGTGAGGCCGACGACAGCACACGCGCGGTCTTCGCCGCCAAAGCTGCCGAGGCGGGCGCACCGCTGATTTTTGCCGGCGATAGCCCCGTCTACACCGGCTACGACGTCCGTCCCGACAGCATCGTCTACCACGGAACCCCATGGGGCGACGTGACGTCCGAGCTGACCGGAGAGGGCCAGTGGCACAACGCCAACACAGTGATGACTGTTCTGCGCGAGCTTGAGCGTCAGGGCTATCCTATTGACACAGAGTCTGTGCGCAAAGGCTTTTCCGACGTCACGGCGATGACAGGACTGATGGGCCGCTGGCAGCAGGTCGGCGACAGTCCTCGCGTCATCTGTGACACCGGCCACAACCCCGGAGCGTGGCAGTACACCGGCCCGCGCCTCGCCCGCATCCCCGCCGGGCAGCTACATGTCGTCCTCGGTTTTGCCGCTGACAAGGACATCGCCACCATTGCGCACTACCTGCCCGCCGGTGCTCGCTATTATTTTGTGCAGCCCGACACGCCGCGTGCCGCATCCTCGGCCGACGTCGCCGCCAAAGCCTTGGCCCTCGGCATCCACGGCCGGTCGTTCGGCACTGTCGCGGAGGGATGGCAGGCAGCCCGACAAGCCGCCGCACCCGGCGACACAATCTTTGTCGGGGGCAGCAACTTCGTGGTAGCTGATTTTTTGAAGTGCCTATAAAAAATCAAGTTTGGCGGGTGGCAGGCTTGAAGGGGTGAGGGCGTGTGATGTATGTGATGTTTGTGGGCGGAGTCAGAGCGGGAGTATGTGGGTGAAGAGGCCCCAGAAGCGGTCGGCGCGGTAGGCGGCGATGGCCGAGGCGGGGACGTGGAGACGGATGTTCTTGATCATGTGGCCGGTGAAGACTTTGCCTACGCCGGGAGGGGTGGTGGCGTGCAGGTAGATGTCTTTGAGCGGCGTCTGCGAGAGACAGCCGTCATAAAGGGCGCGCATGGTGGACGGAAGGGTGATTTTCTCGAGGCCGGAGTAGTAGAACGAATTGATGCCGAGCGATGACACGCCTTCGGGGATTGTCACCTCCTTCAGCTGCTCGCAGCCGTAGAAACATTCTTTGGGGATATGTCTGAAGTGACCGGTGGCAAAGGTGACCTTGGCTAAAGAGTTGCAGTGGCTGAAGGCTTCCTCGCCAAGGTACTCGACATCTTTGGGAATGTAAATCTCCTCTAAGGACATGCACTGGCTGAAGGCCTGGTCGCCGATATAACGCAGACGAGCCGGCAGACCCGTTACGCTGCGCAGTTTTGTGCAGCTCCTGAAAGCCGACGCTTCGATGAAGTGCGGCGCATCGCCACAAAACTCAACCGTTTCAAGGTCGGCGCAGAACATAAAGGCGCTTTGCGGGATGGTGCGTATCTCGGCGCGCACCTGCACACTTTTGATGCCGGTCTGCTGGAAGGCGCCGCTCGACATCTCGATGGGGTGCATAGCGTACATGCCCACGCGGATGACGCTGGGGATTACCGTCGCACGCTGGTAGCTGCCCCTTTTGTGCGGACCGAGGATCCTACACTCAAAGTTTATCGGGTCGATGGCATTTTCGGGATAGAGTGTCTCGTAGTCAATATCGTGGTTGCAGAATGCCAGTGGCTGGCCGTTCTTTAAGGCCGAATATATATAGATGCCGGCGAAGGTTCCTGCGCCATCGTCTCGCGACTGCGCCCCGGCCGTTACGGGTGACGCGACCGCCAGGCCCAATACCGCCGCAGCAACAGCCTTCGTAATAGTATCAATATGCATAGAGTCGATTTTGATGGGTTAACTCAATGCAAAGATAGTACTAAAATTTCTACTGCCAATGCTTTTGCGATATTTTCGCCGGGCGGTCGCGTCACGCCGTGCCGAAAATCACAGTGTCGTAGGGGTTATCAGAGTGTCGTAGGTGTGTCAGTAGTTGGGGATGGGGCAGCTGTTGCCGATGAAGTTGTTGAGGATGCGGTCGAGACAGCGTATCTGAGCGTCGAGGGCGCTGCCGTAAGCGTCGAGGTTGTCTATGTAGTGCATGGCCACCTTCACGTGCGACAACAGGCGCCGGTCGTAAGCCTTGGGTAGGATATAGTCGGGGCCGTACACAAGCTTCTCGCCTGAATATATGCGTCTTACCTCGTCCGGCGCCGGCAGACGCGCAAGGTGGGCGATGGCGTGTGCGGCGGCCAGTTTCATGGCCTCGTTGATGCAGGTGGCGTGGCAGTCGAGGGCGCCCTGGTTGGGATAGTCAGAGCGGCCTGTGGCGAAGACAAGGTCGTTGCGGGTGCCGAGGGCGAGGTCGCGCGCAATCTCCGGGTCGGGGTTGGCGAGGGCGAAGACGATGGGATGCGGAGCCATCGACAGCAGCATCTCCGGAGTCAGGACGTCGGCTACCGACAGGCCCAGGAAGGCGTCGGCACCGCGTATGGCGTCGGCAAGGGTGGTGACGTCGGTGCGGTCGGTGATGAACTGTTTCTTTTGCTCGTTGAGACCGGTACGGCTGCGGGTGATGGCGCCGTGGCTGTCGCACATGACGATGTTCTCGCGCTTTATTCCGAGGCTCATCAGCAGACGCGTGCAGGCTATCGCCGCCGCTCCGGCGCCGTTGACCACCAGGCGCATCGTATCGAGCTTCTTGCCTTGAATGTCGGCGGCGTTAATCATCGCCGCCGCCGTTATCACGGCCGTGCCGTGCTGGTCGTCGTGCATGACGGGGATGTGACACGAGTGAACCAGCGCCTCCTCTATCTCGAAACATTCGGGCGCCTTGATGTCCTCAAGGTTGATGCCGCCGTAAGTGCCGGCGATGGCGCGGACGGTGTCGATAATCTTCTGCGGCTCGGTCTCGTCCACCTCGATGTCTACAGCGTCGATGTTGGCGAAGATTTTGAACAGCAGGGCCTTGCCCTCCATAACGGGCTTGGCGGCAAGGACGCCGATGTTGCCCAGGCCGAGGACGGCGGTGCCGTTTGAAATCACGGCCACGCTGTTGGCCTTGTTGGTGTACTCGAAAACACGCTGTGCATCGGCGGCAATCTCAAGCGACGGGTAGGCCACGCCGGGCGAGTAGGCCAGAGCCAGATCACGCGGGGTGGAGAAGGGTTTGGACGGTACGGTCTCGGTCTTGCCGGGGTGGGGGTAACGGTGGTATTCAAGGGCTGCCCTGCGCAGCTCGTCAGAGTTTTCTTTCATAGTAGGCATAATATTAAGTAAGGGCTAAACGGCTAATGGGCTAAACGGCTAAAATTATTCGGATAAGCATATACTTTTATTATCTTACCGAATAAACACGCGCCGAAAGCTTTTTGTTTGCCACAAAGCTTTGTAACTTTGCACCGCAAAAAGCATTGTTGTTTTGCACTGCAAAAGGTACGAATTTATTTTGGATAAAATATAATGAAACCCGTATTACTTACCGTTCTGCTGCTTATTGTCTCCAATATCTTTATGACCTTGGCCTGGTACGGCCATCTCAAGCTTCAGCAGACGGGTGTCTCGTCCAACTGGCCGCTGTATCTGGTGGTCCTCCTCAGCTGGGGCATCGCCCTCATCGAGTATTCGTTTATGGTTCCGGCCAACCGCATCGGCTTTGCCGGCAACGGCGGGCCGTTCTCGCTGGTACAGCTGAAAGTCATGCAGGAGTGCATCACCCTTGTCGTCTTCACCATCTTCACGATGATAGCCTTCAAGGGCACGCACATCGGCTGGAACCACATCGTCGCCTTCCTGCTTATTGTCGCCGCCGTCTACCTTGTCTTCATGGAGCCCGCCAAGTAACGGGTGGAAGATCGGCTGTTACTGCGGTTTGGCGGGGGTGTATGCGGCGTCGCGGAGGGTGTTGGCGTTGTTGTAGAAAGCCGGGGAGAGGAGGTATTCGAGCTTGACGTCCTTGTGGCCGTTGACGTACGACCGTACTATCTGCAGGCCGATGTAGCGCAGGGCGCGTCCCGGGGCCTGCGGGCTGATGGGGGCCGAGTTGGGCAGCAGGTTGAACAGGCGTCCGTGCAGCTCCGGGTCGGTGGAATAGAGCATCTTTCTGGATACAATCTTGTTCCAGGTATATTCCTCGTTGGCGACGATATCGCGCATCTGGTCGGGCGTAAAGCCCAGTGCCAGCGTCACGTCGGCATCGGGCACAAGCTGTGTCTTGGCGTATGCCAGCGCTCCCTCGTACAGCAGGCGGTTGAGCAACGTGCCGTCTGACACCGGCTCAAAGTCGGGGATGTCGTCGGCCGTCGACTGGTCCTCGGGGTCGGTCACCACTGCCGGCTTGGCTGCGGCAGGGCGTGCGTCGGCGGGCTGATAGGGGTAGTTGGTGGCCACGATGGCCTCGGTGATGTCGTAGGGGAGCAGCTCGCGCCGCTTCTGGTTGCGTATGTATTCGGGCCAGTTGGCGTAGGCGGGATTTTCCGGGCCGAGGTAGTGGTTGAGCGCGATAAGGGCCACGGAGTCGGCAAAGATGATGGATTTGGGCTTGCCCCATACCACGGTGGCGTAGGAGTAATGCGGAATTTTCAGACCGCTCTCCTCGGCGTTGCCGATGATCTTGCCAAGAGCCTTCTCAAGCTCGTCGAGATTGGGAAACTCCTTGTCTACCAGCGGACTGAAAATCTTGACGGGCTGCGTATCTGCCCAGGCGAGGATGGCCTCGTCCGATGTCCGGTCGCCCAGGCCCATGACCCTGACAAGGGCCGTAAGCTCGGTGCCGAAACTGTCGCGGACACTGCTGCGGCGCGCGGCGTCCATCTTCGGGTATTCGTAGGTCAGGCGGTCGAGGCGTACGATCTTCTGCTCGCGGTAATCTTCTTTCTCTTTGTCGCCCGAGCACGACATTGCGGCCGCTGCCATAGCGACAACGGGCAGGATAAAAAATATACGGTGAAAAAATTTTTTCATAATAAGATAGGGCTACCCGTCGGAACACATTACGGGCAGTGATTGTTTGTTTATGCAAAGATAGCAACAGCATAGCACAAAAGTGCAGATTTATGGTATAAAAATCCATAAAGGGCAAAAAAAAGTATATGATGCCGCCCTGCACCCCATAAATATTTTGTATTTTTGCATCAATAACGTCAATTATGCAAGTCAAGTCTTGTTTCAACCGCTTGCTGCCCCTGTTTGCAGCGGTCCTGGCCATTGTTGTGATGGGCGGGCTTGCGGTGTATGCCTCAGAGACGCCCAGGAAAGCAAAGACGACAAAGACGTCTAAGACAACCAAGTCGCTGTCCAAGACAAAGAAAGAAAAGGCAGCCTTCACCGTCGTCATCGACGCCGGGCACGGCGGCCGCGACTTCGGGTGCGTGGGCAAACACGCCAACGAGAAGAGCATCAATCTTGACGTGGCGCGCCGTCTGGCCCGCAAAATCGAGGATGGCAGCAAGGACACCCGCGTCGTCCTCACCCGCGACGGCGACTACTTCCTCACCCTGCAGCAGCGCGCCAACATCGCCAACCGCGAGAACGGCGACCTGTTCATCAGCATCCACGTCAACTCGGTCCCTTACAAGAGCAAGGGCCGCAGCGCCGTCAACGGCACCAGCGTCTATGCCCTCGGCGCCGACAAGGCCGAGAAGAACATGGGCGTGGCCATGCGCGAGAACGCCGTGATGGAGCTTGAGGACGACTACTCGAGCGTCTACCGCGGCTTCGACCCCAACAGCACCGAGTCGTACATCATCTTCGAGCTGTCGAGCAACCTGCACCTGCACCGCAGCCTCGACTTCGCCGCCCTGGCCCAGGAGCAGCTTGTCAACCATGCCGGACGCGCCGACAAGGGCGTGCGCCAGGCCGGGTTCTGGGTGCTGTGGGCAACGTCGATGCCGGCGGTGCTGGTCGAGCTTGACTTCATCTGCAACCCCAAGGCCGAGTCGTTCCTCAACAGCGACGACGGACGCGAGCAATGCGCCGAGGCGCTCTTCCGCGCCTTCACCCAGTACCGCGAAGGCAACGCCGGCAAGGCGACGGCGACACACAGATAGGCCGGCGCACATATTTATAATGTATAAATGAAAACTACGACATAGAACATGAAGAAACTTTTCAAAAAAGAATTCGCGATTGGTGCCTGCATCCTTGTGGCACTGACAATCCTTTATTTCGGCATTGAATTTCTCAAGGGCGCAAGCATCTTCCAGCCCTCCAACTACTATTATGCCACCTACGAGAACGTCAACGGCCTGTCCGTCTCGGCTCCCGTGACGGTAAACGGTTACAAGGTTGGACAAGTGCGGTCGATAGAGTACCTGTACGACAATCCCGGCCATGTGCGCGTCGAGATGGCCCTTGACTCTCGCCTGAAGCTGCCCGAAGGCTCGTCGGCAATCTTCACCACCGATATGTTGGGCACCTCGTCCATCGCCATCGAGCTCGGCAAGGACAAAAGCTACTGCAAAGTCGGCAGCGAGCTGCCCACGACAGTGGCAAAAGGCCTGATGGACAGCGCCACCACCGACATCATTCCGGCGGTACTCGGCCTCGTGGCAAAGGTGGACACCCTGCTCACTACCACCAACACGCTGATGGCCGACCCCGCCCTCGCCGCCACGGTGAAGCGCCTCGACACCATCTCGTCGAACCTTGTCGTCACCACCCAGATGCTCAACCGTACAATGGCCGGTGCCCCCGCCGTCATGGGCGACGTCAAGGCCATTACCGGCAACTTCAACCAGACGTCGGCCGAGCTTAACAAATTCGCTCAGAACCTCAACCAGGTGCCCCTCGACTCGCTCAGCCGTCAGCTTCAGCTTACCATCGACAACATCAACAGCCTGACCCGCGAGCTCAGCAGCCCCAACTCCACGCTGGGCAAGCTGCTCAACGACCCGCAGCTGTACAACAACCTCAACAACACGGCCGCCTCGATGGACGCCCTGCTGAAGGATATCCAAAAGAACCCCAAGCGCTACATCAGCATAAAACTGCTCTAATAGCCCGTCACGCAATATGATAATAGAAAAATCAATAGAGAGCTTCGGTCGCTACTGGCAGTTTGTGTGGCGCGTGTTTTCGCGTCCCGAGCGCCTGAGGGTGTACGCAAAGCGCTTTGTCGACGAGGTGACCAAGCTGGGCATCGACTCCATCCCGCTGGTAATTGTCATCTCCATCTTCATCGGCGCGGTAATCACCATACAGATGCAGCTCAACATTACCTCGCCGCTCATCCCGGCATACTCGGTGGGCCTTGCCACACGCGACATCGTGCTACTCGAGTTCTCCAACTCAATCCTGTGCCTGATACTGGCGGGCAAGGTGGGCTCGAACATCGCCTCGGAGATAGGCACCATGCGCGTAACCGAGCAAATCGACGCCCTCGAGATCATGGGCGTCAACTCGGCCTGCTACCTGGTCCTGCCCAAAATCGCCGCCTTCATCTTCTTCATGCCCGTGCTGGTGATACTGTCGATAGCGACCGCCATGGTCGGCGGCTGGTTTGTCGCCGCCTTCACCGACATCATCCCCGTCTCGCGCTATGTTTACGGCCTGCAGGCCCTCTTCCAGGAGTGGTATGTATGGTACGGCCTCATCAAGAGTCTGTTCTTCGCCTACATAATCTCGTCGGTGGCCGCCTACTGGGGCTACTACGTCAAGGGCGGCGCGCTCGAGGTGGGCAAGGCCTCGACCAATGCCGTGGTGTCGTCGTCGATCCTTATTCTGCTCTTCGACGTCATCCTCACCAAGCTGCTGCTTCAGTAATCCCGAAAGAAAATGATAGAAGTAAAAGATATAACAAAGTCGTTTGACGGCCGCACCGTCCTGCACGATGTGTCGGCGACATTCTATACCGGCAAAACCAACCTCATCATCGGTCAGTCTGGATCGGGCAAGACCGTGCTTATGAAGAGTCTTGTGGGCCTGCTGCGCCCCGAGTCGGGCCACATCCTCTTTGACGGCCGCGACCTGCTGCAGATGTCAGGCGACGAGGTAAAGGCCCTGCACCGCGAGATTGGCATGCTCTTCCAGGGCTCGGCGCTCTTCGACTCGGAGACCGTGCTGGGCAACGTGATGTTCCCGATGGTGATGTTCAGCAACATGTCAAAGGCCGAGATGCACGACCGCGCGATGTTCTGTATCGAGCGTGTCAACCTCTCGGGCGCCGAAAACAAATATCCCGCCGAGCTGTCGGGCGGTATGCAGAAACGCGCCGCCATCGCCCGCGCCATCGCCCTCAACCCGAAATACCTGTTCTGCGACGAGCCCAACTCGGGCCTCGACCCCAAGACGTCCATTCTGATTGACGAGCTGCTAAGCGACATCACGCACGAGTACGGCATCACCACCGTCATCAACACCCACGACATGAACTCGGTGCTCGGAATCGGCGAGAACATTGTGTTCATCAACAAAGGCTACCGCGAGTGGGTGGGCGACAAGGAGAAAATCTTTGCCTCGACCAACCGCGCCCTCAACGACTTTGTCTTTGCCACCGACCTGTTCGAGGAGGTGCGCGAGTACATCCTGCGCAACGGCCGCACCGCCGTCGGCGCCGCCCGCCGCGACATCGGGTCGCCTCAGCATCCCGAGAGCCTGGGCGACATCGACAGCAAAGCCGCCCGCAAGGTGTCCGATGACATCTAAAGTGCACCCGGAAAATTCTATCCGGAAAGTTCTATCCGGAAAATTGTGCCTGTTTCGGAGCTCAGGCTTTTGCCATGAAAGAAATTTCCATTAACTTTGAAAACAAATCCTTAAACCGGTAAAAATATCACTTTTGTATCACATTTCGACGACGGCACGCACCCGCACACATATATTATAAGGCGCCTCTGCCGGCTGTCAACCCATTCTTAAACGCAATTCCTGTGGATAACAACACCTACACCTACGACCAGGCCTATCAGGCTACGCTAAAGTACTTTGACGGCGACGAGCTCGCCGCACGTGTATGGGTAAGCAAATATGCCCTCAAAGATTCGTTCGGCAATATCTTTGAACTCACCCCCGACGACATGCACCATCGTCTGGCCCGCGAGTTTGCCCGCATCGAGCAGAAATATCCCAACCCCATGAGCGAGGACGAGATTTTCGGCCTGCTCAAGGACTTCCGCTATGTCGTCCCCCAGGGCAGCCCCATGAGCGGCATCGGCAATAACTACCAGGTAGGCTCGCTGTCGAACTGCTTCGTCATCGGCCTTGACGGCCACCCCGACTCGTATGGCGGCATCATGCGCGTCGACGAGGAGCAGGTGCAGCTGATGAAGCGCCGCGGCGGCGTGGGCCACGACCTCAGCCATCTGCGTCCCAAGGGCTATCCCGTGAAAAACTCTGCCCTGACATCGACGGGTCTGGTGCCTTTTATGGAGCGCTATAGCCACTCCACCCGCGAGGTGGCACAGGACGGACGCCGCGGAGCGCTGATGATGACTGTGTCGATCAATCACCCCGACAGCGCTGACTTCATCGACGCCAAGATGGAGCAGGGCAAGGTCACCGGCGCCAACGTCAGCGTACGCATCGATGACGAGTTCATGCGCTGCGCCACCGAGGGCCGCGATTACCGCCAGACCTTCCCCGTGCATTCCGACAATCCCCTTGTCAGCAAAGACATCGATGCCAAGGCGCTGTGGGAGAAGATTATCCACAACGCCTGGAAGTCGGCCGAGCCTGGCGTGTTGTTCTGGGACACCATCACCCGCGAGAGTGTGCCCGACTGCTATGCCGACCTGGGCTTCGAGACCATCTCCACCAACCCATGCGGCGAAATCCCTCTCTGCCCCTACGACAGCTGCCGCCTCATCGCCATCAACCTGTTCAGCTACGTCAAGGACCCCTTCACCGACAAGGCCACCTTTGACATGGAGTTGTTCCAGAGCCACGTCGCCCGCGCCCAGCGCCTGATGGACGACATCATCGACCTGGAGATGGAGAAGATACAGATCATCGTCGACAAAATCAAGAACGACCCGGAGACGATGGAGGTGAAGGGCCCCGAGCTGCACCTTTGGGAGAAAATCCGCACCAAGACCCTCAAGGGCCGCCGCACCGGTCTGGGCACCACCGCCGAGGGCGACATGCTGGCTGCCATGGGTCTACGCTACGGCACCCCCGAGGCCACGAACTTCAGCGTGGGCATACACAAGGCACTCGCCCTGGCTGCTTACCGCTCGTCGGTGAACATGGCCGGCGAACGCGGAGCCTTCGAGGTGTTCGACGCAGAGCGCGAGAGCAAGAACCCGTACATCGCACGCCTCGCCGAGGCCGATCCGCAGCTCCTTGCCGACATGCGCAAGCAGGGCCGCCGCAACATCGCCTGCCTCACCATCGCACCCACCGGTACGACGAGTCTGCTCACCCGCACCACCAGTGGCATCGAGCCGGTGTTTATGCCCGTTTACAAGCGTCGCCGCAAGGTAAACCCCAGCGACACGGATGCCCGTGTAGACCTGGTGGACGAGAACGGCGACTCGTTCGAGGAGTATGTCGTTTACCATCCCAAATTTATCGACTGGATGCGCATCAAAGGCTACGAAATCCGCCAGGACTACTCGGAGGAGGAGCTCAAGCACCTTGTCGCCGAAAGCCCGTACCACCTCGCCACTGCCGCCGACATTGACTGGCTGGAGAAGGTGCGTATGCAGGGTGCCATCCAGAAGTGGGTCGACCACTCCATCTCGGTGACCATCAACTTGCCCGAGAACGTCACCGAGGCACTGGTCAACGACCTGTATGTCGAGGCATGGCGTTGCGGCTGCAAAGGCTGCACTGTCTACCGCGACGGCTCGCGCACGGGTGTGCTCGTAGCTATGGAGAAAAAGAAGGAGGAGAAGAGCGAGAATGCCGGCTCTGAAACCCTCATCGCCCAGGTCGAACATCCCCACAAACGCCCTGTCGAGCTTGAGTGCGATGTTGTGCGCTTCCAGAACAACAAGGAGAAATGGATTGCCTTCGTCGGCCTGGCCGACGGCCGCCCCTACGAGATTTTCACCGGTCTTGCCGATGACGAGGACGGCATCTTCTGCCCCAAGAGCGTAACCAAGGGAAAGATTGTGAAGACTGTCGATGCCGCCGGCAACAAGCGCTACGACTTCGAGTTCATCAACAAACGCGGCTACCGCACCGTCATTCCCGGTCTGAGCGACAAGTTCAACCCCGAATACTGGAACTATGCCAAGCTCATCAGCGGCGTTCTGCGCTACGGTATGCCTATCGACCAGGTCATCAAGCTGGTCAACGGCCTCGAGCTTGACTCGCAGTCAATCAACACCTGGAAGATGGGTGTCGAGCGCGCCCTCAAGAAGTACATGCCCAACGGCGCCAAGGCCAGCGGCCAGCGCTGCCCCAACTGCGGCGGCGAGACCCTGATCTACCAGGAAGGCTGCCTGATCTGCACCTCGTGCGGCACCTCCAAGTGCGGCTGATGACAACAGCCTTCAGGTGGATTAAGACCGACATCTCGTTCTTCGCGATGTAAAGACCTGCACAACGTTAAGGTATACGCGATGTAAAGGTTTACGCGATGTAATGATGTGGGCGCTTTTAAAAGCGCCCACTACATGATTGAAACCGATAAAGTAGTGAATTATGGCACTGATAGACTATAAGAATGTCGAGATACTGAGACGCGATTACCTTGTGCTGAAAGATGTTTCGTTCAAGGTCAACGAGGGCGAGCTTGTCTATATCGTGGGCAAGGTCGGCTCGGGCAAATCGTCGCTGCTGAAGACGATGTACGCCGATGTGCCCATCGCCTCCGGCGAGGCCGAGGTGCTCGACTACGACCTCACGCACCTCAAGCGCCGCCAGGTGCCCGCGCTGAGGCGTCGCATCGGTGTCGTCTTTCAGGACTTTCAGCTGCTCACCGACCGCTCGGTGGAGGACAACCTCGACTTTGTGCTTCGTGCCACCGGCATGAGCAGCCGCGAGGAGCGTGCCGGGCGCATCCACGATGTGCTCAACACGGTGGGTATGGCCAACAAAAGCTATAAAATGCCCCACGAGCTGTCCGGCGGCGAACAACAACGCGTGGTTATCGCGCGCGCGATGCTCAACACCCCGTCGCTTATCCTTGCCGATGAGCCCACAGGAAACCTCGACCCGGAGACCGGCGAGAGCATCTTCGCCCTGCTCAACAGCATCGTCGCTTCGGGCGGCACCTCGGTGCTCATCGCCACCCACAACCACAGCCTCATCGACCGCTACCCGGGCCGTGTCCTCCTGGTCGAAGACCACCTCCTGTCCGAACTTCCCTGACCATCCTTCCTTCCACCTGTAACAAAACAAGCCGACTCATCCAGCGAGCCGGCTTGTTTTGGTTTGGGTATGATTGCAAATTTGATGTAACGGGGGTCAGAGGTGGCCGGAGCGGGCCTGTTCGATGAGGTCGGGCTCGGGGATGATGTAGAAGTCGACGCGGCGGTTGGCGGCGCGGCTGCCGATGGAGGTGTCAGGCATCAGCGGCTCCTCGTAGCCCACGCCGTAGGGTATGAGGTTGAGGTCGTCGCGGTGCAGATAGTTCTCGAAGTACTCGATGATGCTGTATGCGCGGTCCTGTGTCAGCTCTTCGCTGTATGTCTTGTCGCCTGTGCTGTCGCTGTGCACGACCACGAGGACGCGGTAGAACTGCGGCAGCTTTACCAGGTCGCGGAAGGCCGACAGGTATTTCGAGGCGCCTTTGGAAAGTTTCGTCTCGTTGGGGCCGAAAAGCTTGGAGGCGGGGATGGTGACGCAGAGCACCTGACCTTTGCGCTCGTAGGCGGTTTTCAGTCCGTGCTTGTCAAAGACGCTGCCCATGCGCTCGAAGTGGCGCACAAGGGGAGCCGTGGCTTTGGCCGAAATTACGGGCTGGGCAATCTGCTCGTCGATGGTCAGCCCTTCGTTCTCGTCGGCCGACGCCGTCGGGGAGCCGGCACAGAGGAGGCCGGCTGCAAGTACCACCGCCGCAAGGCGTGTATGTCGTGCAAAGTTTATCATATCGGGGGGGGGAGAGTGGGATAAGCGGGAAAAGTTCGGTAAGGGGAGAGGGTGGGGCAACTGGGTTATTCTTCGTCGTCCTGCTCGAGCGCGGCCTCGTATTCGAGCTCGGCCTGTATCAGCGCGGGCACGTCCTCGGCCAGGATGCGTGTGCCTTTGTCCTTGGCGAGAACCTTGCGCGCGTGGGCAACGAGGTCGTCGATGTCGGGCCCGTCGGCGTTGTTGTCGTCCTCGTCAAAGTCGAGCGAGAGCAATCCTTTGGCCTCGTAGTAGTCCCAGATTATGTCGATGATCTCGAGCACATCGTCGGCGCTGTATTTGCGCGTCGTGGCGGCATTTTTGCGGATATATGCAACCGCGCTGTCTTCGTTGTAGTCCATAATATTCTTGATTAAAGAAGGTATTAAAACAGGCCCGTGGGCAGGTTCATCGTCAGTGTGCGCGCCTCGGGGTCGACGTCGGTGATGAGGGGCTCGGCGGCGGGCACGTGGATGCTTGTCATGTCGGGGCGCTCGACCTCGAAGAGCACGTTGGCGGTGGTGTCGTCGATGCCCGAGATGGCGCCGACGAGGGTGCCGTCCGTGTCGAAGAGGCGGTACCCGACAAGGTCCTCCAGCGTGAGGTATTCGTCGTCGCCGTCACCCTTGCCCAGTTCGTCGCTGAGCACATACACCTCCTTGCCCACAAAGGCAGCGGCGGCGGTGTCGCTGTCGACGTCCTCGAGCTCGACAAGGCACGACGTTGCTCCGCGCGAGCGCTCGCCCCTGACAAAGAAGGGGACGAAGGTGCCGTCCAGGTCAAAAATCAGGCACGAAAAGTCGGAGGGGACGGCCTTGTCGAGGTCGTACAGCTCGATGTTGAGCTCGCCCTTGATGCCGTGGGTGCGCTGCACGCGGCCTATTGCCGTTAGGTTGTCTGATTTGAGGTAGCCGTTCATCCTGTCTGCCTTACTTCTTTTTCTTTTTCTTGCCGACGGGCTGCACCACGTTGAATTCGGCCAGCGGGCAGTTGCCGCTGTCGATGCGTATGCGGCCGTCGGACATTTCGTAGATGTCCTTGTAGATGCGCTCGTCGGTGATGTCGTCGCGCTGGTCGTTGAGCAGCACCTTCTTCATCTGGCTTGCCAGCAGGGCCACCAGAGCGTCGCGGTCGTCGCCCTCTGGCATCTCGGCGGCGATGGCCACCATGTTCTCCACCAGGGCACCGTACTGGCGGCGCTTGACGTTGTTGACGTCGTAGGGGAGCAGGTCGGGCGTCTCGGCGATGTCCTCGGGGCGGATGACGTCGACGGGCCAGTCGATGTCAAGCTCGAAGTTGCTCATCAGGGCCAGGTGGTCCCAGAACTTGCGGCTTTCGCCGTCCTCGCCTTTCTGCGTGGGAAAGAGAATCTCCATCGACCGCACGATGGCGTGGGCGCAGCGTGTGCGCTCGTCCTTGTCCTCCAGCGTCATGCAGTAGTCTACCATATTCTGGATATTGCGGCCGTATTCGGGCAGAACGAGCTTCTTGAGCTTGGTGTTGTACGGCAGGTGGTTGTGATCGTTGTCCATATCGGGGTAACGGTTTTATAATGACAGACTCCGGGCCGTACCCGGAGTCTGCCTGTAGGTTCAGGGAAATTACATGTTCATGCCGCCGTCGACCTGGATGACCTGGCCGGTGACGTAGCTCGACATATCGCTTGCCAGGAACACTGCCACGTTGGCGATGTCGTCGACCTGTCCGCCGCGACGCAGGGGGATTTTCTTTACCCACTCCTCACGGACGTTGTCGGGGAGGGCGGCGGTCATGGCGGTCTCGATGAAGCCGGGGGCGATGGCGTTGGCACGGATGCCGCGCGAGCCTACCTCCTGGGCGATGGACTTGGCCAGGGCGATGAGGCCGGCCTTTGAGGCGGCGTAGTTGGCCTGGCCGGCGTTGCCGTGCACACCTACTACGGATGCCATGTTGATGATCGAGCCGTGACGCTGGCGCATCATGATGGGCAGAGCGGCGTGGATGAAGTTGAACGCGCTCTTGAGGTTGACGGCGATGACGGCGTCCCACTGGGCCTCGGTCATACGAAGCATGAGGCCGTCCTTGGTGATGCCGGCGTTGTTGACGAGGATGTCGATTGAGCCGAAATCCTCCTTGACCTGATTGACGACAGTCTCGGTCTCGGCGAAGTTGGCGGCGTTTGAGGCGTAGCCTTTTACCTTGACACCGAAAGCGGCGATTTCTTCTTCAGTCTTCTTGCCGTTTTCGTCGATTACCAGGTCGGTGAAAGCGATGTTGGCGCCTTCAGCGGCGAAACGCAGTGCCAGAGCCTTGCCGATGCCACGGGCGGCACCGGTGATAAGAGCTGTCTTTCCTTCAAGTAATTTCATTTTTTTCTTGTTCTATTCGTTAAAAGTTTGTTTTCGGGTCGTATAAATAATAATTGACTGTGCAAAGGTACTAAATATGCCCCAAACGGGCAAGCCGGAGCCGCTATAGTGGCCATTGTCGCTTTTTTATCCCGGATAGCTTAGTTGCTGAATTAGCCAAGGTAGCTATAGTGGCTGATTGGCGCCTGCTGTGGAGTGTCAGTGGCGCTGTGGGCCGTCGCTCAGTCGATAAAGCGTCGTACCAGGCCGGAGTATGCGTCGATGCGGCGGTCGCGCAGGAAGGGCCACCAGCGGCGAACGCTCTCGCAGCGTGTCATGTCTATGTCGACCACCTCCTCTGCCTCCTCCCTGTCCGAGGCGCGGAAAAGGAGCTCGCCCTGCGGGCCGGCGACAAAGCTTGAGCCCCAGAAGGTGATGCCGCCGGTGCTTCCCGACGGGTCGGCCTCGTAGCCCACGCGGTTCACCGTCACAACCGGCAGACCGTTGGCTACGGCGTGGCCGCGCTGCACCGTTGTCCATGCCTCGCGCTGACGGGCTTTCTCGCCGTCGCTGTCGGTGCTCTCCCAGCCGATGGCGGTGGGGTAGATTAGCACCTCGGCACCCGCCAGAGCCATCAGGCGCGCGGCCTCCGGGTACCATTGGTCCCAGCATACTAGTACGCCTAATTTGCCCACCGAGGTCTGTATGGGGCTGAAGCCGAGATCGCCGGGGGTGAAGTAAAATTTCTCGTAATAGGCAGGGTCGTCGGGGATGTGCATCTTGCGGTATTTGCCGGCGATTGAGCCGTCTTTGTCGAACACGACGGCGGTGTTGTGGTAAAGGCCGGGAGCCCGGCGCTCGAACAGCGACGTCACCAGCACCACGCCGTTGTCGCGGGCGACGGCCGAGTAGAAGTCGGTGGCCTCGCCGGGGATGGTGACGGCAAGGTCGCAGTTGTCGACGTTTTCGGTCTGGCAGAAGTAGAGGCTGTCGTGAAGTTCCTGCAGGACGACGAGCTCGGCGCCCTTGTCGGCGACGCGCTTCACCGCCTGCGCCAGCCGCGAACGGTTGCCCTCGCGGTCGGCTGTGATTTTATGCTGTATTATTCCTGTTTTCATAAGTTGTGTAACCAATTCCTGTTAAAGAATTTGCATTGTCGCGCAGTGCAGCGAGCCGTGTTGGCGGATGAGAGCGCGGCAGTCTACCTGCACCACCTTTTTGCCGGGATAGGCCGAGCCTATCATCAGCGAGGCAAGCAGGTCGGTCTTGGGCTGTCCGTACGAGGGCACGAGCACGCCGTCGTTGACAACAAGGTAGTTGGCGTAGGTGGCGGGCAGGCGCTCGTTGTCGGTGTCGTGGATGGCGGCCGGCAGTGGCAGCTCGATGAGGTTGAAGGGCCGGCCGTCGGCGGTGCGCAGGGCGCGCAGCTCGTCGCGCATGGCGGCCAGCTCGCCATAGTGTGTGTCGGCCGGATTTTCGCATCCGGTGTAGATGATGGTGTCGTCGGGGGCAAGACGGGCCAGCGTGTCGATGTGGCTGTCGGTGTCGTCGCCTTCGAGGGCGCCGTGGTCGAGCCAGTGTATTTTTGTCACGCCAAGGACGTCCTTGAGGTGGCGGCTTATCTCGTGACGGGAGAGGCCGCCGTTGCGGTTGGGCGACAGCAGGCAGCGGCGTGTGGTGAGCAGGGTGCCCTTGCCGTCGCTCTCTATCGACCCGCCCTCGAGCACAAAGCTCAGCTCGTTGCGGTAGCGTGCGTCGCGTCCCAGGATTTCGTCAAAAATGAGCTTGCGGGTGACGAGGTTGTCGCGGTCGGCGGCATATTTGAGGCCCCAGCCGTTGAAGCAGAAGTCGTTGAGCACGACCTTGCCGTCCGTGCCGTCGTCGCCGACGGTGACGGTGCTGATGGGGCCGTAGTCGCGCGTCCATGTGTCGTTGGTCTTCTCCTCGGCCAGGGTAACGCGGCAGAGGCGGTCGCCGAGGCGCGCACGCAGCTTCGACTCGACATGTCCGGGCTGAGGCGTCACCACAATCAGGTCGGCAAATTCGACAATAGCCTGTGCCAGGTCGAGGTAGCACTGCTCGACCTCGTCAAGCATGTAGGCCCAGTCGGTGTCGGCGTGGGGCCATGCAATCAAAACAGCCCGGCACGGCTCCCACTCGGCCGGCAGGCGATGGCGCATTGTCTGGTCACTCATCTTCGTCGTAGTCGTTAAGGGTGTCCCATACCTCGTCGGTGTTGTCGAGATATTCTTCGGCATAATCGCGGAAGCCGTCGCGCGAGCTGTGCCCGTTTTCATGGCACCAGTCGCGGTAAAGCTCTTTCAGCTTGGGGTCGTCCGAAATTATACGTTTGAACTCTGCTTCGGCCAGATCGATGCTGCGGCTGTTCTCAATAAGTGTGTTGAAGTACTCGGTTATCTCCGGATAGTTGTCCATCTTGAAACAATATGACGGTGCGTTAGTCTCTTCAAATTATTATTTCATATATATAACGCGTTCAAAGATACACCTATTATATGAAAAGCACTACAAATGTATAGTTATAAATAGTTAAACCATCGGTTTGCCCCGGATGTTATAATGAAAGAACATCAAACTCTCAGCTACTATGAAGAATATCGTAAAATTGGGACTATTGGGCGTTTTGGCCGCTTTTGTGCTATCGCTCACGGGCTGCAGCCCTTTCATCCTGGTCAACTCGGAGACGTATAACGGTGCCGACCTGGCCGATTACAAGACCTTCCGTATCGTCACACCCGATGCCGACAACAAGCTGCCGCCGGGCATGGAGATGGTGACCTACTACAACATCGCCCAGGGCATCCGCAACGAGATGCTGATGCGCGGATTTACCGAGGACCCCAACTCGCCGCTGCTCATCAACATCGGCATCACTGTTCAGCGCGAGATAGAGACCGAGCCGGCCTTCCCGGCCGGCTACGATGGCCCGTGGCCCTATTACGGCCCGTACTACGGCGGCTACAGCCCCTGGTTTATGTATCCCCGCGGATACTACTGGCCGGGCTACTACAACCCCAACGCTCTGGTCATCACCGGCATTTACCGCGAGGGCGTGCTGACGATGGACTTTGTTGACATGAAGCGCAAGATAGCCCTCTACTCGGCATCGGCCGGCACAGTGATGAACGGCGAGGGGCAGTTCCGCAACCTCAAGGAAATCAGCGAGGCCGTGGAGACGCTCTTCTCGCGCTTCCCGGTGCCCCTGCTGCCTCAGTATCGCAATAAATAAACCGGGCAACCCATAAAAAGCGCCGCCGGCCCTTGTTGACAGGACCGGCGGCGCCTTTGTGACTATAACGTTGTTATTGTTCGGATACCGCGTCGCGATAGCGGCGGCTGGCTCGGTTCACCGAGCAGTTGAGCAGGGCGTAGACGGTGGCGCTGATGCCCGAGAGGGTGGAGGTGATGTCGCGTCCGAGCAGGAAATTGCTCACTAAGGCATTGGTTACTGAGATGCGCTCTTCCTCGGGCAGTCCGTTGAGGGCGCGCAGTACGTCGGCGGTAAAAACAACAGTCTGGTTCATAATGATCGGGGTAGGGTATTTGTTGGTTTGTCGTGTTTTTTGTTTGCACGACAAAGGTAGCTCGTGCCGTGCGCAACAAATTTGCTCACCCACTCCAAATTTTGTTAACGTCGCCGGGCTTCTGCCTCTGCGTCGCCCGTGCCTCAGTTGGCGGCGTTGGGCGTAGCAGCTGAGTCGACGGGGCAGGGGCCGGGAGGACAGCTGCGCCGGTAGCGCTTCTGACGGTTGGGGCGCTTTTTCGAGGCCTTCGATTTGGGACGGTCGCCCTTGTCGCCTTGGCCACGGCCGAGGTGCTTCATCATCTTCATCTCAAGCTCGTACACCCGTTCGATTTGCTTCTGCGTCAGGAATTTGCTGTATTCCTTGTAATATTTGCGACGCAGGTCGAGGAATTTCTGGCTGTGGTCGAAAGACGACTCGATTGACTTTTTCGACTCCTCCTCTGTGCCTGCTCCCTGAGGCTTGGGACGGGGGCCGAGGGCCCACATCTCCTTCTGAAAGTTGCAGAAGGTGCTGACGAATTTGGTTGTCGTGGCCTGGTCAAAAGCCAGCTCGTCGGCGATGTATTTGGCCTGTGTTTCGGCAAGCTGCTCGCGCGAGACGTGGCGGCGGTCCTTACCCTTTTTGTTCTTCTGTGCGGATGCCGACATGGCGGTCGCTGTCACCAGCAAGGTGAGCATGATTATACGGATAAAATTCTTCATAATTGTAAAGCGTTATTGTTCGTTTTGTTCGTTTAAAAATAAGTCGTTCTGGTAAACCGACAGCAGGTACTCGCGGTCGGCGGCGTCGAGGTTGTAGAAGGCACGGTCGACCTGCTCTATCTTGACGTCGGCAGTCTCGGTCTTCGGCGCGGGCTGCTGCACCGGTTTCTGCAGCGGCTGTTGCTCGGCGTTGAAGAAGACGACGGCGGCGACAGAGGCGGCGACCAGCGCTCCGGTGACGGGAAAGACGAGCCGGCGGAAAATCGGGCGCGGACGGCTGCGCTCCGGCTTCGGGGACAATCCTAACTGCGAGAACACGTCGGCCTGCAGCTTGTCGAGGTGGTTGGCGGGAGCCTTGTAGGGCATCCGTCTCCCTATTTTGTCAAAATCGAAATTCTCTTTCATATCTTAGTCCCGGTTGTCGAGGTTCATGTATTTTATAATCTTTTGTTTGGCAATGCTGTAGTTTGCCTTTACGCTGCTCTCAGTCGAGTCGAGGATGCGAGCTATCTCGTCATATTCCAGCCCGTCGTAGTACCGCATGTTGAAGGCGAGCTGCTGCTTGGTGGGCAGCGAGAGCACGGCCTGTTGCAGCTTCACCGTCACGGCGTCGTCGTAGTCGACATACTCGTCGGCGTGGAGGTTGAAGAAGCTTTCGCCGTCCGCCGCGTCGATAGACAGGTTGGCGGTCTTGTTGCGGTCGAGCAGACGCAGGGCCTCGTTGGTGGCGATGCGGTAGACCCATGCCGACAGCGACGAGTCGTCGTTGAGCTGTCCGATGCTTTTGAAGATGCGGATGAAGGTCTCCTGGGCGGCGTCCTGGGCGTCGTCGTGGCTCACCACCAGGCGGCGGATGTGCCAGTAGATCGGCTCCCTGAACCGTGCCATAAGCAGGCCGAACCCTTTTTCCACGTCTTTCGACATCGTGCGGATGATATGTCTGTCCCGGCTGTGGGTCATGCTTTGCCGTATATTTTGAGGTTGATGACGATCGGTTTGTTTCGCGTTTACGTAAATATAGACCCGCAAACATGCTGTCCGTCAAATTTGCCTGTGGTTAATAAATCGAAAATGACGTAACAAAATGTTTTGCCAGCCGTGCGGGTGCGAACCATTGCGTGCCTTCCGGTGTTTTATGTGTGATACCATTCAGGATATACAGCACATACGACTCAAACATTACATAAAACACATTTAAGAACATGACAAAAAAGGTTGGAATTGCCGCGTTTGTCAGGCATGGTGAAAAGCAGAGGAAATGCAACGCTCCTGTATGTCACTCCAAGCATAAGGATATTGATGTTGACCTTACCGAATTTCCAGTAGGTGCGATCGAGGCACAGAACCAGTCCTGTCTTGACTGGCAGAAGTGCAAATATCACTTTGGAGATAAGGATAAGGTTGAGAGCATATCCGGCAAGAAATCTCTGTACGCGCCTCAGATTGGAATCACGTTCAACGCTCGTGGGCATCGCAGACGCAATCTTGTGCAGGCAGATCGTCTGCACGACACAAAGGGCGTGAAGTACAAACGCAAGCAATTTTATGCGAGCTAAATTTGTTACCGGGCCAAGATGCTCTTGCATAATCGGGACGATTTGATTAACTTTGTCGCAGTCCCCGGTAGTTGTCGTAACTTTCATGGAAAAAGCGGCTAAACTTTTCTTTAAAGTTACTAAGTTTTAGGGCCTTTCGCAAGATGTAAATAATTAAAAATCAGAAATATAACCGACAAAACTCAATTTTGTCATCTACTAAAAAACCTCATTAATAAATACTCATTATGGACACCAAAGTTGTTAACAAATGCGTGAAGGGCACAGAGACCGAGAAATGGCTGTGTCAGTCTTATCTTGCCGAGTCACAGGCATACGCACGTTACACATTCTACGCCTGGAAAGCTGAAGACGAGGAGTATTTCCCCGTACAGCAGGTTTTCCTTGAGAGCGCCGCAAACGAATTCCGTCACGCCAAGGTATTCCTCGGCTACCTTGACAGCGTTCCCGTCACCGTCGATGTAGACGTTGATGCCGGTTACCTGGGCACAACCGTGGACAACCTGAAGCTGGCCATGAAGGAAGAGAGCGTCGGCGGCTACGAGTTCTACGCCAAGGCTGCCGCAGTAGCCGAGAAAGAAGGCTTTGACGACATCGCCTCGCACTTCCGTGCCATCGCCTCCGTTGAGAAGAGCCACTACGACCGCTTCCAGCGCATGCTTAATCACATCGAGAACGGCACCCTTTGGAAACGCGACAAACCCGTTACCTGGAAGTGCATCGTCTGTGGTTACGAAGCGGTTGGCCTCACTCCTCCCGAAAAGTGCCCCGCCTGCAACCACCAGTACAAGCACTACATCGCCCTCGACGACGGCTACGCCCCCGCCGACCCCAAGTAAACAACAGAAGAACCCTTACCCGCGAGCTCGCGACCGTTATCCCGCGAGCTCGCGGGATAACCTTACAGACAGCCGAAGCGGCCTTAGCCGCTCCGGCTGTCTTTCAATAAGTTGTTTCCAAAAAAGAAGTTTTCTTATTGCAAAAACGTTGGCGGCGGGGTGTCGGTTCGCGCAAATGTCGTAAATTTGCAGCGTCATAACAAAAAGCGACATAACAGAATAAGATATGGACAAACAGGAGCGCACACCCGAGTTTAATGAGATGCAGACGGTAAAACGACAGTTCTTTGCCCTCCGCAACGGCATCGTGGCCGACACACTGCGCCATGCGGGACTTCCCCACCGCATCATCTTCGGCCTGTCGGTGGTCGACCTCAAGGCCATAGCGCGCGGGATAGGAGTCAACGACGGCCTGTCGGCCCTGTTGCGCGACAACGTGAGCACGCGCGAGATGTTGAGCGAGGTTATGAGCCGTGAGGAGGCCGACATCCTGTGCAACGCGTTGTTGCGCCGCTGCCCGTGCTCGGCTGCCGCCGCCGCGCGCCTGGAGGCGTCAGCGGATGCCACGCCGTTACAGCGCTACGCCGTAATGCGTATGAGGGCCGCTTTGGGAATTTGACCGGGAGAGACGGCCAAGGCAGAAACGGTAAGGGCAGAAATGGCCATGGCGGAAAAGGGCCAAGGTAGAAACGGTAAGGGTGGAAAAAGGGGAGCCGCGGCCTCAGCGATGGAGCTTCATGGCACGGCGGCGGGTCAGCCAGTCGCCGAGCCACAGGCCGAAGATGATGGTGACGCAGCCGAGGACGCCGATGGGGGTAATAGGCTCGCCGATGATTATTGCCGCGGCAATCATTGTCACCACAGGTTGGAAGTACATGTAATTGTTGGCTTTTACCGCTCCGAGCTTTTTCACGGCCAGCGACCACAGCAGGTACGACACCAGCGAGGCTCCAATGGCCAGGAAGAGCACGTTGCACAGCACACGCGGGTTGCACAGCTCGGTCAGCGGGTTGTGTATCTCCGGCTCGAGCAGCAGGAACGGCAGCGAGGTTATGATGCCGTAGAAAAAGGTTTTGCGTGTGATGAAGAGGACGTCGTAGTTGGCGCTGAGACGTCGCAGGATAAGGCTGTAGACCGCCCAGCTGAAGCAGGCGCCGAGAGCCAGCAGGTCGCCCAGGGGCCGTATCTCGAGTGTCGCCGAGGCGTTGAAAATCACCATCGCCACACCTACGAACGCCACCATCGAGCCCATCAGCAGTCCCTTGCCCGGCTTTTCGTTGGGGTAGATAAATCCGGCCAACAGCGCCGTCAAGATAGGCGAAATGGATGTCAGCAGCGATACGTTGGTGGTGAGGGTGTACTGCAGCGCCGTGTTTTCGGCGATGAAGTAGAGGGCGCCGGCGCAGAAGCCGCACAGGGCGAACATTAGCTCGTCGCGACCCGTCTGGGCCATTATGCGGCTGTGCGAGAACAACAGCATCAGCACGTAGGCGATGGTAAAGCGGTAGATATAGATTTCGACCGTGCCCAGGCCTTCGTCGAGCAGAACCTTTGTTGATACAAACGACAGACCCCACATCGACACGCAACAGAATGCCGCCAGATGCACTACAAAATTATCGGAGCGTGACTTGGTCTGCAATATGTCGTTTGAAGGTCTTGACGGTGTCTGCATAATATCTTGAATTTTCGGCTGAAAGCGGCTCTGAAGGCCGCGCTGACTGTGTGGATAGGGTCGGGTAAGTAAGCCGGTTTGTTAAATTCTGTTGCAAATATACTATTTTTTCCTCAGAGCTGGAACACTACATTTCGAATTTTTGTTTAAATTTGCAAAGCAGTAAGGACCGACACCTATCATTATAGGGTTTGTCCTCTCCCGTGTTGAGGCGGACGCCGACAGGGCCTTACCATGGCTTTCGCATCAGATAACCCTGAAAACAAGTTTTATTATTAACATAAATACACTGAATATGAAAGTTATCAAGACAGCATGCGTCGCTCTGCTTGCCGGAGCACTGCTTTTGGGCGAGACCGCCTGTAATTCAATGACAAACACCGGCAAAGGCGCCCTCATCGGCGGTGGCGGCGGAGCAGGCCTCGGTGCCGGTATCGGCGCCCTCATCGGTGGTGGCAAAGGTGCCGGCATCGGCGCTGCCATAGGTGCCGCAGTAGGTAGCGGTGCAGGCGCACTCATCGGCCGCAAGATGGACAAACAGCAGAAGGAGCTCGAGGCCCAGCTGGCCCAGCAGGCCAAGGTGGAGCAGACTACCGACAAGAATGGTCTGCAGGCCATCAAGATTACCTTTGACGGCGGCATCCTCTTCCCCACCGGCAAGTACAACCTCAACCCCAGCGCACAGGCCGACCTCACCAAGTTTGCCGTCAACCTCATCCAGAACCCCGGCACCGACGTGCAGATTTTCGGCTACACCGACAACACCGGCTCGATGCAGGTAAACACTACACTGTCGAACCAGCGTGCAAACGCCGTCCGCAACTACCTCATCAACTGCGGCGTGGCAGCTAACCGTCTGACCGCCACTGGCGTGCCCATGGCCGACTATGTCGCCAGCAACGACACCGCCGAGGGCCGCGCCCTCAACCGTCGCGTCGAAATCTACATCACCGCCGACGAGCAGATGATTAAGGAAGCCCAGCAGCAGGCCCAGCAGCAGGCAATGCTCTGAGTCACATCCGCTGACAGACTATAAACCGCCGGGAGGCAGACAAACCCAAGTTGTGGGTGTCTGCCTCCCGGTAGTTTTTTGCTGAGAGCCGAAAGTGACTTATACGTCTTATATGTCTGATGCTCGGCTTTTCAGTCCCTGAAGTAGACGCGTTTGACGCGGGGGGAGATGCGGGCGATGATTTCGTAGGGGATGGTGCCGAGGGTGGTGCTGAGGCGCTCGATGGGGGCGGCGGGGCCGAAAATCTCCACCGTGCCGTCGCCGATGTCGGGGCAGTCGGTGATGTCTATCATGCACAGGTCCATGCAAATGTTGCCGATGGTGGGGCATAGCTTCCCGTTCACCAGCACTGACATGCCGCCGTTGCCAAGGCGCCGGTCTATGCCGTCGGCGTAGCCGATGGGGATGGTGCCTATCACCGACGGGCGGTATGTGCGGCCGTGGCAGCCGTAGCCTATCGAGGTGTTGGCGTCGTAGCTGCGACGGGCGATGATGCGTGTGACAAGTCGGGCGACGGGGCGCAGGGCAGCGCGGTCGGCCTCGTCGAGGGGCGATATGCCGTAGAGGCCGATGCCCAGACGTGCGAGGTCGTAGACGGTAGATTTGCCGAAGCGCGAAATGCCGGCCGTGTTGAGCAGGTGACGGCGCACGCGGTAGCCCAACAGATGCTGCAGGCGCTCGCTCATGCGGGCAAAGCGGTCGAGCTGGCCCTGTGTGTAGTCCTCCAGGTCGGGGCAGTCGGCGGTGGCGAGGTGGCTGAAGGTGGTGACGGCGCGGAAGCGGGGATGGCGTGCCATCATCTCGGCAAAGGCTTCCAGCTCGTCCTCGGACAGTCCCACGCGGTGCATGCCGGTGTCGAGTTTGACGTGCACCTCGATGGTGTCGACACCCTGGGCGGTGGCGGCATCCTCGAGCATTACAAGCAGCTGTTCGTCCAGCCCGATCAGTGTGGGCTGCAGCCGGCAGGCAAAGATGGCCTGCATATTCTCGCACCACGGGTCGAGCACCATCACCGGCAGCGACACACCGCCGTTGCGCAGTGCCACGCCCTCGTCGACGACGGCTACGGCCACCATGTCCGCTCCGGCGTCCTGCAGAGTGCGTGCCACCTCAAGCGACCCGCAGCCGTAGGCGTCGGCCTTCACCATGCCTATTATGCCCGTCTGCGGGGGTAGCAGCGAGCGGTAGTGGCGGTAGTTGTGGGTGAGGGCGTCCAGACTGATTTCGAGACGCGTGACATTGCGGCGTGCGGCCAGCCACGAGTAGATGGCGGCGAAGGCCGGCTTGTCGGTGCCGTTGATATACAGGGCGTGGTTGAAGAACGAGCCGGCATCGAGGCGCGCTGTCACCTCGGCGGGGGTGGCAAAGGAGCGCACGGTGATGCCGGAGGGGAACAGCGACGCGTGCCGCTCGAGCATCGGGCCGGCGGTGACCAGCGAGGTCACCCCGTAGTCGCGCAGCAGCTCGGCCAGGCGCGCGCAGACGTCCTCTTCGTCATCGGGACGGCAAATCGGGTCGCCCAGGACCGCCGACAGCGACATCCCTTCGGGACGCCGGCGCCGCAACACGTCCAGTCCGGTGGCAATTGTGGTGAGGTCGCACGAGCAGCGGTCCATTGCTGCCATCAGTCCCTCGGGCGAGTCGTAGATGTCTATTCGCGACGAATATTCGGGCAGCTTAACGTCGGCGGGGAGCTCTACGCCCACCTCGGCCGCCACGGCCCGGCACAGCGACCGGTAGTCGTCGCAGGGATGCAGGGAAGCCTGCGGACACGACACCTTCAGCACGTCCTCCACAAGGGCGTCGCCGCCGATGTAGTAGATGCTGCGGCAGTCCTTGAACAACAGGGCCTTCTGCTCCATCTTTTCGCGGCGCGAGGCAAAGCCGCGGTCGTGCTCGTCGGTGAGGACGGTGAAGACGCCGATTTCGGGTTTGATGATTTTCTGCAGACTCTCCATCTCGCCGGACCGCGAAATGCCGGCCTCGAAGACGGCCACCTGCGTGTCGGGGCGCACCTGCCACAGCGACATGGGCACGCCCACCTGCGAGTTCCAGCTGCGGGGGCTGCGGGCGACGTTGAGCCAGGGGGCGATGGCGGCGTTGAGCATCTCCTTTACCACGGTCTTGCCGACGCTGCCCGTGATGCCGATGACCGGACAGGTGAGCAGGCTGCGGATGTACGCGGCGACGGCGGCGAGGGCGGCGAGAGGGTCGGGGGTGCCGATCCATACGGCGTCGGCGGCGGGAGAGCCGACACGCGACAGGTCGCAGACAAAGACGCGGACGCCTTTGGCGTACATGTCGCCGATGTAGTTGTGGCCGTCGCCGGTCTCGGTGCGGATGGCAAAGAAAACCGTCTCGGCGCAGCGCGTCAGCGTGCGCGAGTCGGTGAGCGGTATCGAAACTTGCGTGGCGCGCATCTCCTCGTTGCCGACGAAGGGTACGCCGATGATTTCGCAAAGTTTTTCAGCAGAGATTTTCATTGTTGTTGTCAGTCAAAATGGGACGGTGAGCCGCCCTCAGGGCGCTGCGACGGCTCTCTTTGGCCATCCGCATTGTCTCGGGGGTGAAATATGTCTCGCCGAAAATGTCGTAGATGTAGTCGACGGCCGTGTCGCTGAGGTGCTTGAGGTCGGCAGCGTAGAAGCGGTAGTCGCGCAGGTCGTCGAGGGCTATTTCGTATGAAGGGAAATACTCGGCTCCGCACTCGTTGCAGAGCCGTTCCACCGCCAGCAGCAGGGTTGCCTTGCTGAGCTGGTTGCCGTGCAGGCCGTCGGCAAGGTGTCGCACGGGGCTGACGGTGAGGATGACGCGCCGGGGCGCGAGGGCCGTGAGCAGGGGACGCCATGTGTCGACAATCTCGTCCACGGTGACGCGGCGACGCTCGAAGAAGGTCTGCGGCAGCTTGTGGCAGTTGCCCACCACGTGCCGTGTGCCGGCCAGCGAGAATACCCAGGCCGTGCCGAAGGTGAGGATGACGGTGGAGGCGTCCACGAGGGTGTCGGCAAAGCGGCCAAAGTCGTCGTTGAGCTTGGTCAGCAGGGCTTCGGGGTCGGGGCCCTGGCGGTGCGACTCGAAGTCGAGGCAGTGCGACGTCCCGTCAACTGTCGTCAGGTCGTCGTTGCCGTAGGCCCGGCTGCCGAGGGCGCGCGACACAGCCCCGGCAATCGAGAGAGGGTTGTACAGCGCTCCCATAGGATTGACCGATGCCCTGAAGCCGTCGCGTACAAGGCGCGTGCCCACGCTGTCGCTGAAGCACGAGCCCAACAGCACTATGCCCTCGTCCCTGCCGATGGGACGGGAGCTGCGCCGTACGGGCTGGAGTGTGCGAAAGGTAGGAGCGTCCATCTCAGTATCAGTACATTCCGTAGTCGAGCGACAGCACCTGGAACTCGGTGCGGCGGTTTATCTGGTCGGCGGCCTCCTGGTCTTCGGGCGACAGCGCCTCGATATACTCTTCGGTGAGGACGTCGCCCTCCTTGAACTGCGGGTATTCGCGCGCGAGTTTCTTGGTGATGGTCTTGGGACGCGACTCGCCGTAGCCCTGGCTCTGCAGGCGGTCGGCGGAGATGCCCACGCTGATGAGGTAGTCGATTACCGAGCGGGCGCGGCGCGACGACAGGTTGATGTTGTACTCATCGCTGCCCTTGCGGTCGGTGTGCGAGGCCATCTCGATGGTGACGTTGGGGTTGTCGCGGAGCACCTGTGCCAGCTCGTCCAGCGCTTTCTTCGACTCGTCGCGCAGCACGGCGCGGTCAAAGTCGTAGAAGATATTCTCCACCACCACGGGCTTTGTCACCGAGGCGAGGATGAAGTCGATGTTGTACTCGGCGTCCTCCTCGGCGGTGTCGCTGGTGAACTCCTGGCGGGCGTTGAGGAAGCCCTTGGCGCCGGCCATCATGGCGTAGCTTACGCCGCGCTGGAGGGGGAAGGTGAACGAGCCGTCGGGACGGGCCACGGTCTTTTGGTTGGAGCCGTCGTTGCCGATGATGCGGATGACGGCGTTGGGCACGGGCTCCTCGTCGGCGTCGAGGACCCAGCCGCTGATGTTGATGCGCAGGTCGGGGAGCTCGAAGGCGTAGATGTGGTCGTAGCCGCGTGCGTCGCCGCGGTTCGAGCTGAAGAAGCCGCTCTCGCCCTCGCCGAAGGTGATGCCGAAGTCGTCGGCCGACGAGTTGACGGGCTGGCCCATGTTGGTCACCGCCCATCCGCCGCCGGGCTTGAGCTCGGCGCGGAAGAGGTCGAGGCCGCCGAAGCCGGCGTGGCCGTTGGAGGCGAAGTAGAGGACCGAGTCGGAGCGCACGTAGGGGAACATCTCGTCGCCGGGAGTGTTGATCCAGTCGCCCATGTTCTCGAGGCTGCCGGCGCGCTCCTTGAGCGAGATGCGCCAGATGTCCTTGCCGCCGCTGCCGCCGGGCATGTCGCTGGTGAAGTACAGCCAGTTGCCGTCGGGGCTGACGGCGGGATGTCCGTAGCTCGACAGCGTGTCGGCGGTAATCTCCAGCTTGACGGGGGCGCTCCATTTGGCGTCGCTGCGTGTCGAGGTGTAGATTTCCACGCCGGTGTTGGCGCTGGGCTCGCGGCGCGCCTTGGTGAGGTACATCGTCTGGCCGTCGGGGGTGAACGATACAATGCCTTCGTCAAAGTCCGAGTTGAGCTCGCCTTCGACGGGTTCGGGACGCTGCCACTCGCCGCGCTCGTTCTTGGCCGACACGTAGACGTCGCCGTTCTTCATGCCGGTAATCTCCGATTTCTTGGTGCCGTTGGCTTTTTCGGTAGTGCTGGTGAAGTAGAGGCGGTCGTAAGCTTTGTCGAGGAACATCGGGGCATAGTCGGCGCGGCGGCTGTTGAACAGCTTGGCGTTGCGCACGACGTAGCGTGTGCGGGCGGGTTTGGCCAGGGCGATGCGGCAGCCTGCCAGGCCGGTCTCGGCAAGCTTGTCGCCGGGAACTTTCTCGAGGTATTGCTCGTAAGCCTCCATCGCCTCGCGGTATTTGCCCTCGGCCTGTAGCATCTGGCCCAGGTAGAGGTACTCGGTCGAGTCGGGCCACTGGTAGCGTATGGCGTTCTGGTAAGCCGCGGCGGCGCGTGCCGTCTGGCTGAGGTGGCGGTGGCACTCGGCCATCTTGAAGGCCACCTCGCCGCGCAGGGGACGCTCCTCGCGTTTGGTGAGTTTGTTGTATATCTTGCGATAGGTCTTGGAGGCGTCGAAATATTCACCGCGGGCCATCTGCTCATCGGCCTTGGCGAGCTTGGCGCCGCCGCACGAGGTGAGGGCCGTGCAGGTTATGGCAAAAGCTGCTGCCGTGAGCGCGAGCGGTGAAAATATCCGTTTGGTCAGTCTCATCTTATATCTTGAGGTGTAAAAGAGTTTCGGAATGACAAAATTAGCAAAAATAATCGATGCCGCGGGGCGGTGTCCCCAAAAACTTGTGTGCCGTCTGCGGCCGGGCCGGTCTTTGGACGTGCCGGAGAGGCGGCGGCATCAGAATTTTAACGTTAAAATAGTGGTGTTTATTGCCCTTTTTTGTGTACTTTTGCAGTAACGAAAGCCTGTCGGGACACAACTATTATAGTGTCGTGCCGTTTATATGACATCGGGCGGCCGAAGCGCCCATGGCTGCCGGTGACCGGGACAGAGGCCGCGGTTGTGCCCGATAAGTACTGACAAAGAATTATTAATACCTATTGAGTGAATCATTAATACCATAAAGATTATGAAAAAATTTCTTTTTAGCGCAGTAATGTTAGTGGCCGCAGCCGTCATGCCCGTTTCGTCGTGGGGCTGGGGACAGAAGGGTCACGACGTAACCGCTTACATCGCCGAGCGTCACCTCACTCCCGCCACCGCCGCCGCTGTCGACAGCATTTTCGATGGCCGCAGCCTGGTATACTGGGCCAACTGGCTCGACAACGCCAGCCACACTCCCGAGTATGCCTATTCAAAGACCTGGCACTACCGCAATATCGACGCCGACCAGACTTACGAGTCGATGCCGAAGAACCCGCAGGGCGACGTTGTCGACGCCATCCGCTACAACATCGGCGTGCTGGGTGACCCCGCCAACAACGACGCCGCAGCAAAGGCGCTGGCGCTGAAGATGCTCGTGCACTGCGTGGGCGATATGCACCAGCCTCTGCACATGGGCCGCAAGACCGACCTCGGCGGCAACCGCGTCAAAGTGAAATATTTTGGCCGCGACACCAACCTGCATTCAATCTGGGACGGCTCGCTGATAGAGTCGGCTCACAAATGGGGCTATTCCGAGTGGGGAGACCAGATAGACCGTCTGCCCGAGGAACAGCAGGTGCTCCTCCTGTCGGGTAACGTCGACGACTGGGCCAAAGGTACTTACGATATCGCCAAGGATGCTTACAAAGAAATCCCCGAGGGCTATAACGTCGGCTACAACGACGTCGCCCGCTGGGCACCTGTCATCGAGGATCAGCTTCTGCGCGGCGGCCTGCGCCTCGCCCACATCCTCAACAGCATCTACGACCCCAACTACGCCAACGCCAAACCCCTTACCGAGTTCTGAAAACGCCTGTTAAGGCAGCGCCCCCGGCTTACGTGGTAGGCACCCACTGGTATAAAAAACGCCGAGTTGGCTCCATCAACGAGTCCAACTCGGTTGTTTTTTATGTGTTATTTTATGTGTTATTTGTGCGTTAGAGCAAAATTTTTACGAAAAGGGTAAAAAATATTTGGCTAGGTCAATTAAAAGCGCTAACTTTGCACTCGCAAAGACGGCGGGATAGCTCAGTTGGTTAGAGCGTCGGATTCATAACCCGGAGGTCCCGAGTTCAATTCTCGGTCCCGCTACAAAAAAAAGTCACCCTTCCCGGTGACTTTTTTTTGTTGCCCTTTGGCGTGGGGCTGGACATGCTCCATGTCTACGCCTGAAGATTCCAAATCGAAGTGCAAAACTTTGAGGTCGGAATCTTTATCATCTGAGGCCTACAAACTTGAGTGAACTCACCTCAGATACACTCTGTGAAACACTACCATTTTTATTTGGCTGAGGGGGCTTATAACATGAAAAAATAGACTCGAACACCAATATATCAGCGTTCGAGCCATACATTTTTGCTATCCTTAAAGTTTAGCGGACAGTAATATAAAAGAATTAAATCCCGGTTAAAAGGAAAGAGTCCGGCACAGCACCGCACTCTTTCAATAACTGGATAGTGTTTAACCTGTCCAACTTTTTGGGGCCACTTCACAATAGAAGCCAGCCCTAATTTTTTAGATTCTAAAAAAGTTTAGCGGACAGTAATAACTTTCATTATTATATTTGATTTGTATTATTTTATCAAGATTTTAGCTGTTTGGCAAGAATTATTGCCGTATGCTTTGACAAAATATATTCCTAAAGGAAGACATTTTGCGTCTATTACCGTAGAGTTCTCGCCACTGGTTTTGGCAGATGCTACAGCAATTCCGGCAGAGTTAAAGATGGTGATGCTTTTTACAGATTCACTGTGATTTACGATAATCTGCTCGCCAAGAACCTTAGCATCAAGCTTATTCGGAGCAAGCGAGTCGCAAACAATATTGTCAACACCAGCAAAACCGGGGTAAATGGTGGTCAGATCTCCGATGGCGAGGTTGCATCCATTAACGGCAGCACCGGTGAGGTATAGAGTCATGCTCTGCAGAGTAATGGGGTAGCGATATAAGGCGAAAGCCTCTTCATTCTCCTTAAAGTCGACGCGATAGACATTGTCTCCGGCTTCCATGTCTTCAGCAGTGAGGCTAAAACGCTTCCCCATTGCATCAATAAACTGGAATGTGATGGTTTTCATGATATCAGGGCTGTCAAAAACCTTAAGAGTCAATGCTTCGGGGAGCGAGTATAAAGTTCGTTTAGGAGAGAATTTGACGTTTGAGACACGCCCAGTAGTTAGGTCAAAGCTGATGTTAACACCACTTGTCCAGCCAGTTGGGAGAGAAGTATAATCAATTACTTTGTTTTTTACTGCAGAGGAGAATGTGGCCTTGAAATCGCCGCTTTCAATATTGCTAAATTGCTCAGCTACGGCGAAATGCTGAGGGACTATTTGTACAGTGACCGGGAAGTTGAAACTTACGTCTCCAACGCTTCCGGTGACAGTGGTTTCGCCTTCCTTTAAACCGGTGATAACACCTTCTGATGAAATGTCAACAAAACCTTCAGGCGATGAAGTCCAGGTAATAGCGCCGACATCAACGCCAACTTTGCCTGTTCCCATCACGCCGTAAATCCCGCTGATCTGTCTTGGTGTGTCGTCGACGAGGAGCGCAGAGAAATCGGGCTTCACTTCAGAGACTCCGATGGTGTTTACAGCAAGTTCAGCGGAGAAGTCGGCGTAGCGTGCAATAATCTTTCCACTACCAGCGACTTCGGATGCGTGAAAAATGGCATCGTCATCGACGTATCCAATTGATTCCGGCTCAACGGTAAATGAGCATCCCTGCAGGTCGCTGTCTAAGACTTCGTCGTATTGGTTGAATGACATGACGCGGAGAGGAGTTCGGGAGATGACCATTGGCGAAATTGACGGGAGGCTGAAAGTGAGGTGGTGTAGATTTTTGTCTTCCGGTGCGAGAGAGATAGCGAGCGCAGCGTCAACGACAGGGCGTACAGAGCCACGCCCGGGCAAGTTGAGCATTTTTTCGTCGATAACAATAGCTACACTGCCGCCGCTGTCAAAGTTGACTACATCCCAAGCACCACGCTCCACCATCCAAGCGGATAGCTCAATACAGTCAACTCCAGCGCTTTGGCTTGAAAGCTCGGTGGTGGCGATATAAAGCTTAGTTTTGTCTTTCGAGATTCCAGCCATAACACGGCTTGAAAGCTCATATTCTCGGCCGTTTTCAAAGTTGTTAAACTCACCGTCGTGCAGGACGCCGTCATGAACTATGCTTGGATATCCGTGAAAGGCGTTGAGAATGTTCTTTGGAGCATTTCCCCATCCGGGAGAGTTAAAAGTCTGTGTTATGGTGAGCGTTTCGCCCACAGCGATATGCCCATCAAGAGCACCGCGCTTACCACCTTGTAGGAAGATGACGTATTGGTCTTCAGCGGTCTGTATAGGAGTGGAAGATATATCTGTGACTAAACATCGGATAGGGTCTCCGTTTACTCTCCATTTGTCGAGAGGCTTGATTGCGATATAGTCGCCATCGGCAGATAGGTGAGTGCCGTTGAGGCTGTTGAAAAGCGAGCAATCCGCTTTCACTCCGGATGCGGGAGCGTTATAGATGTCGATGGTGACGTTGGTTCCGTCTTGCGTAGTGATGAAAGAGTTAAGGTTAGGTAAGAAAACTTCCGCTTTTCCCTCGTCGGTGATAGCGAGGATGGAGCGTCCCCATTTGGTGTAAGTGACTTCACCTTCGCAGATGTTGAGTCCGATGCAAATACCATCGTCGTAGCTGAAAAAGTCGTGGTTCCAAGCGACTTTTACCTGGTGACCCGGGCGAGAATTTTCGCGGAAATGAGTCATCACGTCCCATCGAAGGACGTCCGGTACTTGGTGACGGCTCTGTGCCTGCTCAATTTTCGCGTATGGGTTTGTGAGGTCAACTTCAACGAGCCAAACGATAACCGGTTTTTGTGGATAAATGACCTTTGTGTATTTCATGCCAGGTCCTACAGTGTATGACTCAACAGTGTCTGCTACGCCCCAGTCGTATTTCAGCTCTTGGGCGCGAATAACGAAAGCCATAGCTGTCGCAATGAGGAAGAAGAAAATTTTTTTCATGATAATAGAATATTTCGTTTTTGCAAAGATATGAATTATTTTGCCGAAAAACGATAGCCCGACGGCGGAGCCGGAATGACCAAAAGATAAATATCAAATAACCCCCGAAACATTGATAGAAAAAGCGTCTCGATACGGAATTTTTTAGCTCCGATGTATAGCGTATCAAGAGCGTCGGTGCCATCGGTGCGGTGTTCGAGGAGTGTTCTTTCTCCGCAGGCTACGAAAGCGGCAAGCCGATGACTTCGCTCTCGGCAAGTTTCTCGCCGCCTTTGTCCTTTCGGTCATCGCCTTTGGAGCTTTGCTTTGCCGACAGCTATTGCTCCCGGCAGAAAGGCGCTGTTGAAAACGTCAACAAACTTATCCGCCAATATATCCCCCAAAAATCAAACTTCAACAACATCCCTGACCAATATGTTAAGAACGTCGCAAAGAAACTGAACCTCAGACCTCGCAAAACCCTCGGTTTTTCTAACCCAAAGACCGAGTTTTTTCAAACAAATCGCTAATTTTGCACTTGCCAGTTGAACCTGCGGATTAGAGAAAAATATGTTAAGAAACACATAATTATTTAACTTTCGATTAAAATATTATTCGTACATTTGTGATGTTGCATAAAAGTGTGCGGCAGACATTTTGTATTAACAAGAAGCGTATTGCTTTTACTTGTAGAAGAAAACGTAGGAAGTTTTCTGAAAGATGCAAGGAGGCAAGCTGTTCTCACGCATAGCGTGGACTGCTATTCCTACATCTTCATCTTTTGGTTTCCTACAACCATCTTCTAAAGTGTGGCAATTCAGTCCACGTTTCTTATACACTTAATGGTCGATGGGACTGTAAGACCATAGAGGAGATAATGAAAAAATTTCTGTTCTTCACACTTCTTTGTATACTCCTTCCTCTATCCACGCTATATGCCAAAGAGGAAGTGGTGCAGTCATTAATCTATAAAGAAGCAATTCCCTGGGAAACTATGCAAAAACCCTACGACGCTCAATTAGATTTAATAAGAGTGTCTCCAACTACACCAGAAAACGAAGGAGATAGTTTAAGAATTTCTTTTAGTCGCTATCTTGGTTATACTGACAAAAAACAAACCCCGCCAAAGAAAATAACATATCATCAAACATGGAAAGTAACGACAGATTCACTTGCAAAGGTCTCCGTTCTGTCTACTTATAAAATCTTGATGGATGGTGTTTATCAGAGAGATTCTGTTGCTATAACAGAATACAAATATAGAGTATATGGACCTATGGTCTTAAAACAATACGATTTTAGGGAAAATAATGTTCCAAGTGGTCGCGCAGATGAAACGGAACATAAAGGTTACTCTTATTTTCCTATATCGGAGGAATTCTTTAATTGGTTGAGAAATTTAAACTCTTTCCCTATAAGTGAACGTTCAGAAAAGAAGATTTCTTTATTTGACGATGTCGTAAATCACATTGGCTCTGACAGTATCTACACAGTAACAATAGATAAAAACAACAAGATAACGGCTAAAGTGATGAATAATCGAATGGAAATAACATTTATCGAGAATAATAGACCGAATAAATTTGTGTTTTCTAGAGCTTATCAATCCCATGTATATGTTCAGTACCTTACAGGAAATTTTCAATATAGTTTATATCCCGGTGAAGGGAATAAGTCACCTTGTATTATTATAAATAAAGACAAGGTTATCCTTCAAAAAACGAATAGTCAAAAAAGTTATATTGTCGATGTCTCAGCATTGTTAAAAGCGATTCGTCTTGCAAAAATTCGGCAATTTCTAGTCGATGACAACGCTAACAACTCCTTACTTGATTATTACGATGATTTGCTTTATTTGTAGTTCCCAAATGAGGGATTTCACCAACATGATGAGATATCACAACTTAGAGATTCGTTATATAACAGAAGAAGTTAAGATAGGATACTAAACTGTTAATAAGACAGGTATTGGGTTCTGATTTTTTTGTGTTGATACCTTCACAGTACTTTCACTTTCATCACGCAGCCGAAGCCGGTATTTAATGTGGAGGTCTAAACATCGCTCTACATCAGCCCCAGCATAGCAAGCGTGATTTCGCTAGATTTCTCGTCTTTTCGTCATAACGGGCGACACCATACTTTCGCGGTATGGGATTGTCCGTTTTACATATCGACCTCGCCGTGCCGCAGGGCTGGCACGAACTCGACGACGCTCAACTGCGTTACGTCTATTCGCTCATAGCCAAGGAATTTCCGGCCGACGAGATAAAGACGCTCGCGCTGCTTCACTTCAGCGGCTGTAAGGTTATCGCTCGCCACGACAAGAACTCTTTCCTGCTGAAGCACGGAAAGGATATGTTTCAAACTTCAGGTACGCTTATCGCCGAGGTGATACCCTCAATCGGCTGGCTCGATGCGATACCGGCATCGCCTGTACGCCTGAAGAAACTCCGCAACCACGCAAGCGTGGACGCAGAGTTTCAAACGAGAGTTCGGGATAAGGGAAACTAGAAAAAGATGAAGAGGCTGTGTCAAAATAGGCGCAGCCTCTTTTTTATAACATGCTGAAAAACATAAAACAAAGCCCTGACTTTCACAAGCCGGGGCTTTGTCATGTCAAA
>SFLG01000061.1 GCA_004553485.1 Bacteroidales bacterium | reverse complement strand
GGTCTGATTAAAGGCCATGCGGTACTGCAGCTGGCGCTTGCCGTTTACGATGGCGTCGGTCTCCGGCTCGATGCGCGTGAAGTCGACGTAGTGGCTGAATTTGATGTTGAGCTCGAAGCTTGCCTTTTCGGGCACGGTGACGGTCACCAGGTCAGACTTGGGGATGGTGCCGCTGACGTTGATGCCGGCGGTGAGGGTGCGCGAGGTGTAGAAGTTGACGTATCCTTCGGCCTTGTGGGCGTCGGAGGGGATGAAGGTGACGTAAAGATTGTTGCCGCTGAAGGCCAGTACGCTTTTGCGGCCGGCGGTGTTGCTGTCGCCCAGGGTGACGGCATGACGGCTGCCGTCGCGGTCGGTCACCTTGACGTCGATGGTGTAGTCGGTGCCGTAGGCCCAGTAGTTTTTGTCGGCATCGCGGTTACCGGCATAAAGAGTGTTGGTGAGGACGGTAAACTGCTGCTCGGCGGAGGTGCCGGTGACATTTACCTCGATAGTGCCGGTGACGTTGCCGCTCTTGCCGTGGCCGGTGAGGACGTATACGCCCGGGGCGACGTCGAAGCTGTATTCAAGGCTGGCGGGAGCGCCGGTCTGTACTGTGGCGCCGGTGGCCTTGTTGACCAGCGTCATTGTGGGCGAGTTGCTGTCCATCTTTACCTTTACCGGGTTTGCAAGCGTGGGCAGCGCGGTGCAGACAGCCAGTATAATGATTGGGGTTTTGATAAATCGCATTTGTGTAATAGTGTTTTATAAATGTAATTTTGACCGGTCTGTCGTGTTTATAAAGTCAGTTTTGTTTGATGAATTTGCGCCCGTTCATGATGTAAACCTGCCCCGGCGCGGGGTTGGTCACGGGTATGCCCTGCAGGTTGTAGATGGTGTTGTCGGCGGGGGCGGGAGTGTCGGCGACAATGTCGTCCACGCCGCCGAAGTGCATCCCGTCGGGCGGGAGGGCCAGGATGTGGCCCGGGTTGATGTATACGCCCCACGAGCCGATATATTGGCCATGGTTGTCCCACTGGAGCAGGCGTCCGCTCGAGGCGTAGTCCGAGGCGTCGGTGGCGTAATAGTAGCCCGTGTAGGGGTTGACATAGATGCCGTAGGGCATGGCAAGCTGTCTGATGTCCTGAAGCATTGTGCCCGGCATTGTCTCGGTGATGCCCTCGCGGCCTGCGGTCTCAAAGACCCGCTTTGGGTCGATGGTGGAGAAGCTGATGTCGCCGTAATCCGAGCTGATGTACGAGTATCCCGAGCCGACGGCGAGGAACTTGCCGTCGTTGGTGGCGGTGCTGAAGGTGCATGGGCGCTCGGTGACGATGAAGCACTCGCTGTCGGGCTTGCCGTCGATGACGGCCTGGCAGTCGAGGATGATGCCGCAGGGCTTGACCTCGTAACAGTCGCCGGCCGAGTTGATGAGCAGGTACTGACCCGTCTGCGACATCTTGCCGTAGAGGTTGATTTTGCCGGTGTCGATGCTGCGCTCCTTTTTCATCGTCACGGCGTCGAGGACGTCGACGGTCTGCTCGAAGTCGTGGTACTCGGTGTAGGCGTAGCCGCCTGTGTTGGCGACGAAAATCTTGCCCTTGTAGTAGGCTATGCCCTCGGGTTGGCCGTACGACGAGACGTAGACGTAGCGTCCGCCGTCCGAGGCCAGCTTGCGGTTGTTGGGCACGTCCTCGGTGGCCGCCACGGCGTTGCCCTCGGGGGAGATGAACTGGACGATGTTGGACCAGTTTACGGCTATGGCGATAAGGTTGTCGTTGATTTGTATGATGTCGTTGGGCGTGTCGCCGAGTTTGTAGCCGTTGCGGTCGCGGAACCATCGGTTTGACACGATCTTGCCGTTGTCGAAGTATGAAACGCGGCCGTTGTCGGTCTGCCAGACGCCTTCGTTGACAAGAATGATACGCTCCTGCGACGCCGCCGACAGCGTTATCAGGGCCGCCGCAGCGGCAGAAAGTATACTTTTAATTTTCATCAGATGCAGTAAATTGTTTGAGACTACAAAATTAGCGAAAAAAGTTGATATGGACTAAAGCGGTTTCGAGAGGCGGATTATCGGTTGTTTTTTCGTCTCATGGTTGTGGCGGTTTTGTGGTTGGTAATAGCAGGGTGCACTTCCACTCATTGTCGAGGTTGTCACGCTCGCTGCCGTAGCCGGTGACGGCCATGTGGAGGAAGGTGTCTTACTTGACGATGCCAAGCAATGTTGTCGATTACTTGGACGTGCCCGGGGCGAGGATTGAGTCCATGAAGCTGGCTATCTTCTTGGACCCCGCCAAAACACAGAAAAGCCCGGCACGGGGCCGGACTTCTCTGGGGTTGTGTCTATGGCAGGACAAATGTTATTTTACGATGAGCTTGCGCACCTCGCCGTTGCTGTAGCGGACGAAGTTGACGCCCCGGAAGGGACGGTCGGAGGCGATGCCGCGGATGTCGTAGTAGCACTCGACGGTGACTTCGCTGTCGACGCTGATGTCTTCTACGCCGGTGGAATCGCTGTTGGTGTACTTGTCGTCGGTGGCGTCGTAGTATACCTTCATGCCGCCGAGGACGGGATGTGCGTCTGTGCCTATATTCTGTCCGAAGGCGTCGCCGAGCTTGTAGGCCAGCTCGCCCGAGGCAATCTGTTCGGGGGTGACAATCTCGCAGGCGCCGGACTTGGCGGGATACTCCCTGTCGGCGTAGCAGTTGGCGGCATTGCATCTGGTGGTGCCTGTGGTGCCGCTGATGGCGCCGGCATTGCCGTTGTCGGCAATTTCACCGATGTTGTAGCAGTTGGTGATGACTGTCTTGGCGTTGATGGCACCGACGATGCCGGCGTGGTTGCCGTTGCTGATGACCTTGCCTGTGTTGTAGCAATTGATGAGGCGGCATTCGGCGGTGCCGTTCATGCGTCCGGCGATGCCGCCTGCCATTGAGCTTGCGGCGGTGATGTCGGCATAGTTGGCGCACTCGCTGATGGTGACGTAGTTGCCGCCGTGGCCGAGGATAGCGCCGATGTAGCTCTTGCCCTCAACGGAGCCGTCGCTGACGGTTATGCCCTTGATGGTGATGGGGGCTGCTGCCGTGCCGACGGCATAGCCGAAGAGACCCTGATAGTCTTTCTTAGGAGCGC
This sequence comes from Bacteroidales bacterium, assembly GCA_004553485.1. Lineage (GTDB taxonomy): Bacteria > Bacteroidota > Bacteroidia > Bacteroidales > Muribaculaceae > CAG-873. The sequence goes on along the minus strand of SFLG01000061.1, from coordinate 15,803 downwards.
CGATGTAGAGGCCGCGGATGTTGTGGCCGGCGCCGTTGAACTCGCCCTTGAAGGACTTGGAGGAGGTTGCGCCTATGGGCGTCCAGTCAAAATTGGCAAGGTCGATGTCGGCGGTGAGTACACCTTTGGCAGTGGCGGTGGACGCTACGACCTGGGCGAAGCCTGCCAGTTCGGCGCCGGTGCCAATCTCGTATACGCCGTCGGCGTTGGCCACGGGAGTGGTGACGGTCTTGCCGTCCCAGGCGGTGGCGCCGAGGAGTTCCATCTCGACGTTGAAGGTGACGTTGTCGGGTGAGCCTTCGGGGATGCTGAAGGTGTGGCGGAAGCAGCGGTAGCCTTCCTTCCTGGCCACGACGGCGTAGTCGCCGTACGAGCCGGTGTAGACGCCGTCGGTGGCGGTGAGGACGTTGCCGCGGTAGGTTATGGTAATCTCGGCGTCGCTGACGTTGTTGCTGAGGGTGATGTCGAATGTCTTGTACTGCGATATCGGCAGACGGACCTCGGGTATGGCGCCGAAATAGGTCTTGTGGGCGATGGCGGTGAAGTTGGGCGAGCGGCCGCCAACCGGGTCGATGAAGCGGTGGTTGCCGATGGGGTCGCCGAAGCCGTTGACCTGGATAACGCCTTCATCCATAACCAGCTCGGGGTTGGCGGCGACGTCATAGTCGGCGGGGATGTCGACGGTGACGGCCTGGGCGCTGGCGGCGGAGCCGAAGGTGTACTGGCCCGAGCCGAGGATGAGCGACGAGCCGTTGGGGATGCCGTTATAGGTCACATACGCCGACATGTTGTAGATGGCGGCAAGCTTGTTTGCCGGGTGGCGCAGGCCCGAGTACTGAATCTTGACCTGGTCGCCGGGCTGGATGATGGTGCTGCCGGGACGGGTGACGTTGGTGATTTCGCGCCGGCAGGGTTTGGCGGTGAGCACCTGGTAGGCGGCGTTACCGGCGGCGTCGGTGACGCAGACAATCTGACGGCCTTCCTTGAGAAGGACAGTGTATGAGCCGTCTTCGTTTTTGGTCACTCCTTCGGTGCCGAAGCCGCTGTAGGTGGCGCTGTGCTCGCCGATTGTCGGATAGGCGATGGTGACGTTGGCGGCGTTGATGGGCTTGAAGGTGTAGGGGAATCCGTTCTCGCCCTCGAGGTAGTAGAAGACGTCGCACTCGGTGTCGACATATTTTCCGGCAACCTTTTTGGCTCCGTCGTTGTACTTCTCGTTGACAACCATGTTGGGGTCGGCGGTCGAGGCTGTCTGGCCTACGCTGACCACGAAGGCTGCGGTGTTCTCCGGCCATATCGCGCTCCATATCTCGCCGCCCATATACGGGTTCCATGCATTGTTGGTGTATTGCTGCAGGCCGATGGCGTCGTATGTGACCAGGACGATTGCCGTGCCGTTGCCGGTGGCCTTGAGGTCGGCCCATGCCGAACCCTGTTTCTGCTCGATGGTGACGACACCGGTCGAGGGTTTGCCGTCGAGGCCGAGGATGGTGTAATGGAAATCGGGCTCGATGAAATAGTTGTTGGTCGAGCTTTCGGTGAGCTGCCATGTGCGCATGCCGTGCAGCTTGTAGGTGTCGCCCTGTTTCAGGACGAGGTGGTTGCGAGGGTTGATGTTGACGAAGATGTCTCCGGTCTCGTAGCCGCCGTTATCCTGCACGCTGTGCTTGAGGCCGTCCGGGGCGAAGGCTTTGTAAAGCGACTCGTCGAAGGTGAGGTCGGGACGCTGTGCGACATTCTCTTTCATGGTGAAAATGCCGCCGCGTGTAATGCCGCCCTCAATGGACGTGCGGAAATTGTAGGCCTGGTTGAAGGCAAGGCGGTATTTGAGCTGGCGCTTGCCGTCGACAATGGCTTCGGACTCCGGCTCTACGCGCGTGAAGTCGACGTAGTGGCCGAATTTGATGTTGAGCTCGAAATAAGCCTTTTCGGGCACCGTAACTGTGACCACGTCGGCCTTGGGGATGGCGCCGCTGACGTTGATGCCGCCGGTGAGGGTGCGCGAGGTGTAGAAGTTTACATAGCCCTCGGCCTTGTGCGCATCCGAGGGAATGAAGGTAACGTAGAGGCTGTTGCCGTTGAGGGCGAGGACAGTCTTGCGACCGGCTGTCGTGCTTTCGCCCAAGGTGACTACCTGCTGCACGCCTTCGCGGCTGAATACCTTGACGTCGATGTCGTAGTCGGTGCCATAGACCCAGTTGTTATTGTTCTCGTCGCGGTTGGTGGCGTAGACGGTGTTGGTGAGCACCGTTATCACCTGGACATTTGTCGAGTCGCCCACCTCGACCTCGATTGTGCCGGTTATGTTGTCCTTTGTACCTTTGGCGGTGAGGACATAACGGCCGGGAGCGACGTCGAAATCATATTCTACGCCGTTGGGCGCGCCGGTTTCGATTGTGGCGCCGGTGGCCTTATCGACCAGCGTCATTGTCGGCGAAGTGCGGTCCATTTTTACCTTTACGGGGTTGGCCTTGGCAGGCAAAATGGCGCAGACAGCCAGCATTACTGTTAAAAATTTGGCTAATCGCATAGTTGGATTTTATGATTGGTTAATTGTGTTGGATGAATTTCTTTCCGTTCTGTATATACAGTTGTCCGGGGACGGGATTGGCCACGGGGATGCCCTGGAGGCTGTAGATGGTGCTGTCGGCGGCGGGAGTGTCGGCGATGATGTCCTCCATGCCGCCGAAGCTCATGCCGTCGGGGGGCAGGGCCAGGAAGTGCGCCGGGTTGATGTACACTCCCCAGTCGCCCAGGTGTCTGCCGTTGGCGTCCCACTGGTGCATGCGTCCTCCTGATGCATAGTCGGCGGCGTCGGTGGCGTAGATGAAGCCGGTGTAGGGGTTGACGTACATGCCGTAGGGCATGGCGAATTTCTTGATGTCCTCGAGGACGGTGCCGGGCATGCGCTCGTAGATGCCGTCGCCGCCGACAGTGTCGAAGAGCACTTTGGGGTCGATGGTGGCGTAGCAGAACTCGTAGCCCATGGTGTAGTACGAGAAGCGCGAGCCTATGCATAAAAATTTGCCGTCAGGGGTGGCCGTGCTGTAGGTGCAGGGGTAGTCGGTGACGATGAAGCACTCGCTGTCGGGCTTGCCGTCGAGGACGGCCTGGCAGTCGAAGACGATGCCGGCGGCCTGGACGTCGTAGTAGTCGCCGGGCGAATTGATGAGCAGGTACTGCCCCGTCTGCGACAGCTTGCCGTAGAGGTTGATGATTTTTGTGTCGACGCTGCGCTCCTTTTTCATCGTCACGGCGTCGAGGACGTCCACGGTGGTCTCGTACTCGTGGTCCTCGTTGAAGGCGTAGCCGCCGGTGTTGGCGACGAAAATCTTACCCTTGTAGTAGGCTATGCCTTCGGGCTCGTAGCCGACCTCGGTGGCTGCCACAACCTTGAAGGTGGTGACGTCGATTTTGGCCACATAGCCGCGGGTGAACTCCTCCATCCGGTCGTTTACCTTGCACTCGTGGCCGTAGGACGAGATGTAGACGTAGCGTCCGCCGTCCGAGGCCAGCTTGCGGTTGTTGGGGATGTCCTCGGTGGCGGCCACGGCGGTGCCGTCGGGGCGGATGAACTGGACGATGTTGGACCAGTTGATGGCCATGGCGATGAGGTTCTCGTTGACCTGGATGATGTCGTTGGGGGTGTCGCCGAGTTTGTAGCCGTTTTTCTCGCGGAACCACTGGTTGGACACCATCGTGCCGTTCTCGAAATACGAGACGCGTCCGTTGTCGGCCTGCCAGTTTCCTTCGTTGAGCAGGATGATGCGCTCCTGGCCGAAAATGGACAATAAGGTGGCCGTTGCCGCTATTACGGCAACCATTCTTTTGAACTTCATGTATTTGATTTTTAGAGTCTTATAGCGTGTATGTTAAGGTAAAGCGGAAATTGCGGCCCGGCATGGGATAGCGGGGGATGTGCTCGTACTGCTCGTCCAGGAGGTCGAAGATTTCGAGCGAGGCGATGAAGTTGCGCCAGCTTGCGTTGAATTTGACGTCGACGTTGTTGTAGGGCTTGAGCATGTCCTCGGGGTCGGCATAGCTCCACATGCGCTTGCTGACGTGCAGGTCGCTGACGGTGAGCGAGAACCATCGCCATTCGGCCATGCCGGTGATGCCGTACGAGAGGGTGGGGGCGTAGCAGATGGGCTTGTTGTAGGTGGGCGACTCGGGATTGGTGCGGTTGAGGTCTTTCTGCCAGGTCAGCGAGCCTAACAGCGAGAAATTCCATCCATTAATGCTGTAACGGCCCGACACGGTGGAGTTGAGGCCGCGGCAGAAGGTTTTGCCGTAGTTGAGCATCGACCAGGTGTAGGTGCCTCGGATGGGCAGACAGACGATGCGGTCGTCCACGCGGTTGATGTAGCCGTCGGCCTGGACGGACACCATCCACGGGCCCCAGGCGTGCTGATATTCCACGCCGACGTTCCACTGGCGGGTGAATTCGGGCTTGAGGTCGCGGTTGCCGACCTGGGTATAGTAAAGGTCGTTGAGGGTGGGGGCGCGGAAGATGCTCTTGTACCATGCGCGGGCCGAGAAGTCGCCGATGGTGTAGCCCAGCGAGACTGCCGGGGTGAGCTTGCTCAGCGGGTCGGCGGCGCCGGTGTGGGTGAAGGTGTGGTCGCGGTAATGCTGGTAGAGGGCCGAGGCGGCCAGGCGGAAACCGCGCCAGGTCAACTGGGTGGCCACGACGGCCTTCTGGTCGAGACGGCGCACGACGCGGAAACGGCGCAGGTCGCAGTCCAGCCACGACATACGGGCGTCGTAGGCGAGGTTGACCGATAGCCAGTTTGCCGGTGTCCAGGCATACGAGGCGGCGGCGAAGGCGTCGTTCTGCCAGTAGTGGTTGTCGACGCGGGCGGTGTTCTGGTTTTCGGGGTAGTTGGTGTTGTAGCGCAGGTACTCGTGGGCGTACTTGAGGTTGAATTTCAGCTGGTGCTGACTGCTGAAGCTGTGCGTGTAGGACGATTGCACGAAGAAGTCGGTGTCCCACTCGCGGCCCACGTTGGTGTAGCGGTCCGACAGGCGGCGTACGATGCCGCCGGGGCATCCGCGCTCCGAGATGTAGAAGTAGACGTGCGACTCAAAGCCACCGTTGAACAGGGCTCCCTCGGCGCGCCAGTATTCGATGTCCGAGTTGCGGCGCGTGCCCACGGTGTCCTCGTACTCCGACTTGTAGCGGAAGGGGTAGTCGCCCTTCGAGTTGAGATATTCCACGTCGGCGAAGGCCGCCCACCGTCCGCGCTTGAGTTGCGCGTTGACACGTCCGCGGTAGGTATGGAACGAGCCTATGCCGCCCAATACCGACAGCGAGTCGGATGTCGGACGGCGTGTGCGCAGATATACCGTCGCCCCCGAAGCGTACTCCGAGGCCGTCTGGCATTTGTCGAGTTTGTTGGCGTTGTAAAGCGATACCGACTCAAGGGTCGAAAGCGAGTATTTTCCCAGGTCGACGGTACCCCGAGGCCTCCGTAGTCTTTAATCTGTACTCCGGCAAAATATTTGAGGGCATCCGCAATAGAGGTGGATGAAAGGGCCTGCAGGTCGGCGCCCTTGATGGTCTGTTCGGTGGCCAAGGGACGACGTGTGGCAGTCACTTCCACGTCGTGGAGGTGATAGACCGTGTCGGCGTTCAGGTCGGTGGCTGTCGCCTTTGCCGATGTCGCCGCAGCTATTGTAAACATCATTGACACAATGATGCGTCGTGATAAAGCTTTCATCCTGTTGTCTTTATCCGCAGCGCTGATCCGCGAGCGCCTTTGGTGCGAATTACTGACGGCAGGTCTTCTGACTTGTCTCCTGGTCTGAGCCGTCTTCCCGAGGGCGCGCTCTTGCGCCGGTCAGTGACGTTATGGCTCCGGTAAACAGAGACTTACAGCAGCGGGCCTGTCCGGGACTTTCACCCGGTTCCCTTTTAATCGCCTGATTTGGCGAACCGTCTTTAAAAGTTTTGCTTTTGCAAAGGTAAATATAAAATTTTAAATTGCAAGCAAAAAAATGAAAACAAACGCCCCGCCGTTGCGGGCGGGCCGTTGCGGGCCGGGTGTCGGGCCTGACAGTTATGCGGCCAACTCGCCGCATAACAGTGCCGCCTCGTAAAACGACCGCGGCCCCGCCTGGCAGTGCCGCCCCGCCGTTGCGGGCGGGCCCTGTGCCATGGCCTTACTTGCCGGCGAGGAGGGCGAGGACGGCGGACAGGGAGCGGGCGTTCTCGTCCTTGGGGGAGAGGTTGAGAGGCAGGTCGATGGCGGGCCAGGCGATGTCGAGATCCTTGTCGTCGTAACGCACCGAAATTTCGCTTTGCGGGGCGTAGACGTTGTCAACCTTGTACTGGAACTGTGCCAGCTCGCTCAGCACAAGAAAACCGTGGGCAAAGCCGCGGGGGATGAAGAGCTGACGGCCGTTTTCCTGGCTGAGCTCCACGCCTACCCACTGCCCCGAGGTGGGCGAGTCGGGCCGCAGGTCCACGGCCACGTCGAACACCGCGCCCTGCGACACGCGCACGAGCTTGGCCTGTGCATACTCGCCGGCCTGCATGTGAAGGCCGCGCAGAACGCCGCGCGACGACACCGACTCGTTGTCCTGGATAAAGACGGTATCGACGCCGGTGGCCGAACGGAACTCCTCCATCTTGAAAACTTCGCTGAAATATCCGCGGCTGTCGCCGTGGCGCACGGGCTCTATCATCCAGACGCCCGGTATGTCGAGTTGGGTAAATTTCATCTTGCTTTGTTTATTTATATGTGTATATATGTGCATATATATGGTGCAAAATTACTATTTTTGCAACAAATAACCCAAAGATATGAAGGTCATACTTTTTGATACCCCCGAGGCTGCGGGCAACCTGCTGCCTCTCACCTATACGCGCCCCGTGGCCTGTCTGCGTGTGGGCATCGACACCATCGCCGACAAGTGGCGGCGCCATCTGCCGGGCGAATACTGGTACAGCACAGCCGATTACCTGTCGGCCAAATATCCCGTGTGCAACGATGTGGACGCCGACACGGTGCACATCGCCGGCAATGTGCTGCCCGACGCGGCGCTTGTGCGGGCCGTGCAGGCCCTTGCCGCCGACGAGGCTCTGTACAAGGGCGACCGGCTGCTGGCCCGGCGCGGCGAGGGCACGCTGAGGCGCGAATACGACGGCGACGTCACGGCCATCGATATGGTATACGACATCTTCCTGCGCAACGGCGACATGCTGAGGCGCGACTTCGACGAGCTGACGGCAGGTCAGTCCTTCCGCACCCCGTCGGACACCGTCACCGTCATCGGCGACCCGTCGCGGCTGTTTATCCACCCCGACGCCGGCGACGTGGAGGGCTGCGTGATAAACGTGCGCACCGGTCCCGTCTACATCGGTGCCGGGGCCGAGGTGATGGAGGGGGCGTGCATGCGCGGCCCCGTGGCGCTGTGCGAGCACTCGGTGGCGCGCATGGGCGTGCGCATCTACGAGGACACCACCATAGGCCCCTGGTGCAAGGTCGGCGGCGAGCTGGCCAACGTGGTGATGATGAGTTACTCCAACAAAGCCCACGACGGCTTCCTCGGCAACGCCGTCATCGGCGAGTGGTGCAACCTCGGCGGCGGCTGCGTGGCCTCGAACCTCAAGAACGACTACACCGAAATCAAGCTGTGGAACTATCCCGCCCACCGTTTTCTGCGCACGGGCCTGCAGTTCTGCGGTCTGATTATGGGCGACCACTCCAAGGCCGGCGTCAACACCATGCTCAACACGGCCACCACCCTCGGCGTGGGCGTAAACATCCACGGCAGCGGCTTCCCGCGTCCCTTCCTGGCATCCTTCCTCGAAGGCTCCACCGCCGGCTTCACCGAGGTGCCGATGACAAAGTTCTTCGACACCGCCCGCAAGGTGATGGCCCGCCGCGGCATAGACCTCACACAGACCGACATCGACATCCTCACCCATGTGCGCGAGCTTGCCGAGCAATACCGTTGACAATGAAGACACTTGTTGTTTCAGACGAGATAAGGGCCAAGGCCCCGGCCCTGCGCGTGTTGCAGATAGAGGCCGAAATAGAAAATCCCGACACGCCGGAGGCGCTGTGGGCCGAGATGGAGGCTCTGGCCGCCGACGTGCACGGCCGCTATGCCATGGAGATGGTGAACAAGCGTCCCGCCATCGCCGCCACGCGCACCGCCTACAAGGCCTGCGGCAAGGAACCCAACCGCTACCGCCCCAGCTCGGAGGCCCTGATGCGCCGCATGGTGAAGGGGCTGGAGCTGTACCGCACGGCGGCGGTAATCGACCTCATCAACCTGCTGTCGGTGGCCTGCGGACACAGCATAGGAGGCTTTGACGCCGACCGCATCGACGGCGACACCGTCACCCTCGGCATAGGCCGCGAGGGCGAGCCGTACGAGGCCATCGGGCGTGGACCGCTCAACATCGCCGGCATGCCCGTCTGGCGCGACAACACGGGCGGAATAGGCACGCCGACGTCGGACAACGAGCGCACAAAGCTGTCGCCGTCGACCCGTCGCCTGCTTATGATTGTTAATATGTATGGCGACGAGATGCCGGTGGCCGACATCGAGGCCCTGGCCCGGCGCCTGCTCGTGACCTACGCCTCGGCAAAAAATATTCAGACAAGATTATTGGATTAATTTACTCAACCCTACACAAGGTTTATCTGTTCAAGGTGAGCCCGGGATTGCCCTAAACCCATAAACCCTTAAACAGCTCCCCCCTCTACCCTCCAACCGCCCATAACCCCCTAACCCCATAACCCTCAAATTTTCAAGTTCCTTAAAAACTTTAAAATTTGAATTTAAAAACATGCAAGTCCTGAAAGTTTATCCCGGCCAGGCCGTGGGCCGCAACATCGACGCCGCCGTCGAGGCATTGCGCAACGGTGACATAGTAATTTACCCCACCGACTCGGTCTACGCCCTCGGCTGTGACGCCCTCAACCAGCGCGCCATCGAGCGCCTGTGCCGCATCAAGGGCATCAACCCGGACAAAAACCAGCTGTCGGTGATATGCGACAGCATCGCCATGGCTGCCGAATACGCCCGCATCGACAACACGGCCTTTCGGATGATAAAGCACAACACGCCCGGCGCCATAACCTTTGTGCTGCCGGCGGCAACCACGCTGCCCAAGATTTTCAAAGGCCGCAAGACCGTGGGTATCCGCATCCCGGACAATGACATCGCCCGCGCCCTTGCCGCCGCCTTGGGCCATCCCATCCTCACTACCTCAGCCGAGACGGAAGACCCTGACGACCTGCGCTACGCCGAGGCCGTATCGCTCCACTATGAGAACGACGCCGCCCTCGCCATCGACGGCGGCGAGTGCGGCACCGAGCCGGGCACAGTCGTCGACCTCACCGACTCGCGCGACCCGCAGGTGCTACGACAAGGCCCGGTTTTCTTAGCTTAGGGTTAGGGCGAAGGTGGGGTAGAGGATGGCGCGGGCGCCGTAGCTGCATTTTTGGCGAAGGAGGCCGGGGTTGACCTCGCGGCCGCCGTCCTCGTTGCTGGTGCCGAAGTCGAAGTAGCGGTGGCCCGGGGTGTACGCCTCGACAAGGTGCTGATAGAGAGCGGGGAGCACCGACAGCTCTTTGCCACGCGGGCTGGCGGCGGTGTACTGGCTGTGGGCGACCAGGCCGGTGTCGTATATGACGACGCCCGCCAATAGCTCGCCGTCGAGGGTGGCGGTGTGCAGCCGTATGTTGTCGGGGAAGCGGGCGGCCAGCAGTTTTATCTCGTCGAGGGTGTGCACCGGAGCCGACTCGTAGCGGTCGTTCAGCAGCTGTGTGAGAATTGCCCAAAATCCATCCCAATCGTCGGACGGGCCGAGCGTTACGCCCATGTTCACCGCTTTGCGTGCACGCTGCCGCGAGCCCTGGTCGAAGGGCAGGGGATTGACGAGGTCTATCACCGACGAGACGTTTGCCGACGTCAGCTGCGCGCCGGCGCGGACGAGGGCGTATAGGTCCTCCTCGGCCGGGCGGTGGTGGTAGATGTGCGGTATGGGCTTGTATACAAGGCGGTTGATGTCCTGCGCTCGCATGTGGGCGATGAGGGCATCGGTGATTTCGAGCATGTCGAGGGCGTCGCATCGGCGCGGGGGCAGCAGCCAGCCGCCGTATGTGAGGCCGCGGTGCGAGTACAGCGTGTCGCCCTCGCGGCATGCCGGCAGGAGGGCCAGGATGTGGCCATGGGCGTCGCGGGCAATCAGAGAAGCATCCTCAAAGCGGTCGGCGTGGTAGTCCATATACCCGCGCTTCAGCAGGAAGGTGGCGTTGCGGCTTTCGCTGACAAAGTCGTCCCAGACACGGCTCTCGGCGGGAGTATATGGCTGCAGGTCAATCATTTCAGTTCGATGAGTGAGTCGTAGACAAAGTCGCGGACGGCGCGGGTGCCGATAACCTCGTCCCACAGCATCGGCGACAGGCCGTTGCCGGGGCGCTTGACGGTGATATTCTCCTCGGTGAGCAGTTCGCCGGCCTTGATGTCGCGGGCGGCGACGATGCTCTTGCGTGCCACCTCGATGTTGGAGCGCTCGGCCTCGGCCACAACCTTTTCGCCGTTGCCCAACGACTCCTCGACGTTGCGGACAGCCTTGACCAGGTCGCGCAGCTCGGTGGGGTCGAGGCTGGCGCGGTGGTCGGGGCCGGGCAGGTTCTTGTCGAGGGTGAAGTGCTTCTCGATTACCTTGGCGCCCATCGCTACGGCGGCGACGCTGACCTCTATGCCGACGGTGTGGTCGCTGTATCCCACGGCGGCGCACCCGAGGGCCTCCAGGGCGTTCATCGCCCGCAGGTTGACGGCCCGGTAGGGGGTGGGGTACTGCGTTGTGCAGTGCAGCAGGATGATGGACGAGCGCGGCGTGCCCGCCTGCTCGAGAACCTTAACGGCGGCCTCTACCTCGTCGAGGGTGCTCATGCCCGTCGACATGATGACCTTCTGCCTCAGAGCGCCGATTTTGCGCAGATAGGGCAGATTGGTGATTTCGCCGCTGGGGATTTTCCACCAGTCCATGCCGAGGGGTTCGAGGCAGTCTATCGACACCAGGTCGAAGGGGGTGCTCATAAAGCCTATCCCCTCCTGACGGCACAGCTCGGCCAGGCCCTCGTAGTCGCACAGCGGCAGGTGGATGGCCTTGCACATCTCGAGCTGCGACTGCTCGTTGCCGGTGGTCTCCTTCTGGTATTCGGCCTTGGGAGCTATGGAAGAAATAACCAGCTCGGGCTTGGCAGTCTGAAACTTGACGTAGTCGGCGCCACATTCGCGTGCCACGCGCACCATTTGGCGGGCGCGCTCCAGGTCGCCGTTATGGTTGACGCCGGCTTCGGCTATGATGATGACTTTTTGACTCATAAAAGCTTATTTGGTAGGGAAGACGCACTCGTCGAGGTATCGGCACACCACGCCGTCGCGCCACTGCGGGCCGTCGGCCGGGGCGATACCCCTCGACTCGTCTATGATGAAGCCCGGCAGGTCGACGCCGCAGGCCACCGAGGCCACTGCGCCGCCGCCGAGGCGGGGGTTGATTTCCATAACATACACGCGGCCGGTGTCGCTGTCCTCGATGAGCTGCACCGTCACTGCTCCGCGCAGTCCCTGCCCGGCGAGTACTCGGCGCGCAAGGGTCTCGTATTCAGAGTTGTGGACGACGGTAGTGCGCACTACCTCGCCTCCGGCCACCTCGTCGCGCAGACGGGGCACGGCGCAGACGATGGCGCCGGTGAGCATGCTGACGTAGCAGTCGACCGTGATTTCGCGGCGTCGGTCGAAGCGTTGCTGGAACAGATAACCGTCCGCGTCGGCCGTGTCGAGGAGGCGGCGCAGGTCGTCGGCGCTGTCGATGGCGACAATGCCCTTCGAGGCCGAGCCATGGCGCGGCTTGGCGATGACGGGGCAGGTCAGCGGGGCCTCGATGTCCACCGTCGGCGGGACGGGGATGCCGCTGTCGGCGAGGGCGTCATTGGCGCGCACCTTGTCGAACATCAGCTCGGCCAGCCCGGCCGCCGAGACGGGGCTGAAGATGTCGCCGCCGGCGGCGGCTGCCACCTCGGACGCCACGGCTACGGCGCCGTCGACAAAGGGTATCACCACCGAGATGCCGCGGCTGCGGCATACACCGATGATGTGGGCCACGACATCGGTGTCGCGCCACCGACGGCCGATAATCACCTCGCCCTCAAGGGCGATGGGCACGTCGGCAGTCATCTCGTAGCTGTATATGCGCGCCTCAAGGCCACGTGCGCGCGCCGCCGCCTTGAAGTGGCGGGCCATCGACACGCGTTTGGCGCCGCCGAGGAAAAGTATGCCGATAGTGTTGTCTGCCATCGTCGTCACTTGTTGTAGATTTCGGGCTTGTAGCCGGCCATGTTGCCGGGGGCGGTGAACCATTCGACGGTTTTGCGAAGACCCTCCTCAAGGCTGTAGCGCGGACGCCAGTCGGTGAGGGTGGTGATGAGCGTGTTGTCGCCGCAGAGGCGGAACACCTCGCTGTTGGCGGGACGCAGACGGTCGGGGTCGGTGACAAAGTCCACCTTGGCGTCCATTATGCGGGCTATCATCTCCAGCGTCTCACGCATGGAGTAGTCCTTGCCGGTGGCGATGTTGATTTCGCGGCCCAGCACCTTGTCGTCGTCGGCATTGGCCAGGGCGATGAAGCCGGCGGCGGTGTCGGCGACAAAGTTGAAGTCGCGTGTGGGGGTGAGGTCGCCCACCTTTATCGTGCGCATCCCCGAGGCAATCTGGGTGATGATTGTGGGGATGAAAGCGCGTGCGCTCTGCCGCGGGCCGTAGGTGTTGAAGGGACGCACTATCACCACGGGCAGGTTGAAGGCGTTGTAAAAGCTCTTGGCGATTGCGTCGGCGCCGATTTTGGTTGCCGAGTAGGGCGACTGGGGCTGGCGGGGATGCTTCTCGTCGATGGGGACGTACAGAGCCGTGCCGTAGACCTCGCTGGTGCTGGTGACAAGGATGCGTCGCACGCCGCAGTCGCGGGCGGCCTGGCATATATTGAGGGTGCCGCGGATATTGGTGTCGACATAGCTGTCCGGGGCCACGTAGCTGTAGGGGATGGCGATGAGGGCGGCAAGGTGGAACACCGTGTCGACGTCACGCGAGATGTGGCGGCAGAAGTCCGCGTCGCGCACGTCGCCGCAGACAATCTCCAGCTCGGGGCAGGGGGGTACCTGCTCGAGCCAGCCCCAGTTGTTGAACGAGTTGTATTGTGCCAGCGCACGCACGCGCCACCCGTCGGCAAGGAGCTGCTGGGTGAGGTGCGAGCCTATGAAGCCGTCGGCGCCCGTGACCAGGGCGAGACGGTTGTTGTCTGTATTGCGGTTCATATCAGTGTAGTTTGCGTAGATAGTAAGTGATGGTGCGGCCGTCGGCGGTTACCTGCTGCAGGGTGACGTTCTTTTTGTTCGATGACAGGATTTTGCAACGGGTGACGGCGTGATTGGTGAAGTACAGCCATGCCGGGGCGGTGTAGACCGACGGGTCGTAGTCGTCGGTGTGGTTGTAGTCGAAGACCATTTCGCCGCCTTCCTCGGCCCAGGTGCCGAAGCACTCGGTTACTTCGCCCAGCTCGGTGGTGCGGGTTATCAACACAACGTTGTTCTGGAAGGCGAAGTTTGTCCAGCCATCCTCGTCGACGACGGGCACGTCGGTGCCATCGACGGTCATGCGGTCGAGCGCCCACGAGCCGTACCAGATGCCGATGTCGCCGTTGTTGGTCTTGCAGCCTGTCAGCAGTGTCACCACCGCGATTATGGCCGTATATAATGCCGTATATAATAATTTACGTTTCATACAATCAGTTTATTTTGTGAGGGAGATATATGCGACCCTGCGTTAACAGAAATTCTTGCTACGCAAGCGCCAAGGCGATTAGGGGGAACGGGCTCTTATTTTGAGAGGGAGATGTTGCCTGAATAGCTCAGCGACACCATAACGCCGAATTTGTTGCCGCGGAGTTTGCCCGTGTCGAACGACAGAGCGCCGGTGGCCGAGATGCCGTCGAAGCATCCGGTGCCGTGCCAGCCTACCTGTGCCAGCGCCGACGTGTTGTGCTTAATATCGTGTGCGGGAATGCGGGGCGAGCCGAAGGCGCGGCAATAGCTGACGGCGGCCTTCCAGTCGAACTGCCCGCTGATGTCGCCCTCGGCGGCAAGGTGGAAGCCGTTGGCGCGGGTGTTGCGGAAGAACATGAAGCCGTCGGTGTTGTAGATGGGCGAGGGGACGAAGGGCGTGCCCATCGACATACCGAAGTGCATGTACGAGTTCATCGACGAGTTGTTGTAGTATTCGTCGGCACCCGTTGCCTCGCCGGTGATATCGGTGCCGGGGTGGTCGCCGGGAGCCCAGTGGATGGGACCCGACTGGTCGCGGAAGTCGATGTACTCGGCCACGGCGGCGCGCAGGATATGGCGGCCGGGCGAGGTGCGGCGGTACTCAATACCCCACAGACCGTTGCCTTTGTTGCGGCGGGCCATCGACGAGCCGTCCTCCCACAGCCACTGGAAGTAGCCGCTTACCTCGTGTCCGCCGGGCAGGGCGTAGCGGGCGCGCAGGTCCCAGCTGCCCACCGAGCTGCCGTCGTAATAGCCGTCGTTGCCGGTGCCCCTCTTGGGGATAATCATCCGGAAGAAAGTTTTGAGGCTCTCCGAGTTGCGGAACGAGCCACTGACCTTTCCCTTGTTATAGTACTCGGACGTTCCGCCGAAAAAGCTCGAGCACTGCGCGCCTATGGTGACACTGAACGGCTTGGACGGGTTAGTGCGGAAGTAGACGTTGCGGTAGACGTACAGCGAGCCCAGAGTGATGTGGCTGCACCAGTAGTTCCAGTAGTTATAGTGGTTGCGCAGGTACGAGCCGTCGCACATCTTGCCGTAGGCAATGGTTCCGATAATCTGTACCCAGTCGCGGGTGAAAGGGATGTTCTGGAAGTTGACCAGGCCCAGACGCACCTGCGCCACAGGGCGTGCCGAGTTGCCCGCGATGAGGTCGCCGCTCGACAGCGAGTTGTCCACCAGCAGGCTCTGTCCCTCGCGCATACCGGCCTGCACGAATACGCCGCGGTATTTGACGGCGGCCCACAGCTGCTGTATCCAGGCGTAAGGCATACCCTCGCGGCGCGTGGCCCACTTTTCGGCCGTGCCGTCGTAGTAGCTGTAAACGGCGCGCCGCCCATCGGCGTCTTGCCGTAGTTGCCCCATGCCAGCAGGTAGGGGTTGAACTCGTTGCTCGCGCCGCCACCGATGGCGGTGACGCGCCAGGTTAGGGTATCGCCGGGGGCGCCGTACCCCGTGCCGGCCTCCTGCGCCTGCACTGCCGGGCAAACGGTAAGCGGCAGCATCGCTAAAAGGTATCTCAAAGGTGTCATCTCATTGCTTTTTTTACACTCCCACAAAATTACTCAAAAAGTAAATAAAAATTAAAAATTAAAAATTAAAAATTAAGATTTGGGCACGGGGGGGGAGAAAAAAGTGCCGTGGCTCAACGCATTGTTGACACACGGCACTTAATTAAAGAATTAAAAATTAAAAATTAAAAATTAAGATTTGGGCACGGGGGGGGAGAATAAAGTGCCGTGGCTCAACGCATTGTTGACACACGGCACTTAATTCTGAATCAAATCTTAATTCTTAATTCTTAATTTTGAATCCATCCTTAATTTTTAATTTTTAATTCTTAATTACTTTGTAGCTTTTGCCGTTGAGGCGGACAAAGTAGATGCCGGCGGGGAGGTTGCCCAGGCTGACGGTGCGGGTGGCGGTGTCGTCGTGGTTGTCGTCGAGGGCGGCGACGGT
>SFLG01000060.1 GCA_004553485.1 Bacteroidales bacterium | reverse complement strand
TTTAACTTGCTGGATTTCAGAGCACTGTGGCGAGAGGCCATTTTTGAGTTTGGGTGGCGGCTTGGCTATCTCAACATTTTTTTGCAAATTTGCAGAACTATGTCTGTAAAATCGCATTTCGAACTTTGGAATGATTGCTGCGCCGAGCTGCGCAAGCTCATCGGTGACGAGGCCTTCGGGTTTGCGTTTGCCGATGTCATATCCTATTCTCTCGAAGACGGTGTGCTCTCTCTCAAGGTGCCCAGCGAGACTTACGGCATGATGATAGACCGCCAATATGCCGCCCCGCTCAAGGAGGCAATATTAAAGGTCTATGGCTCGCTCAACGACCTGCGCTGGATATACCCTTCGGCTCAGCCCAAGGCTCCGGCTCCGGCGAAGGAACCGGAGAAGGCTCCGGCCAATTCGACCGGCGCCCCGACCAAGCAGAGCAAGCCGTTCTACTCCAACCTCAACCCCAAATTCAGCCTCGACAACTACCTGCGCAGCGACTGCAACAAGGTCGCCTGCGAAATCGTCAACGCCATCATCGAGCGGCCCAAACAGCCGACTTTCAACCCGTTCTATGTATTTGGCCCGACGGGTTGCGGCAAGACGCACCTCCTGCAGGGCATGGGACTGAAGCTTGCCGAGGGCAATCCCGGCAAGCGCGTGCTGTATATCCCAGCCCGCGACTTCCAGGGTCAGTACACCGCGGCCGAGTCGCCGGGCGGAAACATCAACCAGTTCTTCAGCTTCTACCAGAGCATCGACGTGCTCATTGTCGACGACATCCAGGAGCTGTCCGGAAAGGCCAAGACGCAGAATGCCTTCTTCAACATCTTCAACCACCTGTACCTCAACAACCATACGGTGGTGTTCAGCAGCGACCGTGCCCCCGCCGACATAGTATCGTTTGAGGACCGTCTGCTCGGCCGTCTGCGCCAGGGCGCCGTGGTGGAGATGCAGAAACCCGACCTCAACCTGCGCCGCGAGGTGCTGCGCCTCCGCGCCCGCGAGAACGGCATGCCCCTCTCGGACGACGTTATAGAATATGTGGCCGGAAATATCACCGAGAGCATACGCGAGCTCGACGGCGTGATGCTGTCGATGCGCGCGCAGAATACCTTCCGCAACAAAGAGATCAATCTGGATCTTGCACGAGAGGTGGTCAACAATTCGGTGCGCGTGAGCAAGAAGGTCTTCAACTTCGACTTCATCGCCGACAAGGTGTGCGAATACTACGAAATCGAGAACACCGTTCTGTTCTCTAAAAGCCGCAAGCGCGAGATCAGCGACGCCCGCCAGATTGTGGCGTACCTGGCCAAAAAGTACACCGACATGCCCCTCACCGCCATCGCCAGTTGCCTCAACCGCGACCACTCCACCGTTATTTACAGCATCAACAACATCACCAAGCGCCTCGGCGTGGACAAAAAGCTGCAGGAAGAGATAAGCTCGATAGAGCAGCTGATGCTGGGCTGACAACGGGGCTGAGACCGGGATATTGCCGGGATGTTTCCGGGCCAACGCCGGGCCGACGTCGGGTTGGTGCAAATTTACCGGTCGCGATATTGGGGGATTGGTAAAATTTGAGTACCTTTACCGAGATGAAATTCTGTGATATCCCCGGGCACGAAGATGTCAAGGACAGGCTGCGTGCCCTTGTCGACGACAACCGTCTGCCGCACGCCCTGCTGCTGCAGGGACCCGAAGGCTCGGCAAAGTTCGCCCTCGCACGGGCCTTTGCGCAATATATCCACTGCACCGACCGCCACGACGGCGATTCGTGCGGCAGGTGCCCCTCGTGCCTGCAGATGAAGTCGTTCAACCACATCGACACTATCTTTTCGTTTCCCGTCATCAAGACAGGCACCAACGCCCCCCTCTGCAACGACTACATACGCGAGTTCACCCGCTTTCTCGAAGAAAGTCCGTGGATGGACTTTGACGTATGGCTCGAGATGCTCGGAAATCCCAACACCATGCCGGTAATATACGCTGAGGAAGGAACCGAGCTGATTCGCCGCCTCAGCTTCACCGCCCATGCCTCGCGCTACAAGACGGCGCTGATGTGGATGCCCGAGCGTCTGCACGAGAGCTGCGCCAACAAGATACTGAAACTGGTGGAGGAGCCTTTTGCCGACACGGTGTTCATCATGGCCGGCGACAATCCCCGCGGCATCCTGCCCACCATCTACTCGCGCGTGCAGCGCATCGACGTGCCGCGATACAGCGACGACGAGGTGGCCCGCTGGCTCGTTGACCGCGGCCACTGCTCCGACCCCGCCCTGGCCCGCGACGTCGCCCGCCTCAGCGAGGGAAGCCTAAACAGGGCTCTGCGGATGAGCAGCCAGGAGGACGAGGCCAAAGGCGGATTCTTCGACCGCTTTGTGTCACTCATGCGCCTGGCTTACGTGCGCGACATCGCCTCGCTGAAGAAGTGGAGTGCTGACCTCGGCGCCGAGAAGCGCGAGACGCAGATCCGTTTCCTTGACTACTGCAGCCGTATGCTGCGCGAAAACTTCATCTACAATCTGCACAATCCCGCGCTGAACCTCCAGACCCGTCAGGAGAGCGACTTCAGCGTGCGCTTTGCACGGTTCATCACCGAGAAGAACGCCCCCGCGCTGTTCGAGGTCTTCAGCGACGCGCGCAACGACATCGCCCGCAACGCCAACGGCAAGATTGTCTTCTTCGACCTATGCCTCTCGGTTATCCTTATGCTCAAGAACGGCTGACCGGTCCCCTACCCTGAAATTTCACGCCTTATGTCTGCCAGCAACTCTACCGAAGGACGGCCCGACAAATTTCTGCAGGCTGTAGCCCAATACTATACCTCTCCACAACGCGGCCGCGAGCTGTACCGCACCTGTCTGGTGTGCCCCAACAAGCGCTCGCGAATTTTTCTGCGCATGTACTTCAAGGACGTGTTGCGCCGCCGTGTCGCCCCCGGCACCGAAGGCCCCGTCACCTACGTCCTCCCCGACATCGTCACCATCGGCGACCTCAACGAGCAGATCTGCCCCGAGGTGGCCATCGCCGACGACATCACGCTGCTGTTTATCCTCTACAATGTCTATTGCGAGGTCTATACCGAGCGCTTCGCCGGTCTGCAGGACGTGTTTGCAGGTCTGCGCTCGGCAGTCGACGAGGCCGAAAACGAGGTGACGGCAAAAAACGAGGCCTACCGGGCTGCCGTATGCGGCCAACGAGAAGGGACAGCCGACGAGAGCGAGGTGAAGGTGGCGCGGGCCGAGCTGTCGGTGGCACGCGACAGTCTGCGCAAGCTGCGGATGCAACTCAGTTCCATCCCGCCCTCCGACCCCGCCACGTTCGACAACTTCGCCTTCTGGGGTAAAACGCTACTCAACGATTTCAACGACATCGACAACGGCTGTGCCGACGGCGCCGATGTGCTCGAAAAGGTGGCGCAGTGGAAAAACCTGTCGGTGAACTACCTTACCGAGAAAGAGCGACGTATTGTCAACGACCTCTTCCCAGGCAACAAGATTGTGCGTGAGCACCCCGACGTAATGTTCCGTAATAACGACACGTTTACTGCGGCGATGCGTCAGATGCGCCTCTACGCCCTCCTGCCCGAAATATACACGCGCTTTACCCGTCGGCTCGACAACGAGGGGGCGTCGTACGAGGGACGGCTGGCGCGACTTGTGGCACTGAAGGCCGCCCGCGCCTGCGCCGACGGCACCGAAATTCCGATCCTGGGCAACTACAGCAACATCGGCTTCGTGGGATTCGGAAATCTCACCGCCGCCCGCATGAATCTCTTCAGCGCCGTGCGCGACGCCATGGACGGCGACGGCCGCCATATCGAATTCTTCAGGGACGCGCTCGATCTGGAGCGGCTGGGCAAGCCTGTCGGAGTCAACGACGGCATGGCGCGCCTCGCCGCTGCGGCAAGGTCGGAGACGGACGATGCTCCCCTGTTCTCCAACCCTCCAGGCTTTATCCTGCCGGTGTGCGACAGCCCCCTCCATCTCGACATCCTCAGCGTACCGTCGAAATTCCTGATGGCGAAGTCCATCGGCCAGGTGCTGAAAAACTGGTGTACGCCCGAGAGCAAAAACCGCACCGCCGACCCGCTGGCGGCACAACCCGGCGCGTCGTCGGTGGACCCGGCAAACTCGCTGATGATGGTGCGCAACCGCCCCGACAACACGGCCATCATCCTGCCCGACGCGTCGATGCTGATTCCGTTGCTGCATGCCATGCCGCCGTCGGTGGTGTCGCATCCGCACTTCGAGAACATCAACGTGTCGCTGGCTCTGCCCTTCCGCGAGACGCCCTTCGCCACACTCCTCGACGATATAGTAAAGCTTCACCTGCACATCAGCTACCGCGGCGCGGACTCTCCCGGCGTCGGAACGGTGTTCATGCTTTACGAAGACGTTGAGGGCATTATCGCCAACGCCCAGCTGCGCTCGCTGATGGCCGAAGGATGTCGTGCCGTGTCTGAATATCTGAGGGACAACCGCAGCTTCACGGTCGACATCGACCAGCTGTCGGCCTATCTTGGCAAACGTGCCGAGACGATGCCTTCGGTGGCCGACATACGGTGCATCTTCGCCCGCACGCCGCGACAGCCGGCCCACACCCGGCAGAACGGCAGGCCGACGGAGGAATACCTCGCATACCTCGATGCTGTGCGTGGGTACGTCACCACAATTTTGAGCACAATGCGCAAGTGCCTTATCGACAAAGGCGCCGTGATGCCCGACGGCGACGACGACAACGAGGAGAAATCGGTCAGCATCGAGGCGCGCATTCTCGAAGCATACGAAAACGGCCTCGAACTTGTATTCGAGGGCATCGACCGATACGACATCACCGGTATCGGCGAGTACAACATCCTCACCCTGGTCTACCGCACGATGGCCACGCAGCCCATCAATGTCAGCAGTACGCCGGTAAAGGGTCTGCAGGTCCTGGGTATGCTGGAGACGCGCTCGCTCGACTTTGACAACATCATCATCCCGTCCATGAACGAGGGCGTGCTGCCGCGCCGCGTGCGCAACCACGGCTTTATCCCGCAGGGCGCCCGTTACAAGTACAATGAGTCGAACCCTACCGCCGACAAGGAGCGGGACGGCGTGAAACCGCTGCTGCGCTTTGTGCATCTTCCCACCCTCCGCGACAGCGAGAGGGAATATGCCGGATACTTCTTCCGCCTGCTCAACCGCGCCACCAACGTCGTATGTCTGTACGACTCGCGCGCGTCAGTATCCGGTGGCGGTACGCCCTCGCGCTACCTGCAGCAGCTCGAGAACTCGCCCCGCAGCTGGGACATGAATCTGGAGACTCAGCGTCTTAAGGCTACGGCCGACAAGGTGCGCGAGGCCAAACGCAAGCTCGTCGCCGCCATCCACGACAACCTCGGCCCGGAGGCCCGCGAAAAGGCCCTGACCGCCGAGAACAAGGCCCGGGAGGCCCACCGCTGCGCCGTCAAACTCGAGATGGCGATAAAGGAGGGACGGGACGACAACGGCCGCCTCAAATATCCCATACAGATAGCGCGCATCGGTGTGCTGATGAAGCCCAAAAGTCCGCGCCCGCTGGTGTTCAGCGCCGAAAAGGACAGTGACTTTGTACAGAAACGGCTCGAACGGTTCTCGGTACCCCGCTCAGCCGACCCGTCCGAAGCGGGCAATTCGGCCAACCTGTCGGCCTCGGCTCTGCGCGACTATATCAAATGTCCCTTCCGCTTCTACCTCAAAGACGTGCTGCGCATCGGCGAGGAGGACAAGTCGGTGGACTATATGGAGGCCAGTGTCTTCGGTACGGTGGTCCACAACACCCTCGAATACATCTTCATACACCATGTCGGCCGAGGCAATTCGCTGACGCTGCTCGGCAAACTGTTCGAGGACGACCGTTGGAAGCTCAGACCGCAGGTCCGAAACAAGATTCTCGACATTCTGCGCGACAACATTGTCATCAACCAGTATGGCGTCAAGCGTCCCGACGCCGACTCGGACGAGGCGCACAAGAGGCGCTGGGAGCGTGCCCGCAGCCGCATACGCCGTCAGGACGAGCTGATGGCCGGGGCGCTCCTCGAGTTTGTCGAGCGCACGATAATGAAGGATTATGCCGATACGGCCGAGGGTCTGCGGCGCTATATAGATTATCTTGTGCGCCATAACGCCGACCAGGCTGAAATTGACTGCTATAACGAGAAACTTGAGGCAATAACGGGCCAGGACATCTTGTTCGAGGCTGCCGAATACAGCCTGGCCGCGAATGTCGGGACGGGCAATAACCAATGGGAGCTCAGCGACGGCCGCAAGGTGAATGTCACATTCAAAATCGACCGTCTCGACCGCATCGTCGACAGCGCAGGCAACACGCTAAGATTGCGTTTCATCGACTACAAGACGGGCTCAGACTCAAAGGAGATGCAGTCTGTCGAATCGTTGTACCCAAAGTCGGTGGGCGATGCCTTGGGATTGGCTGCCCCCAAGGAATACGACACCCACGGCACAGCCCTGCAGCTGCTGCTGTACGCCATGCTCTTCGACGACTTCCTTGGCGAAAGCTGGGGCCATCCCGATATCGAGCTGCATCTGTACACGCTGATGAAGGCCTTTGCTGTGTCGGACAAGAACCGTTTTGACGACTCCCACATGCGCGTTGTGCCGGCAAGGGGCGAGACGGGCGACACTCGTCTGATATGGATGCACAATCCCGAAGAAGCCGACACGGCACGCACGCCAAAGCTGGTGGGGCTCGAAGAGAAATTCCGCGAAGGGACGGATACTCTCATACGCGAAATCCTCGATAACAGCGGGACGTTTGTCCAGACCAACGACATCAACGCCTGCGCCTACTGCGACTTTGCCCGTCTGTGCGAGAAGAACGCGGTAGTCCAGGATATTGACAGCTAACGGTACTTCGATAGTTTCTGCTATTCACACCCCGACAGTATGGCGATATACGTTCACATCCCTTTCTGCAAATCGAAGTGCTATTACTGCGACTTCTACTCGCTGCCCCGCACTCAGCTCGCCGACAGTTTTGTCGAAGCCGTCGGCAACGAATGGCAGCTGCGCCGCGACGAGGCGGGGACGCAGGCCGACACTATATATATAGGTGGCGGAACGCCCTCGCAGCTGACGGCGGCGCAGTTCGCACGGCTGATGTCGTTTCTGCCTGCCCCCCTTGCCGGGGCGGAGGTGACGGTGGAGGCCAATCCCGAAGATGTCACCGCCGAGCTTATCGACGCGTGGCGCGCCTGTGGGGTGAACCGCGTGAGTATGGGCGTGCAGTCGATGGTGGACAGCGAGCTTGCCGCGGTAGGGCGACGCCACGATGCCGCCGGTGCGGCACGGGCTTACGATTTGCTCAGGCGTGGCGGAATAGACAATATCTCGCTCGACTTGATATACGGCCTGCCGGGGCAGACGCCCGAGACGTGGCAGCGCTCACTCGATGCCTTGACCGATATGCAGCCCGAGCACATCTCGGCCTATATGCTGTCGTACGAACAGGGTACGCGGCTCTATGCCATGCGCTCGGCGGGAAAGGTGCGGGAGACCGACGAGGACGTTCTGCTCGATATGTACGCGCGGCTCTGCGGTACGCTTGCCTGCAGGGGTTATGAGCACTACGAGATATCGAACTTTGCCCGGCCGGGACGTCGTGCGGTCCACAATTCGTCGTACTGGCAGAACAAACCGTACATCGGTCTTGGACCCGGTGCCCACAGTTGGGACGGCCGGGCGAGGCGCGCCAATCCGCACTCGCTGTCAGGCTACCTCGACAACCTGTCGAAGGGAAAGGTGTTTTATGAAACGGAGGAGGAGACGGAGACAGACCGGCTCAACGACATGATAATGGTGTCGCTACGCACATCGCAAGGGCTGGAGCTGTCAAAAATTCCACCGCGCTTCCGTGCTGATTTCGACGCCAACTTAAAACTCATCCCCGCCGGCGACATCGTCAGCGACGGCGTCCGCATCGTCATCCCCGAGGACCGGTGGCTGGTCTCGGACGCCACCATCCGCACGCTGCTTGTCTAAGAATTAGTCGTGATGGTAGGGCATGCCGCGCAGAATTGTCATTGCGCGGTAAAGCTGCTCGGCCAGGAAGAGGCGCGCCATCTCGTGGGTGAGGGTCATGGCCGACAGGGCGAGCTTGCGGTTTGCACGGGCATACATGGCCGGGCTGAAGCCGTAAGGGCCGCCGATGACAAAGATGATATTGCTGCGGGTGTTCACCATCAGCTTGTCGAGGTCGGTGGCGAATTGTCGCGACGTGGGCATGGTGCCGCGCTCGTCCATGAGTATCACCATATCGCCGCCGCTGATGCACGACAGGAAGGCCTCGCCCTCGATTTCCTTCTGTTTATCGTGTGTGGCGTTGGCCGGCAAACGCACGTCGGCCAGCACTTTGTACTCAAAGGGTACGAAACGCGCTACACGGTCGACGTAGCGGGCTATCAGCGGCTCTATCTCTTTGTCGGCGGTTTTACCTACGGTCAGCAATACGACTTTCATCTTTTTTTTGTAATTTTGCCACAAAAGTAACCAAAAGAAATTGAAAATGAAAACTACAGACCAGCTCATCGACGACCTGCTTACTCTGGCTTTTGCCGAGGATATCGGCGACGGTGACGCCACAACCCTGTCGACCATCCCGGCCGAAGCCGTCGGCAAACAGCAGCTCATCGTAAAAGAGGAGGGCATCCTCGCCGGCGTGGAGATTGCACGCAAGGTGTTCGAGAAATTCGATCCGTCGCTGAAAATGACGGTCTTCATCGAAGACGGCGCCCACGTGCGCCCCGGCGACATCGCCTTTGTCGTCGAAGGCCCCGTGCGCTCGCTGCTACAGACCGAGCGCACCATGCTCAACATCATGCAGCGTATGAGCGGCATCGCCACCACCACGGCGAAATATCAGAAACAGCTCGAGGGCACCGGCGCCCGCGTCCTTGACACGCGCAAGACAACGCCGGGCATGCGTATGCTCGAGAAGGAGGCCGTGAAAATCGGCGGAGGCACAAACCACCGCATCGGCCTGTTCGATATGATTCTCATCAAGGACAACCACACCGACTTTGCCGGCGGCATACCCCAGGCTGTCGCCAAGGCCAAGGAGTGGTGCAAGGCAAACGGGCGCGACCTGCGCATAGAGCAGGAGGTGCGCGACACCGACGAGATCATGCAGGCCATCGAGCGAGGCTGTCAAGCTCATCCGCAAGGAGGCTCCGGGCGTCGAGATTGAGTCGTCTGGAGGCATCACTTTCGACACTCTGCGCCAATATGGCGAGTGCGGTGTGGACTATATCAGCGTGGGCGCCCTCACCCACTCGGTGCGCGGCCTCGATATGTCGTTCAAGGCTACGAAATAATCGGCATACCACGCGGGGGCGTTGGTCCCCTACCCCCGCATCCACATAACAACGGCCCTGTCTTTCATTTTGCCGGAAGACGGGGCCGTTGCTGTCGGTAACGTTATAGTTACCAGAATGTCACTGCGGCGAAAGCTTGCTTTCGCCCGTCCAGGCAGGCGTTACATTGTAAAAACCCCAAATAAACACAAATATGAAATTGAATAAGGTACACCACATTGCGATTATTTGCTCTGACTATCGGCGGAGTCTTGCGTTCTATACCGAGGTGCTGGGTCTTACGGTGTTGGCCGAGAACTACCGCCCCGAGCGGCACTCTTATAAGACCGACCTGGCCCTCAACGGCGAGTACGTCATCGAGCTGTTCTCGTTCCCCGACCCGCCCAAACGGGTCAGCCGCCCCGAGGCCGCCGGGCTGCGTCACCTCGCCTTTGAAGTCGACGACATTGAGGCATCGATAGGCGAGCTGGACCGGAAGGGAATAGCACACGAGGACATTCGCGTGGACGGATACACCTCGAAGCGCTTTGTTTTCTTTGAAGACCCCGACGGCCTGCCGATAGAATTTTACGAGAAATAAACGTTTCACACACAGAGCACCGAGATAAGCGTTTACTTACCGGACGCCATTGTCTCCGAGTTGTACTATATGATGACCGGCGAGGCCGGCCGGTTCGACTAAGAGGCCTACCGCCTTACGTCGTACGACAAGGCGCGACGGCTGATTAAGGCGGGGTGCACCTTCAGCGCCCTCAGCAACCTTTGCGGATTTGTATGGCACGAGCCCGTCATCAGCATGGGCATGATGCTTATCGACCCCAACGACAAAGCCGCCGCCGACCGCTTCTACGCCGAAGCCAAATCACACGCCCACCGCCTCGCCGAAGCTGTCCGCTAAATCAGCCATCCCACGCCCTCCCATATACAAAAGTCATTGTTCCACAACAGCCTGCGCTATCTCCGTTTCAGAACGCGAGATGCTAACTCAAATTGTATTGTTTGATAATCAGGGACCTCTGACAATCGGAATTAATTGCTATACCCCCCCCCGAAAATCAGAGGGATGATGCTTTCATAAAATAGTTAATGATACTCGTCTCCCAAGTCCTTCGAAAATACGGAAGAGTGTGTTGAGCTGGACATCGGCTTTGCCGTTCTCCAGTCGGGAGATGTAGGTTTTCCTCGTTCCGATGCGCTCGGCAAGCTGTTCCTGTGTCAGACCGGCTTTGAGGCGCTCTGCCTTAAGAGTTTCGGCCAGACAAAAGGCTGTGGCATCAGCGTCAAATTTTTCACGCTCCGGAGTTCCGGCCTTGCCATATTCAGCATCAAGGAGCTCGTCGAAGGTACGTGCGTTCATAATTGCCTCTTCTTTTGCCTTATCCATTTTCTTTTTCGTTAAAATATTCTTTCATTAATTTTTTTGCGCGCTCTATCTGTTGCTTTGGAGTTTTTTGCGTCTTCTTTTGAAATCCATTAAATAAAATCACAAGCGACCCTTCGTCAAAGCAGCAGAAGATACGAAAGATGTTATTTCCAACTTCAACACGTATTTCATATAATCCATCTGTGCCTTCCATGTTCTTCAGGATCGTCTTGGGGACGCGGTCAACCGTCTTGACAACATTGATGCAATAGTTGATCTTTCGTCTTACTGCATCTGTCTGAGTCACATAGAACTCCTTGAAGTAATCTTTGTATAGTTTTATGGTTCTGTTAGCCATACTCTTGTTATCCAACCGCAAAGTTAACTAAAAAGTTTACTTTTACAAAATTTTTTTTGTAATATAATATGGAGTGCAGACCGAATTGGCAAATTATATCGAAATCAGGGATAGATGCTCCGGGCTGTTATTTCAGTTCGGAGAGGAGGTGGCGGATGGCGGAGAGGGGGTGGATGAAGAGCATACGGGGGCCGACGTAGCGCATCACGGCGCGGATATTTTCGCGGTTGGCCGGCGAATAGCAGTGGATCTCGCATTTGCGGCAGCTCGACTTGGAGTTGCCTTTGGGGCAGTGGTCGAGGCGGTGGTGGGCGTAGTCCAACAGTTTCCGGCAGTCGTCGCAAAGTACTTTCCCGTTGTGCACATGGTGCTTGGCGCAATAAATCTCAATCATCTGTTTAACCACCAGCTTTTCCTGCTCTATTCGTTCCATATCACAATATTATTGGCTTATTATTACCCTGCAAAGGTAGCCAAAAAAGCCGTCGTTGCAAACAAAACCGCCTACCCAAATGTAGGTAAAACAGCCACGACGCGTACTACGGCGTTGCGCCCCGAAAGCAAGGTGAAAACTTTCGGGGCGCAGCTTGAGGATTTTGTCAAACGTTTAAGATCAAGAGCTTGTCTTTGATGGGATATCCGTTACGACATCTCTTTAACGACCGAGACATCGGTATTTGTAGGTATGTTGTCGTTTATGAGCGTCGCGATATCCTCGTCGACGGTAGAGATTGTGCCGATGTTGAATTTCTCTTTAAGAACTTTGAGAATGTCGGGGGTGAAGAAGGCCGGGAGTGTGGGGCCGGTGTGAATGTCCTTTATGCCGAGGCTCAGCAGAGCCAGGAGCACGATGACGGCCTTTTGCTCGTACCACGCAATGTTGTAGACGATGGGCAGGTCGTTTACGCTGTCGAGACCAAGTGCGTCTTTCAGCGCCAACGCTATCACCACAAGTGAGTACGAGTCGTTGCACTGTCCGGCATCGAGAACGCGGGGGACGCCGTCAATGTCGCCGAGCGGCAGTTTGTTGTAGCGGTACTTGGCGCATCCGGCGGTGAGGATAACGCAGTCCTTGGGCAGTTTTTCGGCAAACTCGGTGTAATATTTGCGCGAGGGGAAGCGGCCGTCGCAACCGGCCATGACGACAAACTTGCGTATCTTGCCGGCTTTGATAAGCTCAAGCACTTTGGGAGCGAGGGCCAGCACCTGGTTGTGGGCGAAGCCGGCCACTATCTCGCCGTGCTCTATCGCTGTGGGCGGCTCGCACTTCTGCGCACGTTCGATAATCTCCGTAAAATCTTTTTTGCCGTCAGGGCCTTCGGGGATGTAGTGAGTACCCGGCATCCCTACTACGCCGGTGGTGTAAACGCGGTCGATATAGGTTGTCTTGGGCCTGGGCGGCACAATGCAGTTGGAGGTGAACAGGAACATACCGTTGAATGTCTCGAACTCGTCTAGCTGTTTCCACCATGCGTTGCCGTAGTTGCCGGCGAAATGTGGGAATTTCTTGAAGAACGGGTAGCTCTGGGCCGGGAGCATCTCCGAGTGGGTGTAGATGTCGACGCCTTTGCCTTCGGACTGAATAAGCAACTCTTCAAGATCCTTGAGGTCGTGGCCGCTGATGAGGATGCCCGGGCGTTTGCGCACGCCGATGTCGACCTTTGTCATTTCGGGATTTCCGTAGGTCGATGTGTTGGCCTTGTCGAGCAGAGCCATCGCCTTCACTCCGCCTTCGCCTACCTCGAGGACAAGCGAGAAAAGGTCGTCTGCCGATATGTCGGGACGGCTCACCTCGGCCATGCCGTTCTCGATGATGGTGTAGATGTCTTTGTCCTCGTAACCGAGGTTGAGGGCGTGGCGCGCGTAGGCGGCTATACCTTTGCAGCCGTATATGGCAAGCTGTTTAAGCCCGCGGATGTCCTCGTTCTTCTCGTAAAGAACGCTGAAGATTTCTTCATCCAGCGTGCTTCCAGCCTCTACGACCTCCAGTTTGCCGTAATTCTCTTTAGTGATATTATACCATACCTCAGGCAGACACGGAAGCTCTATCCCGCGCTTCTTGGCCGTACCGATTAGCTTGTTCTTCATCTCCAGACCTTTGCTGATGTAGTCGTCGAGCATCGTGTTGTCGAAGTTGGCATTGGTAATTGTCGTGAACAGCGCATCGACGATGAAGTGCGACGCGTTGCGGTCGTCGGCACCCTTCTCGCGCAATGTACGGTTGACAATCGCCATGCCTCTCGCGATATACAGAAGCTGGTCCATTCGGGTGGAGGTCTCGGGTTTCTTTCCACATACGCCCTGGATTTCGCAGCCTTTACCTTTGGCTGTCTCCTGGCATTGGTAACAGAACATTTTCATAAGGCGGTAACAGATTTTAGGCGTTCAACTTTGTGAGGAGCATTTTGAAGCGCTGCGGAGCGCGCAGCGAATGTTGTGTGTCGGGCTGCATGACGAGATAGTCGCCGGCATTGAGTAAGCGCTCTTTGCCGTTGATGGTGAAAGCGCAGACCCCTTCGAGAATTTGCACGACGGCAATGGCGTGAGCCGTATGAGTGGCAATGGCCATATCCTTGTCTAAAGCCATCAAAATCACCATTCCGGAGTCATTCTTTGCGATAACCTTGTTGGCAATTTGCCCCGGAGAGTAGTCCAATTCATTTATTAGATTCATAGTAAATAAGTTTTAGAGTTTCACGCTCTCTAAACAATTCGGCTTTTCGCTTGGTTCAAAAGCCACCCTATATTCGGTCATTATACAGCAATCCCACGTCAGCAGAACAATTCACGCATGGCGGACGTTAATCATACATTGAATAATTTAAGTTTCGCAAGCCCAACTTAAGGTTTATATGTTTATGGATTTGGCCATTAACGACACGCGGCCCGTGCATCCGGGGGATTAACCGGGGAGTCACGGGCCGCGGGGCCTAAATTCCAGAGTATTTTGGTGCCCTGTCGGGCGTTGTGGTGTCGAGGGTGGTGTTATTTGGACTCGTGGGCGTTGTACTCGGCGTCGGTGACAGGTTCGAGCCAGACGTTTTCGGACTTTTCGCCGGGGATCTCAAACGCGAGGTGGGCAAACCACGAGTCTTTGGCAGCGCCGTGCCAGTGCTTGACGTTGGCGGGGATGTGGATGAGGGTATGCTCGCGGTTGCAGTGGGCACAGCCGCGGTCATCGGTGAAGAAGCTCGCGATAAAAGTATTTGCCAGATCAAAAACGTCCAGTTTTTCCATATCAGTCTGCTTTTTACCACAAAGGTAGCCGAAAAGTCTCTAATTCGCTTTGCTGTACGGCTCAAATTTTCATGGTGGCGCCGCTCAATAATCTCTCTCAATAATCTCCCACTCTCTCAAATATACAGCTTATTATACACCGAAGGCACCGATACAACAAGCCGGTGGTCTGTATATACCTGTGCCTTTGGAGTCAATTATTCGGCGTCAGTTATTCGGCGTTGGCTTTGAGCCAGTCGGTGCGGACTTTATCGGGGAGGTGGGTTACCTTGAAGTCGGTGAAGGTGGCTTTGAAGCCGTTGCCGTCAGGGCAGGCGGCGAACATGCCGATTTTTACCGGCCGGTTGGCCTCCATCCATGCATTGCGCATCATGTGGTACTCTTTGTCGTCGAACGAATAAAAAATCTCTATGGCATCGAGGCGGCGTACGGTTTTTATCCATATCGCCTCGACAGGCCGGTCGAGGGCGATGACGCTCCAATCGGATGTGTGGTGGGTGACTACGGTACTGAGGTTGTACTTTCCGTCGACATATTCGATACCGGTTTTGATGTAATTCTCGTGGTCGATGCGTATCATCATACCAGCCTGGTCGAAGCGCACTTTATAGTCGCCCGAAATTTTCACCTTGGCCTCAAACTCGCCGCCATACTCGGCGTAATAAAACGGAGCGTCGTCAACGGTGAAGCCATAATGCGAAATGCGCCAGTAGTCGCTCTTGGGCGTCACATCCATAGTCAGTCTGTCGCCGTCGATACACCACTGCGCGGGCTCGTTGAACCAGTTCATCTTCTCGAGTGTCTGACCCATAGCCGACACTCCTGTCATCATTGCCAATGACACTAACAGATATTTTGCTTTCATTTATTTTGTGATATTTATTTAACTACTTTACAGGGATTGCCGACGGCGACCGAGTCGGCGGGGATGTCACGCACGACGACGCTGCCGGCACCTAT
The DNA here is from genome assembly GCA_004553485.1 of Bacteroidales bacterium. Lineage (GTDB taxonomy): Bacteria > Bacteroidota > Bacteroidia > Bacteroidales > Muribaculaceae > CAG-873. The sequence continues at coordinate 3,993 of SFLG01000060.1, read as the reverse complement.
CACGCAATTGTCGCCGATTGTCACGCCGGGGAGCACCTGCACGCCGGCGCCAATCCATACGTTGTTGCCGACGGTTATGGGGCGGGCGTATTCGAGCCCCTTGTTACGCTCGGCCGGGTCTATCGGATGTCCGGCGGTATAAAAGCCGCAGTTGGGTGCAACGAATACATTGTCGCCAAAGGTGACCGCAGCTTCGTCCAGAATGACGAGGTTGTAATTGGCATAGAAATTTTCGCCGACCTTAATGTTGTATCCATAGTCGCAATAAAACGGCTGCTCGATGAGGATTTCGCCCGCTATACCGCCCAAAATCCTGTGGAGCATAGACTTGCGTCCGTCCGCGTCCTTGGGCCGCAGGTCGTTGTAGTCGCGGCAGAGCTCCTTGCACTCAAGCCTCTCGGCAATCAGCTGTGGGTCGTAATTGGCATCATAAATCATCCCGGCCGCCATCTTTTCCTTCTCTGTCATAGCCTCATTAACCAATTAAATTTTTAACTTTGCAAAGTTAATCACTTATATGATAGCAGGCAATGACTATAAATAACCATTTCGACACAGCAAGCCAGCAAAAACTCGGCCGCCTGCTGCGCAGCCAGGCCGACAGGCCGTCGGAGATAACTACCGACGACATCCACCTTTATGCCCGCACCCTGGCCCGGATTGAGAACGACCTGGTGGTGGTGAGCGACCTCAGGAACGGCACAAGCCGTATCTTTGCCGGAGAGTTGGCACGCAGCCTGGGGCTTGACGATTACAAGTCGGAAAATTCAATATGGGAAACAAAGATCCTTTCGCTGATGTCCGAACATGAGCGCGAGGAGAAGGTGATTGCCGAGCTCCGCTTTTTCCACTATCTTCGTCATTTGCCGGCACAGAAACGCCGACACCACTTCCTTATGGCAAAGTTGCGGTTCAATAATTCGATGGACGTGCTGCACCGGATGTACTATATATTCGACGAAACAGCGCAAAGCATCCTCTATGCCGTATGCATCTACAGTCCCCTATCCTTTGATTTTGCCGGCAATAGCTTTGCGGTAAACTCGTTGACCGGCATTCGCGAAGAGCTAACCTCTACTGCCAACAATGCCGTGATAAGCAAACGCGAACGTCAGATTCTGCAACTTATCGCCTCCGGCAAGAAAAGCATCGAGATTGCCGAAATCCTCTCGATAAGCAAGAACACCGTGAGCCGTCACCGCCAGGAAATCCTCGCCAAGCTCCAGGTCAAGAACTCGATAGAAGCATGCCGCCTCGCTACCCGCATGGGCCTTATATAAATCCCATGGTTATTTGCAACGGTGTCAACAGAGGTAAATTTCGCTTATTTGACGAGAATGCAGTCATTATATGCGCTTCATTGTATCCGAATTTGCCTGAGTTGTTGTAACTTTGCGGAAACCTTGGAAGGAGACGCCCAGATTGCCCGATGTCTCAGCCACGTCACCGTTCTCCGGCTCGACATTGAGTCGATGACCGGCAAAGAGTCTATCGAGCTCGTCCGCCAGCGGACGCAGCAAGGTCCAAAACAATAAACGCCAAGTCTGCCGCGACAGATGAATATAGAGGAAATCAGAGAGTTTGCGCTGTCACTGCCCCACGTCAGCGAGGATATGCCGTTCGGTCCGGATGCCCTTGCGCTCCGTATAGGAGGCAGGATTTTCTGCCTGATGGACCTATCGGGGCACTGGCAGTTTTATAACCTGAAGGTCGATCCGGATTTTTCGCTCGACCTACAGGAGAGATACCCGTGCATCCGCCCCGGCTACCACATGAACAAGCGCCACTGGATATCGGTCGACCTGAACAGCGCCATCCCAGCGGAGGTCGAACAAAGCATAATCCGCCACGCATATAACCGGACCGCGATGGGTCTGACCAAAAAGCAGCGTGGCGAATTAGGCTTTGACTAAGAAACAGATAGTTGTAGATAAGAGCCTGATAGTAGTTGATAAGAGTCCGATAGTTATAGAAGAAACTTCAGCATACCGGAATTATTACAGGTTCAGGTAGGTTTTGAGGGCTTCGACGTACTCCTCAAAGGCTTTTCGCCCTTCGGGGGTTACGGAGCATGACGTGCGGGGGCGTTTGCCCGACATGCCCTTTTCAATGGCGATATAGCCGGCCGTGGACAGTTTGTCGAGCTGCACGCTGAGGTTTCCGGCGGTAGATTCGGTTTTCTCTTTAAGATAAACAAAATCTGCTTCCTCCACACTCATCAGGATGGACATTATGGCAAGCCGGAGTTGCGAATGCAGTAGTGGATTCAGGTCTTTCATTTGCGTGACTTGTGGTTGATGATATGGCCCGGAATAACCATCATGGCGATGAAGGAGACGATGAAGAGGGGCATAAACCACGAGACGTAAAGCCTGACTCCTCCCACGATGCAGGCCAGTGTGAAAAGGCCCGCAATCAGGCCGACTGCTCCGCCGGCTACCAGCGACTTCTCTTTGATGATTATTCCTTGGGCTATCTCGGCGAACGGAACGATGATCAGGGCCAGTGCCAGCATCATCGCCCATGCGTTAATACCTTTGACGAGGAGGAATGCCAGGCAAAATGCCGTCGAGGCTATCGCGCTGTAGCCGACTGCCGTCCAGATGCGCGATGTGATGACGTCCGAGTAGCTTTTGACGCCCTTCTCGCGTTGCTGTCTTTTAGCCATTATCGGTGTGGCCGTGCCACCGACAATCCAGATGAGGAACCACAGCCAATTCCATGCCGGATTGTGGGTTATGGCCAACAGCACCCATATCAGTGCCGCCACGCCAGCACTCAGGTAGCCCCACAACAGCATGATGTCGCCGTTGACATAGCGATCTTTCGTGCGGGCTATCATCGAGGTAATGACTTCGAGGCTCTCTTTCTCGGTAAGTTTTCTATCTTCCATATTGGGTAATTTTTAAGGGTTCGACGTTTGTTTTTAAGCGTTTGTACTTGCTTTTGAAAGTTTGACATTAGGTTTATATTATAAACCAATTTGGTCTGAAAAAAGAGCGGTCGCGCGATTTCCGCCCTTCTTTCGCCGACAAAGTTAATAAGGTTTATAACATAAACCAAATTTTGAGCAATATTTTTTGTGACCCTTGCAAAATTATGGCACATTCCGAGGTTGTCGAACATTTCGTTGGCCTTATGCGGTTATATTAGTGACCGCAAAGGCAAGCAGAATTGCATGATTTTTCATAATTTTGCCGTATAGACAAACAGACTGATGGTATGGACAATCTTACTGAAGCCAAGGACAATTTCGAGCTTCTGAGAACAGGAGCATGGGTAAACGGTTTTGCCGAGGAGTTCGGCCGGGAGCTTGCCCGGTGCGAGGAGATGTGTTTCCGGTTCAACGCGCTGCCCCCGTCGCGAAAGGACGAGAGACACGCAATAATTCGCGAGCTTTTTGGCGCAACGGGCAAGCACTTCAACATCAATCCTCCGTTCCACTGCGACTTCGGGTTCAACATCCGCATCGGCAACCACTTCGTGGGCAATTTCAACCTTGTTATCCTTGATGAGGCCGAGGTGACTATCGGCGACCGCGTCTTTGTCGGACCAAACGTAAGTCTGTGCACCATAACCCACTCGCTTGAGGTCGAGCCACGCAACAGAGGCATTATGCGGGCGTTTCCAATAAAAATTGGTGACAACGTGTGGATAGGCAGCAACGTCGTCATCCTCCCCGGTGTCACCATCGGCGAAGGTGCCGTCATCGGCGCCGGCAGCGTCGTCACCAAGGACATCGCCCCATACACCCTCGCCCTCGGCAACCCCGCCCGTCCCGTCAAAGACCTGCCCCGCCCTTAACCGGTCGCCGGGAGGGTATTGCAGAACAGCGTTTATGCCCGGCGTGCAGGGGTATTCCATTGGCCAGTTAGAATGGCAATCAACCCTTTAGCCGAACGCGCCGACAGCATGCCGGTGCAACCCCCGGGGTATGCAATATCCTCCTGAAATCCGCTACAACAACTTCAGGGCGATGGCGGCGCAGGCCTC
>SFLG01000059.1 GCA_004553485.1 Bacteroidales bacterium | reverse complement strand
GCGTCTTTCGATTTGTTCATCAGTCGTGTAGCTCGCTACACTCCATCTTCACAAATCAAAATCCATCCCAAAATATGCGACCCTGCGTTAACAGAAATTTGGGAACGGGCTCTTAGCCGTTTGTTACCGCTGGCGGGAGAGGTAGCGGGACATGGCGCGTTGCCAGAGGGGAAGGCCGGCGAGGGTGAGGGCGGCGGCGATGCGGGTTTTGGGGCGCGTGACGGGGGTGAGCAGGACCTCGGTGCGACGGGCACGGGCAATTTGCCAAAGCGCCGGCACGGTGATGGCCGGGGTGTGGGATGTCAGGGCGTAGGGAACGAGGGCGCAGGCGGCGGCGAAGCGGCGGTTGCGGGCGGCGCGCAACAGGGCGGGGGACTTGCCGGCGGCCCATTCCTCAATGTCTTTGGTGACAGCGGCAAGGTCGGCGTATGCCGGGCTGCAGGGGTTGTCCATAAAGCTGCCGGCGACAGAGCGGTAAAAGTACAGCGGCACGTCGAGGCAGGCGATTTTGCTGCCGGAGGCTCCGACGCGCTCATATAGCAGCGGCATAAGGGCCAGGTCCTCGAACCGCGAGCCCTCGGGCCACCGCAGGCCGTCGGCAAACAGGCTGCGGTGCAGCAGCTTGGCGCACGAGCTGGTGTCGGTGCCCTTCAGCTGATGCAGGGCGCGCACGGTCAGCGTTTCCCAGTCGTACAGCCTTACCTTTCCTGCCGTGTGCGGGCGCACGACCTCGTTGGCCTTGCGCGAGAATTGGGCAGTCACGCACAGACAGCCTGTTGTCCGTGCCGTCTGCAGCCACTGCTCCAGGGCGTCCGGCGCAAGCATGTCGTCGGCGTCGATGACGGTGAGCCACTCGCCGCGGGCGATGTCGAGGGCGGTGTTGCGGGCGGCAGAGACGCCGACGTTGCGGCCGTGGCGAACCCTGAAACGGCTGTCGGCGGCGGCATATTCGTCGCAGATGGCGCCCGAGCTGTCGGTGGAGCCGTCATCGACGAGTATGGCCTCCCAGTCACAACAAGTCTGCGCCAGCACGCTGTCGAGGCACTGGCGCAGATATTTTTCGGTATTGTACACCGGGATAATGACCGATACCATATTCGTTACGGTTACCGATAGAGGTTAGGCTAATGCCGCCGATATCAATACGTTGCGGCTACGCTTATTTTACGGTGACGGGCTTTGACGGGACGCTCTCGACGTTGACGCGGTTGAGGGCGGTGACGTAGTATACGCCCGGCTCGCTGACGGTGAGCGAGGCGGCGGGGGTGATGTCGACAATCGCCGAAGCGTCGTCAAAGTCGGGTATGCCTTTGCCGCTGAAGCGGTAGACGACAAAGCGCACGGCGTCGTTGGTGTCGCCCTTGGGCGCTTTGACATTCCAGCTGATGGTCTTGCCGTTGGCCTTGACGGCCTTGGGCGTTTCGGGCGCCTTTTTGCTTATCCAGGGATATTCGGGCACCAGAGCCATCGTGCTCTGCAGGTCGGTGGCGAGCGAGTCGGCCACACCGCCGAGGTTGGCTGTCACCGAGTATCCGGGCCACCAGCAGTTACCCTGCACGTTGGGCAGACTGCGAGACAGCTCGATTTTGTGGCGCAGCTGGGTCTTCTCTTTCGACGGGGCGAGGTCGGGGTGCTTCATAATGTTGCTGACATCCTGGCCGAAGTACATGTGGCGTCCTTCGGCGTTCTCGTTCCACCAGTCGGCGAGGGTCAGCGTCGAGGCGCGCTTATGCTCGAGCTCCCAGTACAGCTGCGGCAGCTGGTAGTCTATCCAGCCCTTCTGCGCCCACAGCAGCACGTCGGCGTAGAGGTCGTCGTAGTTCTGCAGGCCGTTGGTCTCGCTGCCGCGGGGGTCGCTTTTCTTGTTGCGCCAGATGCCGAAGGGGCTGACGCCGAAGCGTACCCAGGGCTTTTTGGACGAGGCAATTTTGGTGTGTATCTCCTCGATGAGCAGGTCGACGTTGTGGCGGCGCCAGTCGGCCTTCTTCATCCCGTTGCCGTATTTGGCAAACGACTTCTGGTCGGGGAAGTCGGCGCCGCCGGCGGGGTAGGGGTAGAAGTAGTCGTCGAAGTGGATGCCGTCGACATCGTAGCGGTTGACGATGTCCATCACCACGTCCTCGATGAACTGGCGGTTCTCGGGCAGACCCGGGTCGAAGTAGATTTTCTTGTCGCCCTCATATTTTACAAAGCGCTGAGGCTCTTTGTGGTAAATATGTCCGGGGGCAAGTTTCTCGGTGGGCGAGGTGGTGACGCGGTACGGGTTGAGCCAGGCGTGCAGCTCCATGCCGCGCTTGTGCGTCTCGTCGATCATAAACTGCAGTGGGTCCCAGTAAGGCGAGGGTGCCTTGCCACCCTTGGTGAGGAAACGGCTCCAGGGCTCGAGTTTGCTGGGGTAGAAGGCGTCGGCGCTGGGACGAACCTGGAAGAGGACGGCGTTGACTCCGGCGGCTTTGAGCTTGTCGAGCTGGTCGGTGAGATAGCTCTGCAGCTCGGCGGTGCCCTTCTGTGCATACTGGCCCTGGTAGACGGTGTGCAGCCAGGCGCCGCGGAACTCGCGCTTGGGGTTGGCGGCCTGTGCCGCGCCGCCCAGAAGGGCGACGGCGGCAGCCACTATGAAAATTCGCTTAAGATTCATCGGTATAGATTGTTAGGTGATTAAAGATTGGCAAGATCGGCTTAGAGCCCGTTCTCCAATTTCTGTTAACGCAGGGTCGCATATTTTGGGATGGATTTTGATTTGTGAAGAAGGAGTGTAGCGGGCTACACGACTGATGAACAAATCGAAAGACGCCCAAAAGATGCGATACCAAAGTAATCATATATTAAAGGCTTCGGGATTGCAAATAAAAGAATTTAACATCTTCGCCGTTTCGGTTCAGTCGTTATGGAACCCCATAACTCCTTCACCTCAACGACAAATCTGCTCAAAAGCTGACCGCCCTGCGTTAACATAAATTCTTGCTACGCAAGCGCAAAGGCGATTAGGGGAACGGGCTCTTATTCTTCGGCGGCGAGGGCCTCGGACTCTTCAGCCTCGGACGAGGCGATGTTGGGCAGCTCGAGGCCATAGCCCTCCTTGTGGTCTACCGACTTGAGCCACAGACCAAAGATGAGGGCGAGCACGCCCAGCGAGACGAACACCGTCATCGTTACCGTGTAGCTGTACTGCAGGGGGTCGGTGATGCCGGGGTTGGAGGCCTGGAGAACCGAGCCGATGCCCTTGCGGAAACCGTACAGACCGATGTTCTGGATCCAGAAAATCACGGCGTAGGCGCTACCCAACAGCTTGGGCTTGATGAGCTTGGGCACCGAGGGCCACAGCGAGGCGGGAACAAGCGAGAAGCTGATGCCCAGCAGGATGATGGCGGCGTAGGCCAGGACGATGGACTGGACAGCGGGCAGCACGTAGGCGAAGATGCTGTGGCAGACTATCATCAGTATCGAGCCGAAGATGAGCATTGTGGCGCCCTTGCCCTTGCGGTCGAGGTAGTTGCCCAGGAACGGGGTGATGGCGGCGGCGCCAAGGGGGAAGACGAAGAATATCAGGCCGGCCTGCTCCTCCGAGATCTTGAGGGTGTTCTGCAGCATCAGGCCGGCGTAGTTCTGGAAGGGGAAGATGGCCGAGTAGTAGAGCACGCACAGCAGCGACACAATCCAGAAGACTTTTGAGGTGAAGATCTCCTTAAGGTCTGATACCTTAAAGGGGTCGTCCTTCTCCTCGTTGTTACCGATCTGGCTCTCGAGCTTGCGATCCATAAATCCGTATGTGATGAAGCATATCAGGCCGATGCAGCACAGCAGAAGGGCGAAGGCGACGGGACGCGACACGTCGATGACGCCGCCCAGCTTGACAATCCAGGGGCTGCCGAAGAATACCACGGCCACGCCCACGCGGGCGATAGCCATCTCGACACCCATCGCCAGAGCCATCTCCTTGCCCTGGAACCATTTGACGATGCCGCGGCTGACGGTGATGCCGGCCATCTCGATACCGCAGCCAAAAATCATAAAGCCTATCGTGGCCATCTTGGCCGAGGCGGGCATGCCGGCCACCCACGGCGTGATGTTCCACCACTGGTCGGGCAGGTTGAGGATGCTGTCGAAGAAGGGGCGCAGGCTGCTCGTGGCAAAGGCGTCGGTCATGGCGTACCAATTGATGGCTCCGCCTACTACCATCACCGCTCCGGACAGGATGGCCGTGAAACGCACTCCCATCTTGTCGAGGATGATACCTGCGAATATCAGAAAGAATACAAAGACGTTCAGAAAAGTCTCAGAACCGAAGAAGTTACCCCAGGCTACGGGGGTCCAGCCACGTGTTTCCTGCACGTAGCTCTGGAGGGGCGAGAGCACGTCGACGAAGATGTAGCCGAAGAACATTGCCGATGCCAGAAGCACCAGCGCCGTCCAGCGCACCCATGCCTTGTCGTTGAGGTACTCGTGTCGAGCTGTGGTTGTTGTCATTTTGCGTTAAATAAGAAATGTATGATTATTGGAATATTTTCGTATGGTCGGCCGCCGGGCCGCAAGCCCGTCCGGACACAGCGATAGCCGCCGTGAAGGCCTATCAATTTGCAAAATTAAAACTTAATTTTGAAAAATACCGACAATCGAAGCAAAAAAGGCCCTCCCGCCCCACAAATTACACATTGCTGAACCGGCGCGAGGGAATAAACCGCGAAAAAGACATTTAAACGGGGAAAAGATACTGTTTTTTTGAGCGTTTCTGAAGCCGAACACAAAAAGAAGAAGAAAAATCCGGAACAATCCGGAAATACGGTGCATATTACGTCAGTCCTCGACGGTGCGGATGACCTCGCGGGCCGCCTCGGCGTCGCGGGCAAAGACCACCAGGCGCACACCCATACCCTGTCCGGGCAGAGGCACACCCTGCACGCCGGGCCAGTCGGTGCCCAGCAGCTGAGCGTTGATGCCCGCTTCCTGTAGCAGGTTGAGGGCTAAATTTGCATTGAACTCGCTGCCAAACTCGCGCAGCACTATTATCCGGTCTTCTTTAGCCGTAGTCATAATTTTAGGTATAGTAATTGTTTTATTCAAATTTTCAAGATCTTTCAGAACCTGAAAATTTGAGGTTTATGGGTTTATGGGTTTATAAGTTTATGGGTTTATGAGGCTTATGAGTTTATAAGTTTTATGTGTTTATGCGTTTACAGCTTTATAGGTTTGTAATGTTACGAGTTTACCTGTAGTTTCGTGATTTTAACCACATAAACACATAAACAAATAAACCTTAAGTTGAGCTTGCGAAACTTAAATTGTTTTTGATATTAGCGTCTGCCAATTATGTTTATTGGAGGGAGAGGGTGGCGAGGGCGTCGAGGGGGCGCCATTGGAGGTCGCGGCGGGCTTTGGCGCTGTCGAAGGTTAGCGACTCGGTGAGTTTGCGCAGGCGGTAGCTGTCGAGGGGCCAGCGGCGGAGGTGGGCGTTGGCGTGGCGAGTGGGGCGGGAGTTGGCGTTGCGGTTGGGGATGGTGTTGAGGAGGTCGCCGGGGAGGGCGGCGGCGCGGGCGAGCCATAGGGGGAGAGAGGGGAGGTGTCGGCGGCCGGTGAGGTCGGCGATGCGGCGGGCTATCTCGGCGACGGTGCGCTGCCGTTGCTCGCAGATGTTGTAGATATCGTTGCGGCCGATGGCTTTGAGTATCACCTCGGCCATATCTGCAGCCGAGACGATGCTGCGCAGGGCTTTTCCGCCCCCGACGTTGGCGTAGATGCCGCGGCGGATGCCACGTATCATGGCCTCCATGTTGCCCGTGGCGTGTGGCCCGACAATCAGCGCCGGGCGCAGGATGGCGAGGGGGACGCCGTGGCGGGCGCACCAGTTGGTGATGATGGCCTCGGCCTCGATTTTGCTGCGCGCGTAGGCCGATGTGCCGTCGAGGGGATGGTCTTCGGCGACATTCGCTCCCGCCTCCTCGCCATAGACAGCTACGGAGCTGATGAACACAAAGGCTTTGGGCAAGCCCGTCTCTTCCAGCGCCCGGCACAGGTTGACCGTGCCCCCGACGTTTACGCGGCGGAAGTCGTCGTCATTCTCTTTCCCGGGCAGCTCGTGGGCTTTGCCGGCGGCGTGCACCACTACGTCGAATTGCCCCGTCAGCGTCGGCACACCGGCGGAGAGGTCGGCGACGATGTCGCACGTGGCGCTGCGCCCCAGCGTGGTCACGCTGTAGCACTGGCCGAGGCGGCCAATGATGTTGCGGCCGAGAAATCCGGAGGCGCCGGTGAGGAGGAGAGGCATGCGAATAAGAATTAAGAATTAAAAATTAAAAAATAAGTATCAAATATTAAGTATTAAGGATTAGGTGTTAAGTATTTAGGATGGGCGGGGGATTAGTGGTGGATGCCGCGGCGGTTGAGCTCGGCCTGGTAGGCGGCGGCGTTTTTGCGGTGGGTGGCGTAGTCGACGGCATAGTTGTGCGTGCCGTCAAATTTGGGCGAGGCGCACATGAAGATGTAGTTGTGCTGCGGGGCGTTGAGGACGATGTCCATCGTGGCGCGCTCGGGGATGCGTATGGGTCCTGGCGGCAGGCCCTCGACGCGGTAGGTGTTGTAGGCGGAGACCGTTGAGAGCATATCGCCCTTGACGCGGCGGGCGGCAAAGTTGCCGGCGGCGAATTTTACTGTGGGGTCGGCCTGCAGCTTCATCCCTTTGGCGATGCGGTTGAGGTAAAGCCGCGCCACCATCCCGCGGTCTTTGCTGTCGCGTGTCTCCTCCTCGACTATCGAGGCCACGGTGGCCACCTCGGCGGGGGAGAGGCCCATGGCCTTGGCCTTGGCGCGGCGCTCGTCGGTCCAGAATTTGTTGCGTGAGTCCACAAGGGCGCGGATGACTTTGTCGGGGCTGTCGGTCCAGTAAAATTCGTATGTATCAGGGACAAAGGCGGCGGGGAAGAGCTCTGCACGCGCGAAGCCCGCAGCCGGCAGGACGGTGTCGGCGGCCAGCATAAAGTCCTCGGCGCCGAAGGCCATGCGAGCTCCCACGCGCTCGGCGAGCTGACTCATCAGACGCACGTCGTTGACGGTGACGCGCACCGGGGTCTGGCGGCGCTTGTAGAGGCTGTTGCTGACCGTCCATACCTTGTCGCCGGGGCGGATGACATACGACCCATAGGCCGACGGCTTGTCGTCGTTGTGCGTGCGCCACCGCCACAAGCGGTAAACCCTGTTGCCGTAGCTGTCGCCGAGGCGCGTCACCAGCGTGTCGCGCACGGCCTCCGGCGAGGCCTCGGCGGGGATGTAGATGCGCACGTCGCCGCTGCCGCCGTAGGTGCAGCACGTCAGGCGCCAGGCCGCAAAGCCGATGCCGGCGAGAGCCAGCACGGCCATCATTATCACGCATACTGTTATCACGCGCCTCCGGTGCCTGTCGGCGGCACTGCGGCGGCCGGAGCGGCCTTTCCACCCGGGGCGGGTTGTGGTATTTTTGTTGGTCCTGTTGTCTGTCATTGTGTGTGCATTTGAGCGTGCCCTTAAACTTTTGGGCCGCTCGCTTGTCAATTTATTTAGGGCAAAGGTAGTGAATTTAGAGCGAAAATTTGTAATTTTGCCCATATTTTAAGAGGAGCCGCGCTACGGCTCCGACATAACTGATAACATCACAGACATAATGGATATTCAAAACAACGAAGGAAACAAGCAGCCGACCGAATTTGCCCGCAACTTTGACAACCGCGGCACCAGGCCCTCTGAGACCCCCCGTCCCGTGCAGCCCGGCGGCGACAAACCCGACAAGACGCGCAACATCCTCATTGCCGTAATCGCAGTCCTCGCGGTGGCGATAGTGGGCATGGGCGTGTGGTTCTTTGTCAGCAGTTCGGCCAAGGACGAGCAGGTCGAGGCCGAGCGCCTCAGCCGCGAGGCCGCCGAGCAGAGCTACCAGCAGCAGCTTGCCGAAAACGAGTTCAGCCAGCTGGAGAACGAATTTGCCAGCCTCGAGAACAGCCTGTCGGTCAGCACCGACTCGGTCAAGCTGCGCCTGACCCAGCAGTACGAGTCGGCCCGCCTCGAGGTGGAGCGCCTGCAGGCCGAGCTGAAGAACACCAAGAACAAAAGCGCCAGGGAAATCGTCGATCTGCAGAACCAGATCAAGACCCTGCGCGCCCTGCTGCAGAAATATATCGCCGAAATTGACCGCCTGAACAAGGAGAACGCCCAGCTGCGCCAGGAGAACACCGAGGTGAAGGCCCGCAACGAGCAGCTGTCGTCGCAGGTCGAGGAGACCTCGCGCCAGAACAAGCACCTGAGCGAGCGCATGACCCTTGCCGAGAAGCTCAACGTCACCGGCGTCGGCTTCAACGCCCTCAACAAAAAGGGCAAGGTGGAGAAGAAGGTCAAGAAGGCCAAACAGCTACTCATCACCTTCACCATCCCGCAGAACAACAGCACCCCCGTGGGCGAAAAGACCATCTACGCCCGCATAACCACGCCCGAGGGACAGCTCCTCGGCGGTGGCGGCTCGTTCTCGTTCGAGGGCACCACCGTCAGCTGCTCGGCCAAGACCACGATCGAATACGGCGGCCAGGAGATTGGCGGCATCCGCATCTACTACGACGTCAACACCGCCCTCAACCCCGGCGACTACACCATCGAGCTCTTCGCCGACAACTACCGCCTCTTCAACAGGAAATTCAACCTGAAGTAACCCACGTCGTATAAGACGTATAAGACGTAAATAACAGCCCCACCGACGCCTCCCCCTATGACCACCCTCAGCCAGCTGTATCAAGAAGCATACGTGGCGGTGAACTCTACCGAAGTCACCACCTGGTCGGCCGTGTACCGGCTGACGCTGGCCATGCTGCTTGGCGCCTGCGTAGGCTTTGAGCGCAAACGCAAGGGCCAGACCGCCGGCGTGCGCACCTTCTCGCTGATTTGCATGGGCGCCGCCCTGGCGATGATACTGTCGATATACGTGCCGCAGGAGTACCTCGGCCTCAAGAACGGCGACCCCAGCCGCATCGCGGCACAGGTGGTGTCCGGCATCGGTTTCCTTGGCGCCGGAGCGATCATACAGATGAAAGGGTCGGTGCGCGGCCTCACCACCGCCGCCGGCATCTGGATGATAGCGGCGATAGGCATGGCCGTCGGCGTGGGCATGTACTGGGTGGCCACGATAGCCTCGGGCCTGATACTGTTTATCCTGCTCCTGCTCGAGCGGTTCGAGCACCGCATACGTATCGGCTCGGAGATGCGAATTATCCGCCTCATGCTGTCGTGTGTGGTCGAGGACATCTCGGGCTACCGCAAGGTGCTCGAGGCCAACCGCATAAAGTTTACAAACTACTATATCGAATACGATTATCAGCAGAACAAGACCCGCCTCAACCTGGTGGTGATTATTCCGGACGAATTAGATATGATAAAGCTGTTCAAGGAGTTGCGCGCCATTTTCCCCACCGATGCGGTGTCGCTGGCCAACCAGGTGTCGATCTGAGGCCCGCAGCCCCCGCAGCCCGCTGTTAATGAAATGCCCCCCACGGGGCCCGCAATATACCATCCTGCCTCACCCAACGGACCAATATGCAGATTCAGAGCTTAATAACCGATCTGGCCTTCATCCTTCTCCTTGGCGCACTGGTGACTGTGATCTTCAAATGGATCAAGCAGCCGGTGGTCCTGGGCTATATCGTGGCCGGATTTCTGGCAAGCCCGCACTTTACGCTGCTGCCGTCGGTGACCACCGAGGCCAACATCGACTTCTGGGCGCAGATTGGCATAGTGGTGCTCCTCTTCTCGCTGGGTCTGGAGTTCAGCTTCAAAAAGCTCGTCAACTCGGGCGCCTCGGCGATGGTGACAGCTCTTATCATCATCTGCGGCATGACCTGCTGCGGCTTTGCCATAGGGCGCCTGATGGGCTTCAACAACATCAACTCGCTCTTTTTGGGCGGCATGCTGTCGATGTCGTCCACGACAATCATTCTTAAAGCCTTTACCGACCTGGGGCTGCGGCAGAAGAAGTTTGCCTCGCAGGTACTGGCCGTGCTCATCGTCGAAGACCTCTTTGCCGTGGTGATGATGGTGTTGCTGTCATCAATAGCGACCAGCAACGGCGTCGAAGGCACCGAGCTGGTCTTCAGCGTGCTCAAGCTGGTGTTCTTCCTGATGATATGGTTCCTGGTGGGTGTCTACATCCTGCCGTCGGCGCTGACGGCCTGCCGCCGGTTCCTCAACGGCGAGACGCTGCTCATCGTCTCGATGGGCCTGTGCCTGGGCATGGCGGTGTTCTCGGTCTACTGCGGCTTCTCGCTGGCTCTCGGAGCCTTCGTGATGGGCTCGATACTGGCCGGTACAAGCTTCGCCGAGCGCATCGAGACAGTGGTGACGCCCGTCAAAGACCTCTTCGGCGCCGTCTTCTTCATCTCGGTGGGAATGATGGTGCAGCCTGCCATCGTGGGCATGTACTGGTGGCAGATCCTCATCCTGTCGTCGGTGGTTATTGTAGGAATGATACTCTTCGGCACCTTTGGCATGCTCGTCACCGGTCAGACGCTCAAAGTCGCCATCCAGTCGGGCTTCTCGCTGACACAAATCGGCGAGTTCGCCTTCATCATCGCCACCTTGGGTATGTCGTTGGGTGTGCTCAACCCCACCATCTACCCCATCGTGGTGGCCGTGTCGGTGCTCACCACCTTCACCACGCCCTACTTCATAAAGATGTCCGAGCCGGCATACAACCTGGTCGAGCGGCATTTGCCCGCGCGCCTGCGCTTCCTGATAAACCGCTACGCCGACAACGCGTCGGCCCAGCAGGCCCGCAGCCACAACCTGTGGAGCGAGACCCTGCGCCGCTACCTCGGCCGCCTGGTCATCTACACCGTCATACTTATAGCGATAATACTGATATGCCAGCATTTCCTGGCTCCCGTGGCCTACGGGCTGTCCGACAAATACGGCAAGCTGATAACGCTGGTGGTGGAGCTGGCATGCATGGCCCCCTTCCTGGCGGCGCTGGTGCTCCCGCTGTCGCGCATCCTGCGCTCGCGCTGCGGCACAACGATAGCCGACGTGGCGATGTCGATAATCTGCTCCATCATCGCCATGCTCACCATCGTCTACGTCATCACCCGCACCTACTCGATGGCCTGGGGCGTAGCCGCGGCGCTGGGCGTGCTGCTGCTGGCGGGACTGCTCTTCAGCCGCCGTGTCAGCCGTCAGATGTCGGAGATGGAGACGCGTTTCATGGACAACCTCAACGAGCGCGAGCTGGTGCGCACGGGCCGCAACAAAAATCTGGTGCACGACCTGCACCTGGCCTACATGACCGTGGGCTCGGGCTGCGACTTCGTGGGCGAGCGGCTTAAGAACAGCAACCTGCGGTCGCGCTTCGGCGTCAACATCGTCAGCGTACAGCGCGGTCCCATCACCATCAGCGTCCCCGGCGGCGAGCGGCGCATCTTTCCCGGCGACGTGCTGGGCGTAATCGGCACCGACGAGCAGATTGCCGCCATCCTGCCGCACGTCGAGAGTGAGTACGAGCCCAGCAAGGACGAGACGGCGCCCCACGACTTCAACCTGTTCAAGCTGCAGCTCAGCGACAAATCGCCGCTGATAGGCAAGACGCCCCGCAACTCGGGTCTGCGCGACAACTACGACACCCTCGTCGTGGCCGTCCAGCGCGGCGACACATATATAGACCAGAACCCCGACATCGCCTTCGCCGCCGGCGACATCCTCTGGCTGGTGGGCCCGCAGTCGCGCCTCACAGCCATGCAATGACACAGGGGGCGACACACCGCAAACACGATATACTGATCAGCAATCAATCTAATCCGCAAACAATTACCTTAAAAATAAACCCAAAATCATTTGTTATGAAAATCGTTCGTACAATCAGCGCTGTGGTTATGCTCGCAGCAGCGGCTACCGCAGTAGCCGGAACTCCCAAAGTCATCGCTCACCGCGGATACTGGGAAACCGAAGGCTCGGCACAGAATTCAATCCGTTCGCTCGTCAAGGCCGACTCGATAGGCTGCTATGCCTCGGAGTTTGACATCTGGATGACCACGGACAGCGTGGTGGTCCTCAACCACGACCCCAGCATCAACGGTGTTGTAATCGAAAAGTCCACCGCCGCCGAGGTCTGCTCGCAGAAACTCGCCAACGGCGAAAACGTGCCCACCCTCGAGGAATTCCTCCAGGTAGCCCAGAAGCTCCCCATCCGCCTCGTCTGCGAGGTTAAGTCGCACGACAGCCAGTCGAGCGAGCGCGCCTGCATCATGCGCACCCTCGACCTGATGAAGAAATATGGCCTCGAAGACCGCGTCGACTACATCACCTTCTCGAAAAACGGCTATGCCCATCTGGTGAAGAAGGCACCCAAGCCCGCCGAGGTATACTATCTCTCGGGCGACTACATCCCCGTGCAGGTCAAGTTCAGCAAAGGCAAAGGTATCGACTACTCCCTCAAGGCTATGCGCAAGCACCCCGAATGGACCAAAGAGTGCCACGACCTGGGTCTCGAGGTCAACGTCTGGACCGTCAACAAGCCCGAAGACATGCAGTGGTGCATCGAGCAGGGCGTAGACTACATCACCACCAACCGTCCCGAAGAGCTGCAGAAGATGCTCAATGTGCACAAGTCGCAGCTTCCCGCAAACAAGTAATGTAGAGCGTGTCGCAGAACCGCGTGTGTGCCGGGACTGTCCCGGCGGATTAGCGGTTTCTGCAACGCCCTCAAGAACCTGCCTCTTATGAAGAATATCCTGTTGCCGGCGGCGTTGTGCGCGCTCGCCGTCGGCACCATGGCCGCCGCCTCCGTCTCCGACGGGGGCGAGCCGGCAAAAAAGCCCGCCTTCGAGGTATACGAATTTCCGTACGGCGACACCGTGCGCACCTACTCGATGTACATCCCTGACAGCCTCGCCCCCGGCCGTCCCCTGGTGGTATGCGCCCACGGCTACGGCTCGAAGACACGCCGCCGCAAGGACCTCAACAAGGCCGCCGACAAATACGGCTACGCCATCTGCTACCCCGACGGCGCGCCCGACTCGCGCGGCAAAGCCGGCTGGAACGTCCATTACCCGTCGCAGCACACCATGAAGGTCAACGAAGCCGACTTCTTCGAGGCCTTCGTCCCCGTCGTGGTGGAGCGCTTCGGCCTCAACGGCGAAAATGTCTTTCTGGCCGGAATGTCTAACGGCGGCGACCTGTGCTACCAGTTGGCCTACGAGCGCCCCGAGCTGTTCAAAGCCTACGCCTCGGTGGCCGGTCTCACCTTCGACTGCATCTACGACAGCCTGCGCCTCACCAAGCCCGTCCCCTTCATGGAAATCCACGGCAACCACGACACCACCTCGGCCTGGCAGGGCGACCATGCCAACAAAGGCGGCTGGGGCGCATACATCCCCACGCCCCTGGCTGTCAGCGCCATCGCCGTCAACAACCGCTGCCACACCATGGTGTGCGACACCCTGCAGTCGCTTACCGGCGACCCCGGGCGTCCCATCTACCACACCCTCTACACCGACTCGCCCTACGGCGCCAATGTCGAGGTCTACGAGGTACAGGGCGGCAAACACTCCTGGCACGCCAAGGACCTCCCCACCGCCGACCTCATCCTCCGCTTCTTCACCCCCTACATCAAACCCTGACAGCAACAGGCCAA
>SFLG01000058.1 GCA_004553485.1 Bacteroidales bacterium | reverse complement strand
AGTCCGAGACAAATCAACAGTCTGATAAACAAGGACGATGAAAAAGAACTTAAGCACAGGCATAGTCGGCTTCCTGATTGTTGCCGCCGTCTTCTGCATCGGCGTCAAGGCGCTGATGTCCAACCTCGCGCCGTTCTTCGGAATGGTTGACACGCGCATCAAGGAAGGGCAGACCGTCGTGATGAACGGCAAGGTCGACCCCGCGGCCCTCGAGAAGCTCTTTGTCGAGGGCGGCTATATGGCCGATCCCGTCGATGCCGCCTTTGTGGCCAAATGGTACGCCGAGCGCATCAACGGCGGCGAACAGCTGCCCAACCTTGGCGCCCTTAACAGCCAGGACCGCTTCGGTATCCCCGCCGAAGAAATCGAGAAAGCCGGCGGCAGCGAGCTCAAGGCCCGTCTGCAGACCAGCTACGAGGCTCTGGGTCAGGACGAGGAGTGGAGCGGCATCGACGTAAAGACACTGAGCAGCAGCTTCGGCAAAGAGAACAGCGAGACCGTACCCTTCCGCGTCCATGTCAGCGACGGCAGCAAGGAGAACAAGGGCAAGGACGTTGCCGGCGTGGCCGTGCGCCTGACCGAGCACTGGCAGAACGACTCGGTGCTGGTCGACAACCTGCCCGAGCACTACTCGCGCACCGTCGGCTTCGCCGTCACCGACAACGACGGCAACGCCACCTTCCACGTCCCGGCCGGCAAGTCGTACAGCGCCGTGCCCATCGCCCGCGGCTTTCAGTTCGGCCGCGAAAAGGGCACCACCGACGGTCCCCTGGCCGACGGCTTCAAGACCGTCAACTTCACCCGGAAACCCCACACCATAACGCCGCTGAAAAGCTCGGCCTACCTGCACATGAAGAACGACAACGCCCTCGTCGCCCGCAGTCCGGCCGACTACCTGGGCGCCCTGCGCACCGGCTGCATCGTCTTCATCCTCAGCTGGCTCGTCACCTTCCTGTACACCGCCATCCTCGACCGGCGCCAGGGCCGCAGCACCGACTTCATGCTGCTGCTGGTGCTGATGACGCTGACGGGCATGGGCATCCTCACTCTGTACGGCCAGATGCGCCCCCTCACCGACATCTTCAGCGCAAGCAAGATGATATGGTACTGCGCCGGAGGCTGCGCGCTGCTGATGCTGCTGTCGAGCTTTAACTACCTCAAGCTTTTCCAGCGCTACAGCTCGCGCTTCGGCAACATCCGCTCGGTAGGCGCCGGCGCCCTGCGTGCCGCCGCTCCCGGCTACCCCTTCCTTATTGCGTCGGTGCTGCTGATGGTGCTCCTCGTCCTCATCGGCCAGGCCCCCGAAGGCAGCGACGCCAAGGTCAACATCGCCCTGCCCGGCTTCCAGTTCCAGCCCAGCGAGGTAATAAAATACCTGATGGTGGTGTTCATGGCCTTCTTCTTCTTTGTCGAAGGCGACGTCATCCGCACCTACGGCGAGCAGCTGACCATGCTGTCGCGGCGTCGCCAGTGGGTGATAACGGGCATCGTGCTCGTGGCCATCGCCTTCATCTGCCTGCTCTTCCTGGGTATGCTCAAGGACATGGGTCCCGGCATCGTCATCCTGGCCACGTTTATAATGCTGTACTCGCTTGTGCGGCGCGACTTCCCGCAGCTGATGTTAGGTGTCTTCTCCTACATCCTGCTGGTGGGCGCGGCCTATATGATAAGCAGCCAGCCCGTCGTGCGCCTCACGGCGGTGGGCCTGTGGTTCGTGCTGTGGATATGCTATGGACTCTTCCGCAAGAAAAAGGTCATCTATGAGAGCGCCCTGTTCTTCAACGCCCTCGTGTCGATGTTCCTTGTCGGCGGCTACCTCATCCGCCCCTTCCTGCCGCACATGGCCGACCGCCTGTTCAACCGCACCAACATGGCCTGGTCGGGCATCTTCGACAACGCCATCCCGCAGGGCGACCAGATTGCCCAAGGCCTCTGGGGCACCGCCAGCGGCGGCTTCAGTGGCATGGGCCTCGGCGGAGGCGCCCCGTACTTCATCCCCGCCGGACATACCGACCTCATCCTCAGCAGTCTGGGCGAGCAGATGGGCTGGCTGGGCATACTGCTCGTGGCGATATGCTTCTACATCCTGATCTCGCGCACGGCCTCGGCGGCGATGTACTCGGGACACAAGTTCACCATGTACCTCTGCCTGGGCCTGGGCCTCATCACCGGCGTCCAGTTCCTGTTCATCTCGCTGGGCAGCGTGGGCGTCCTTCCCCTGTCGGGCGTGCCCGTGCCCTTTATGAGCTACAGCGGCACCAGCATCGTGGCGGCACTGGCGGCATACGGCATCGTCATCTCCATATCGCGTCACCGGGGCAGCCGCGAGGCCCTCAAAGCATTCGTCGTCAGCAACAGCCGCGCCAAGGACGACCGCAACGTGCGCGAGGCCCGCAGCCTCTACCGCAACGTCCTGGCCGGTATGGTACTGTTTGTGGTGAGCATCGCCGTGGTTATCGCCGTCAACGGCTACTACCAGCTCATCGCCGCCGACAGCACCAAGATACGCCCCTCGATAACCTCCACGGCGCAGGGCCTGCGCGTGATGGACTACAACCCGCGCATCAAACAGATTCTTGACATGCTCGGCCGCGGCAACATTTACGACCGCAACGGCCTGCTTCTGGCCACCTCGGAGCGCGCCGACATCAAGGACTACGAGCGCGTGCGCGACAGTCTCGGCATCGCCTTGCCCGAGCTGGCGCAGATAAAGGCGCAGTACCTCAAGCGCTACTACCCCTTCGGCAGCAACCTCGTGTTCATCGTCGGCGACCTCAACCGCCCGGACGCCTACACCAGCTTCAAGGGCGCCGCCCCGATGGGCTTCCTGGCCGAGAACCGCCTGTCGGACAGCCTGCGCGGCCTCGACAGCAAGGCCGAGCGCATCGAGCTGCACGGCTCGGACTACAAGTACAACCGCTTTCTGCCCCCCGTCAGCGACGCCGGCTTCAAGTTCAGCAAGCACGACTACTCCTTCCTGCTGCCGGCCCTCAAACAGTCGGCCTACAACAACGAATGGGTCAAAAACTTCAACAACAACCGCAAGTCGCGCGACATACAGCTTGCCGTCGACGCCGTCCTGCAGACACGCATGCAGGAGGCCCTGGCGAGCTATCTGCCCAAGACCTATCCCAACAAGAAACAGCTGCGTGCCAGCGTTGTCGTCCTCGACGCCCTCAACGGCGACATGCTGACCTCGGCCAATTATCCTCTTCCCGACGCCGACTCCATCATAATGTTGCGCGAGTTAGGGTATGACCGTCTGGAGCTGCCCTCCGAGGGCCGTCCCGGCGTCCCCCTCACCGAGCGCGACCTGGGCACGTCGCTGCAGACCGCTCCAGGCTCGACGGCAAAGGTGATGACGGCCATGGCCGGCCTGCGCAAGCTCGGCCCCGCCGCCTACGACACGGGCTACGAAATCAAACCCCAGATGACCGTCGAGGGCCCCGGCAATGAGCCCAACACATCCTGGCCCGGCAGCAACCGCAACGGCGGCCGCATCACCTATATGGAGAACGCCATCCGCTACTCGTCCAACTGCTACTTCATCATGCTGCTGAACGACAAGGACCTGTACAAGCCGCTGGGCGAAATCTACGGCATGGTGGGTGCATCGGTGGGCCACTGCTCGCTGCGCCCCACGGCAAACTCGTACTTCTTCGACATGTCGGAGTATGACGCCGCCTCCAAGAATCGCCTCACCGATTATATGAACACCTTCGCCAAGGGCGGTCTGGCCGACTACCGCCGCTACATGAACAATTACAAGGGCGACGGTACGGACAAGAAAATGAGTTCGATACAGAACTGGACCGGCCTGGCCTGGGGCCAGTCGGGCCTGCTGGCATCGCCCCTCAACATGGCCCGCGTGGCATCCATCGCCGCTAACGGCGGCAAGCTCACCCCCACGCGCTATCTGCTCGGGGAGCCCGTCGCCAAGCCTGTCGAGGTGCTGGACGCACGGTCGGCCGAGCTGATAAAATCGGCGATGATGAGCGAGTCGGACAAGCACATCGGCAACAAACGCCTGTCGCCGGCCCTCAAAGGCAATATCGGCGGCAAGACCGGCACCCCCGAGCGCTTCTCGAAGCTCCTGGGCAAGAAGTCGAACGACGCCTGGTATATGTGCTTCATCAAAAACCCCTCGACGGGCAAGACCTTTGCCGTGGCGCTGCGTATGGAGCGCACGGGTGTCCAGGGCGAGTCGCGCCGCACATCCACGGAGGCCGTGCGATTGCTCAACGAAGTAGTTATCCCCGTTCTGCAAAAGAGCGGATACGTTGATTGAATAAACAAGCTAACCAAAAAGCTATGAACCTGTTGGATAAAATCAAACTCCTTTTCCAGGGCGACCCCGAGCCCGAAACAGAGGCAGCCGCCGCTCCCGCCGGCGAGCAGACCGCACAGCCCGAAGCCGAAGAGACCCCCGAGCCCAAGGCCGAGCCCAAGGCTGAGCCCAAGGCCGAGCCCAAGGCTGAGCCCAAGGCTGAGAAAAAGGCCGCCGAAAAGCCCAAGGCCGCCGGGAAGAAGCCCGCGCCAGAGCCCGAGGAGGAAAAGGCCCGGCCCAAGGGCAACTACCTGGAAAACAAGAGCAAGGCCGTACTGGCTATCTGCAACCATCTGTACAAATACGCCTACTCCAACCGCCGCGACTTAGCGGTGCTCGAGGTATGGATTGTCAACCCCGAGGAGACCGAGATTCTCGACTACAACGACCCTGAGTTCATGAAGGACCTGGAGTCGGCGCTGGCACAGGAGCAGATTACCGGCGTGCGACGCATCAACCACAACGCCCCCGTCTCGCTGGCCGAGATACGCGACATGCAGGCCAAGGACGGCAAAATCGAGGCCGTCATCGAGGGCGAGATTTACTGCAAGCTGCACGCCATCGAGCACAGCGCCAAGGCCGAGTCAGCGGTAAAGGCCCCCGAGGCATGGCTGGTGTGCGTGCTGGGCGACGAGATGGTGCAGACAAAGGTCTACCACCTCGACCCCACAAAGAAAACGTCGTGGCACATAGGCCGTTGCGAGCGCATATCACCCTTCAGCATCAACGACATCGTCATCCTGCCCGAATGTACCACCATCAGCCGCGAACAGGCACGTCTGCTGGTCGAGGACGGTAAGTACTTCCTCCAGCGCAAGGAGCGCGGCAGCCGTACAAAAATTCTGCGCGCCTCGGGCGAGGAGGAGGAGCTGTTCACCACCGAGCCGCGCGAGCTGAAGTGGCTCGACGAGGGCGACCACATAAACATCAACAAGCAGATTTACTACCGCTTCACCTACATCAACCCCGAAAACGCCTGAGCCGTCGGGCATCAACCGTAAACCATTAGTAACTACCGATATGGCATTTCTTGAAGATTACGAAAAAATCCAGCGAATAGGCGAGGGCGCCTTTGCCACCGTGTACAAGGTGCGTCACGCCCAGCTCGACTACATACGCGCCCTCAAGGTCAGCAAAGGCTACATCGAGGACACCGACGACAAGGCGTGGCAGACCTTTATGGCCGAGTGCAAGATGCTGCTGCGCATCGGCAACGGCAGCCACCCCAACATCGTGCGCATCTACCAGCCGCGCCTGCTCGAGCATCGCGCGGTGGTGGAGATGGACTGCGTAGAGGGCGAGAGCCTGCACGATTACGTCAAGAACACCGGCTTTGTCCCCGCCGAGGAGTTCTATAACTTCGCCCACCAGATTGTCGGTGCCGTAGCCTATTGCCACGTCGACCTGTACAAGTTCCAGATGGACCCCGTCAAGGACCATCTCACGCCCGACCCCAACGACGGCCGCAAATATATCGTCGATGCCGAAAAGGAGAAGGAGCTGATCGAGAAATACGGCGTTGTGCACAACGACCTGCACTCGGCCAACATCATCCGCCGCGACTACGACGGCCAGTACGTGCTGCTCGACTTCGGCCTTGCCATCCAGGACACGCACTGCGTCAAGAGCAGCTCGCGCTTTGACGGCGCCATCGAGTACTGCGCCCCCGAGAAGCTTGAGCGCGGCCTTGTCCAGCCCGCCAGCGACGTCTACGCCTTAGGCATATTGCTCTACGAGGTGCTTGCCGGGCAGGTGCCCTTCCCGTTCAGCTACGAGGACGGCACATCGCCCGAGTCGGCCCGCAACCGCGTTTACCAGCAGCATCTCCACGACACTCCCCCGGCCATTCTGCCCATGCGTGCGGCCGCCTTCGAGGCAACTCACCCCGGTCAAACGTACGCTGTCTGGCCAAGGACCCCGCCGACCGCTATCTCAACGCCAAGGAGCTGTTCAAAGACCTCGAAAAAGCGGTAAAAGAACCCGTCTCTGCCGACAGCCCCAGTGGCACAAAGGGCGGTAACGCCGGCAAGGTTGCCGGAGCGGCCGCCGGAGCCGCAGTAGGCGCCGCGGCCGGTGCCATGGGCGCAACCGGCGCCGGAACTGCCGGCGGTGTCAACAGTGGCAACATCAACAGTGGCAACATCAACAGTGGTAACATCAACAGTGAACCTGTCATAACCGGGCCGGTCATCAGTGAAGAAATCTTCAACGACCCAAACCCGGGAGGCACCTCCGGTGCCGGCGGCAATGCAGGTGGCGGCTTCTCCGGAGGCAATACCGGCGGCAACATCGGTGGCGGAAATGTCGCCGGTGGTGGCGGAAATATCAATGACGGCTATAAGATTGTCGAGAATAAGAAAAAGACCAACAATGACCCCTCGGGCCACTTCAAGAAAGTTTTCACCTCGATAGTTGTTGCCCTGCTGTGCCTGATTGCTGCCGCAGGATTTGCCTACGGTGGCGAGGAGCCTACCGAAAACCTGTGGAACAACGAGTGGCAGGAGACGCCCGCCGAGGCTGCTCCCGCCGAAGACTATTACAACAACTCATACGCAACGCCTGCGGCTGACACGGCTGTAGTGGCTGTGCCCGACTCGGCCGTAGCCTACGACTATAACTACGGCTATTGAGTGGCCAAGTAAGCCGTCTCACTTACCCTAACTAATTTAAATACAGCACACTAACAATCAAAAGCCGAGATGCCTTTTCTTGAAGATTACGAGAAGATACAACGCATAGGCGAGGGTGCCTTTGCCACGGTGTACAAGGTGCGTCACGCCCAGCTGGGCTATATCCGCGCCATCAAAGTCAGCAAGGGCTTCATCGAGGACACCGACGACAAGGCGTGGCAGACCTTCCTTGAGGAGTGCAAGATGCTGCTGCGCATCGGCAACGGCAGCCACCCCAACATCGTGCGCATCTACCAGCCACGCCTGCTCGAGCACCGCGCGGTGGTGGAGATGGACTGCGTAGAGGGCAAGAGTCTGCACGACTATATAAAGAAGGTGGGATTTGTGCCCTTTTCTGAGTTCGTCACCTTCGCCCACCAGATTGTCGGAGCCCTGGCCTACTGCCACGTCGACCTGTACAAGTTCCAGATGGACCCCGTCCAGGACCACCTCACGCCCGACCCCGAGGACGGACTGAAATATTTGGTCTCGCCCGAAAAGGAGAAGGCGCTGATCGAGAAATACAGCGTTGTGCACAACGACCTGCACTCGGCCAACATCATCCGCCGCGACTACGACGGCCAGTACGTTCTGCTCGACTTCGGCCTTGCCATCCAGGATACGCACTGCGTAAAAAGCAGCTCGCGCTTTGACGGCGCCATCGAATACTGCGCTCCCGAGAAGCTCGAGCGTGGCCTCGTCCAGCCCGCCAGCGACGTCTACGCCCTTGGCATTCTGCTCTATGAAATGCTGGCCGGGCAGGTGCCTTTCCCTTACGACATCTCGGACGGGACGTCGCCCGAGTCGGCCCGCAACCGCGTCTACCAGCAGCAGCTCAACGAGGCGCCGGCACCCATCCTGCCCAAGCGCAAAGCCGCCTTCGAGGCCGCCCATCCCGGCCAAACGTACTCCCGCGACTACCCCGAGGCCGTCGACGCCGTCATCATGCGTTGCCTCGCCAAAGACCCCGCCGACCGCTACCCCAACGCCAAAGCCCTCTTCACCGCCCTCGAACAAGCCCTCAAAACCCAACCCGCACCCGAGCCTGCACCGGTGGCACCTGTAGCACCCGCCCCGACTCCGGCCAAACAATCCACATCATGCAAAGACGATGGCAAAAAGGATTACTTTAATGTAGTACGGGAAACTGAAAGGACAGAAAACTCAGGTAAAGGAGGCCTGTCCAAAACTGATAGGATTTTACTTACTATCGCTATTTGTTACTTAGCATCAACTATAATATTTTTAATCTTTAAAAGCTGTGGTTATGATTCAGTTGGATATTCGGCAGCAGCTGACTCTATAGATACGGCAGCAATGGATAGTGTAGTATATATAGCCCCTGAAGCGGCCCCCGAAACGCCGGAAGTGCCGGTTGATTCCACTCCCGCAGACAAAAACGTTGAACAAGAGCAGAAAGCTAAGCCCGCACCCGAACAGGATAAGTCGGACGCTCCCCAAGAAGGTAAACAAGGGACCAATCAAGAGAGAAAAAGTAGAGACGCTACGAAAAAGGAGGTAAACGATAAGGCTATCATCAACGTGACAGCCCCGCCTTCGGCATATTATGGTGAAAGATTCACTGTTACAGTTAAAGTTGAAAACTCCGATTCCAATACAAGTGTTAAAATTAAACGACACCCCAAAATTGACGGTTGCACGCTGTTGTACGGCCCCTTAGAATCAACACAATCGAGTTATAGCATGATTAAAGGAAAGGCTGAAAGCACCTTCACGAAATTATTTACCTATACCTTCCGTGCCGATCGGACAGGCCCGACAACAATGACCGCCGTAGGTATTGATGTGGATGGGCGCATGCGCTATAGTGGTTCAAAGAAGATTTATGTTTACCCACCGAGAGAAAGAGACGCAATAATTTCTACGTAAAATAATATTTGTTTTGTCAATGACTTCAAGATTTCTGATTGCTGCTATCGCTTTTTGTGTCTCGGCTGTCAATGTGTCGGGACAAATACCTTATTATATACAGAATAATTATAAACAGAACCCCGGCGAGGCCGCGAAGGCGCAGGCTCGTGCCGATAGCATGGAACGACGTGTACGCCAGATGATTGACTATCCCGACGAGATCAACGACACGCTGATGGTGATTGCGCCGCTGTCGCGGACGGTGTTCATGCCCGCGGTGTGGAGCACCTTTAAGTACGGCGACGGCCGCAAGGTGTTTGAGCCCGACCTGACCGACAACCGGGCCCTGCGGTGGACCGAGGAGGCTGCCGCCCGCTCGCGCTTCGAGGAAGGGCTGCTGCAGCGGTTTATGCTCGACAACCCGCAGCTGGTGCGCTACAACCTGGCGTCGCTGCCGGAGGCTCCAAAGAAGTACATCGCCAAGGTCGACCCCAAAAAGTACACTATCGAGATAACCGAGGTGCTGCTCGAAACGCCCGACAAGCTGGAGGTGGACATACGCCGCCGCCACTGGATACGCTCGTTTAAGTCGACGCTGCAGTTCTCGCAGGGCTATGTCTCGCCCAACTGGTACCAGGGCGGCACAAACTCGCTCAACCTGCTGGCCGACATCTACTACAACGTCAAGCTCAATCCGGCTTTCCACCCCAACCTCCTGTTTGAGAGCACCTTCCAGTACAAGTTAGGCCTCAACAACGCCCCCGACGACTCGCTGCGCAACTACGCCGTCACCGAGGACCTGCTGCAGATAAACTCAACCTTCGGTTACAAGGCCGCCCGCCGCTGGTACTATTCGGTACAGGGGCAGTTCCGCACGCAGATTGTCAACTCGTACGTCAAGAACAAGAAGCAGCTGGCATCGGCGCTGCTTTCCCCGGCCGAGCTCAACGTCGGTCTCGGTATGACCTACAACTACGCCAACAAAAAGAAGACGTTCACCTTCGACACGTCCATCTCGCCCCTGACTTATACCCTCAAGATATGCGATAAACCAGACTCGCAGATCAAGCACAGCAACTACGGCATAGATGCCGACAAGCATACAGCGTCAAAGTTCGGTAGCTCCATCGAGGGCAAGATAAAGTGGCAGATATGCCGCAACATATTGCTGCAGAGCCGCATATACGCATTCACCGACTATGACTATATCCAGGCCGACTGGGAGAACACGCTGACGATGGACATCAACCGCTACCTGACGACGCAGATCTACGCCCATCTGCGCTACGACACCACCACGCCGCGCACCGAGGACTGGCACAAGCTGCAGGTGAAGGAGATTCTGTCGTTTGGCGTGACCTACCGCTTCAGTTCATTATAGCCTGCGACGACGCCGTGAAGAGGATAGCCGCTGCCCTGACCGTGCTGTTGCTGCTGCCGTTGGCGGCGGCGGGACGTATGCCCGTTGTCGCCGACAGCCTGACGGCGCGCTTCGAGGGGCGCACGCCGGCGCCGGTGGAGGGCGTATGGCTCATCGCCGACGGCTCGCAGCTGCTGATCGAGCGCGACGGCGATGGCGGCTTTGCCGTGACGCGTCTGCATGGCGACGACCTGCGCCTGCCGCCCAATTCGCCGGTGGGGCGCCTCGTCCCGGAGGATATGCGGGGCACGCGCTACCGCGCCACCCTCGCCACGACGGTGAGCAAGGGACGCGCCGCCGGCTCGCGCACCTTCGATGTGTCGGTGGCCGACGAGTCGTCGCCCAACCGTGGCACGCTGACCTTGCGTCCGCGGGGAAAATTCAAGGTAGACCTGTGGCTGCTTTACCGTATGTTAGTGACTCTCAAGGTCAAAAGCAAGGATGAGCCCACCGAGCTGCACGCCATACGCCTGTACCCCAACCCAACGCCCTCGGCCGACTTCCCGTTTGTACTATGAAATATAACGCCTTTAAATATAGCCTGTTGGCTTTGGCCGCCGCTACTGTTTTGGCCTGCGCCGCACCGGCCCATGGCCAGAACACCTTGCGCAAGCTGCCGACGGTGGCAAAGAAGCGCGCCGACGGCAAGGGCAAGACGGCCGGGCCCGACGCGCAGCCGCTGTTGCCGGCGGCCGATACGGTGGTGGCCGATGTCGGGCGCACAGTGGCTGTCTCGGGCTACGAGAAACCGCTGAGGGCGTCAAAAGAGACGGTTCTTGTCACCAATCTCGACAGCCTGCGCACGCTCGACGAGCTGACGCTGCAGATCGAGTACCTCACCCCCGACGGACGGATGCTGCACAAGCGCACCGTCACCGTCTACCCCCTCGTCGCCCCCGGCGAGACGCGCCTCGTCACCTTCCCCACCTGGGATGTCAACCGCCTGTTCTACTACCACCTCAACGTCCCCCGCACCAACTCGCAGGCCACCCCCTACACCGTCACCCTCACCCCCGCCACCGCCCTCCTCCGCCGCTCCCACTAAGCCCGCCTATTACAGCCCCCCTCCCTCTTTTGGCCGCCCCCGTGCAAGCCGCCCCTTTTAAGCCCCCTTTCCAGGGTACCGTTATCGGTCGAGCTCGACCGATAACAGTGACGGCCCGGCAAACCCGGCGGTAAAACAAGGCGCAGGAAAACGCCCCGCGGGCCGTGAGGGCGTGCGGGGCGTGGTGATGTTGGCCGGGGATAGGGACCGGGGGGTCAGGCGGGGTAGAGGAGGACGGTGGCGAGGGCGGCGATGCCTTCGCTGCGGCCGGTAAAGCCGAGGCCCTCGGTGGTGGTGGCCTTGACGGAGGCGCGGTCGAGGGGGATGTCGAGGTCGGCGGCGACGTTGGCGCGCATGGCGGGGATGTGCGGGAGCATCTTGGGTTTCTGGGCCATGATGGTGATGTCGGCGCCGGCGACGATGTAGCCGGCGTGGCGCACCATGTCCATTACGGCACGCAACAGCTTGCGGCTGTCGGCGCCTTCCCACTGCGGGTCGGTGTCGGGGAAGTGCTTGCCGATGTCGCCGAGGGCGAGGGCGCCGAGGAGGGCGTCGGCGAGGGCATGCAGGGCGACGTCGGCGTCGGAGTGGCCCAGCAGGCCGACGGGCGAGGGGATGTCGACGCCGCAGATTATGCAGCGCCGGCCCTCGACAAGGCGGTGGACGTCAAAGCCGTTGCCCGTGCGGGGCAGCTTGCGCAGGTCATCGCTCATTGTCAGTCGCCGCTTTCGTAGTAAGGTACGCCGGCCAGCTTGAGGTTGGAGTCGCGCACAAAGTCGACGATGGCGTCGCGCACGCGTCCCGGCTCGATGTCGGCGATGATGCGCTTGAGGGCGTTGAAGGTCGACGTCTGCGTCTGGTAGAGGTGGCGGTATGCCTTGGCGGCATCGTCAATCTCGTCCTCGCTGAAGCGGTTGTCGCGGCCCATCAGGTACGAGTTTACGCCGTAGTACGACACGGGGTTGTGCGCCATGATGGTGAAGGGTGGCACGTTTGAGCTGATGCGCGTACCGCCTTTGATGAAGCACCACTGGCCCACGTGGGCCTTCTCGTTGAGGATGACGGCGTTGGAGAGCACCGTGCACGAGTCGACGCGGACGTCGCCGGCGAGCTTGACGCCGTTGCCGAGGACGCATTTGTCGGCTATCGTGCAGTCGTGGCCGATGTGCGTCTCGGCCATGATGAAGCATTTGTTGCCGATGCGGGTGGCGCTGCCCTCGTAGATGCCGCGGTTGATGATGACATGCTCGCGGATGGTGACTTTGTCGCCGGTGATGCAGTAGGTGCGGGCGCCCTTCCAGCGGAAATCCTGCGGGTCGGCGCCGACGACGGCACCCTGGTAAACTTTGTTGTTGGCGCCGAGGCGTGTGCCGCGGAGAACGGAGGCGTAAGGCATTATTTCGCAGCCGTCGCCGATCTCGACATCCTTGTCGATGTATGCGAAGGCGTGGATTGTGACGTCTTTGCCGATTTTTGCCGACGGGTCGACGTGTGCTCTGTCGCTTATCATGGTTGTAAGGGTAAATAATTCAAATTTTGCAAGTTCTAAAAGAACATGAAAATTTGAGGTTTATAAGTTTATGGGTTTATGCCCGTTCAAAGGTATGAAATGAAGCGGAAAAAACAAAGGGCCGCGGGAAAAAATACTGTTCCGCGGCCCTTTTGTGCCGAGGCGTGTCAGCGGCCGCCGCCGACAGCCTGGTAGAGGTTGATGACGGCCTGAGCGCGGTCGAGGTCGCAGCTGATGCGGTTCATCTGCGCCGACAGCAGGCTCTGCTGGGCCGTGAGCACCTCGAGGTAGGTGCCGTTGGCGTAGACGAGCAGGTCGTTGGTGTATTCGACCGACTTCTGCAGGTCTTCGACCTGTACGTCAAGGTATTTGAGGCGTTCGCCGCTCTTGGTGTAGACGGTCATGGCGTTGGACACCTCGCCGGCGGCGCTGAGGACGGTGCGCTCGAAGTTGTTCATCGCAATCTTCTGGTTGATTTTGGCAGCCTCGAGGTTGGCGATGTTGCGGCCGCGCGAGAAGAGGGGAGCGGCGAGCTGTCCGGCGAGGTTGAAGAACCACTTGCCGGGGTTGATGATCATGTCGCCGAGGCTGTTGGTGAAGCCACCGTTGAACGAGAGCGTGAGGTTGGGGTAGAAGGCGGCTCGGGCGCTGTTGGTGGAGTAGTAGGCGATTGCGAGGTTGCGCTCGGCGCTGTAGACGTCGGGACGCATTGCCAGCCACTGCAGGGGCACACCCTCGCTGATTGCGGCGGGGACGTTGAGCACGGCGTCGGGGCTGATGTCGAAGTGCTGGGGCATCTCGTTGATCAGCAGCGACATGGTGTTGTCGAGCTGGGTGCGTGTTGTCTCAAGGGAGGGTATTGTAGCCAGGACGCTCTGGTAGTTGGCATCGCTCTGCACGACGGCGGCCTCGGTGAGGCGGCCGGCCTCCTTGAGGTCGCGCATTGTCTGCATCGACTGGGCCCACAGGCGGGCTGTGCTACGTGCCAGGGCCAGCTGGGCCTCGATGGCCGAGATGGAGTAGTAGGTGTTGGCTACGGCGGCGATAATCTGCGAGCGGGCGGCCTGGGCGTAGGCTTCGGAGCGCTCGACGGCGACGGCGGCGCTGCGCTTGCTGTTGAGCAGTTTGCCAAAGATGTCCACCTCCCACGATACGGAGGCGGGGATGGTGTATGTCCATCCTCCGACCCAATCGCCGGCGGCGTAGGCGCGGCCGCCCTGGGGAGCGAGGGCTACCGAGGGCAGGTAGGCCAGCTTGGCGCCTTTGAGGGTGGTGCGGGCAAGGTCGACGTTGTGGCGGGCCGTGCTAAGGTCGGTGTTGTTGGCCAGGGCGCGGCGGATAAGGTCGGCAAGGACGGGGTCGGTGAAGACGTCCTCCCACAGCAGGTTGCCCAGCTGGGTGCTGTCGCCGGCCGCGGCGGCCTCGCGGGCCTCGGTGTAGGCCTTGGTGATGGCGGTGTTCTGCGGGGTCTCGTACTTTTTGTAGATGTTGCACGAGGTGCTCCCCACGGCCAGCGCAACCACTGTTGCGCCGACCAGGATTTTATACGATATTTTCTTGATATTCATTGTCTGATAATCGAAAAGGAGTTGTGGGGAGTGCGGGTTCACTTCTCGGGGACGGGCAGGGCGGCGGGCTCGTCGTCGCTGTCTTCGGCGGCGTCGGGGTTGTACTGCTCCATCTCGTTTTCGATGGTGCCGCCCTCTTCTTCCTTGGTGAACTTGATGGGGGTAATCTTTTCGTTGAGCTTCTGGAATGCCACGAAGAGTGCGGGCACTATCAGAACCTGGAGAACCATGCCGATGAGCATACCGCCGATGGAGCCCGAGCCGAGGGCGCGGTTGCCGTTGGCGCCTACGCCGTGGGCGAACATCAGGGGCAGCAGGCCGATGATGAGTGCCATCGAGGTCATAAGGATAGGACGCAGACGGGCCGAGGCGCCGGCGATGGCGGCGTTGACGATGCTCATGCCGGTGTGGCGTCGCTCGAGGGCGAACTCTACGATAAGGATGGCGTTCTTTGCCAGCAGGCCGATGAGCATGATGAGGGCAATCTGCAGGTATACCGAGTTGGCCACGTCCTCGATGCCGGCGAAGATGAACGCGCCCATGAGGCCGAAGGGTATGGAGAGGATAACGGCCCACGGCAGCACGTAGCTCTCGTACTGGGCCGACAGCAGCAGGTAAACGAACAGCAGGCAGAGGCCGAAGATGATGGCGGTGGCTGCCGACGAGTTGCCGGCTTCCTCACGTGTCATGCCTGAGTATTCGTATCCGTAACCCAGGGGCAGTGTCTCCTTGGCCACGCGCTCGATGGCGGCGAGGGCCTCGCCGTTGGAGAAGCCGGGCTTGGGCTGTCCGGTGACCGAAATCGACTGGAACATATTGAAGCGGTTGAGCAGGTCGGGGCCGTATACGCGCTGGAGGCTCATAAAGTTGGTGATGGGGGCCATCTGGTTGCCGTTGCGCACTTTGATGGCGTTGAGGCTCTCGGTGCTTACGCGGGCCTCGGGAGCGGCCTGCATCATCACGCGGTAGATTTTGCCGAAGCGGTTGAAGTTGGACACGTACATGCCGCCGATGTAGCCCTGGAGGGTGGAGAGGATGGTCTGGGGCGAGATGCCGGCCTGACGGCACTTGGCGGCATCAATGTCGATCATGTACTGCGGGAAGGTGGGGTTGAAGGTGGTGTAGGCCATCTGGATCTCCGGCTGCTGGTTAAGCTTGGCCAGGAAGCCCTGGACGATGCCGAAGAAGTCGTTGATGTTACCGCCGGTCTTGTCCTGCATCTTCAGCTCGAAGCCGTTGGTGACCGAGTAACCGGTGATCATAGGCGGGGCGAAGGACATCACGCGACCGTCCTTGGCGATGTTCTGCAGGGCCATGATCTGGCCGATGACGGCGTTGGCGCTTTCGCTGGCACCACGCTCCTCCCAGGGTTTGAGCTTGACGATGAAGGTGGCGTAGGTGGGACCCTGGCCGGCGATGAACGAGTAGCCCAGGATTTTCTGGGTGTACTTCACGCCGGGGATTTTCAACATGTGTGCGTCGAGGGTGTCGCAAAGGGCACTGGTGCGCTCCTGCGAGGTGCCGGGGGGCATGTCGATCATGGCAAAGACTACGCCGGTGTCCTCGCTGGGGACGAGCTCGCTGGGGGTGACTCGCATAAGCCATACCAGCACCGCTATCGAGACGCCCACGGTGCAGAACGAGATGATTTTGTGGTTGATGAACCACGAGGTGAGCTTGTTGTAGAAGTTGAGCAGGCGGTTGAAGCCGACGTTGAAGCCTTCGTGGAAGCGCTGGCCGAAGATGCCCATGATGGTGATGACGGCGCAGACGGCGGCGACGATAATTTTCCAAACCTGTGCCGAGTTGAACCATCCCAGCACCATGAAGACGATGGTGGCGATGAGGAAGAGGCCGGTGATGATGGGCGGGATGTTGAGGCGGAAGGCGTTGGCGTAGCGTTTCTTCATTGTCTCGCGTGCGGTGCCGGTGGCGATGCTGACGCGCTCTTTGAGGGGGCGCTCGTCGTTATGCGCCTTCAGGAACACGGCGCAGAGGGCCGGCGACAGCGTAAGGGCGTTGACGGCGGACAGACCGATGGCGATGGCCATTGTCAGACCGAACTGTCGGTAGAACACGCCCGAGGTGCCGGGCATGAACGATACGGGGATGAACACCAGCATCATTACCAGGGTGATGGAGACGAGCGCTCCGGCAATCTCGCCCATGGCGTCGATTGAGGCGCGACGGGCGCTGTTATAGCCGGCGTCGAGTTTGGCGTGCACCGCCTCCACCACCACTATCGCATCGTCCACCACAATGGCGATGGCGAGCACGAGGGCCGACAGGGTGATGAGGTTGACCGAGAAGCCGATGAGGTTCATGCCGAAGAAGGTACCCACAAGGGCCACGGGGATGGCGATGGCGGGGATGATGGTGGAGCGGAAGTCCTGCAGGAAGACGTATACCACAAAGAACACCAGGATGAAGGCCTCGATGAGGGTCTTGATTACCTCGTGGATGGAGGCGTTAAGGAAGTCGTTGTTGTTGAGGGTGATGGCGAACTCGGTGCCCTTGGGCAGCGCCGGCTTCATCTTTTCGATCTCCTTCATACAGTCGTTGATGATCTGTGTGGCGTTGGAGCCTGCGGTCTGGAAGACGATACACGATGTGGCGGGGTATCCGTTGAGGGTGTTGGCAAAGCCGTAGGTGACACGTCCCAGCTCGATGTCGGCGACGTCGCCGAGGCGAAGCACCTCGCCGTTGGAGGTGGCGCGCACGACGATGTTCTCGAACTGCTCGGGCTGCTCGAGACGTCCGCGGTATCGCATGGGGTACTGGAACGACTGGTTGCCCTGCTCGCCGAACGAGCCGGGCGCGGCCTCGAGGTTCTGCTCGGCCAGGGCGGCGGAGACGTCGGAGGGCATCAGGCCGTACTGGGCCATCACCTCGGGCTTGAGCCAGATACGCATCGAGTAGTCGGCGCCGAACGACATCACGTCACCCACGCCGTTTACACGTTGCAGCTGCGGGATAACGTTGATCTTGAGGTAGTTGTCGAGAAACTCGGCGCCGTAGGTGCGGGTGGGGTCGTACATCGACAGCGACAGTAGCATCGATGTCTGGCGTTTGCGTGTCTGCACGCCCACGCGGGTTACCTCGGCGGGCAGCAGGTTGGACGCACTGGCCACGCGGTTCTGCACGTCGACGGCGGCCATGTCGGGGTCAAAGCCCTGCTTGAAGTATACGTTGATGGTGGCCGAGCCGGTGTTGGTGGCGGTCGACTCCATGTAGGTCATGCCCTCGGCGCCGTTGATGGCTTCTTCGAGGGGCGCGATTACCGAGTTGAGCACGGCCTGCGCGTTGGCACCGCTGTAGGTGGTGGACACCGAGATGGTAGGCGGCGCGATGTCGGGGAACTGCGTCACGGGCAGCGACGTCAGTCCGATGATGCCCAGCAGGACGATGAAAATCGAGATTACCGTCGACAGCACCGGGCGATTAATAAAGTTGTCTAATTTCATCCTTTATGTGAAATTGCGTTTGTCTTTTTTTATTGGATGTGAAGGAGAGTCGGATGGGGCGGGGGATATGCGCCTGCCGCTTATTTCTTTGCTCCTTGCTGCTGTTGCTGCTGCATGGCGGCTTTCTGCTCGGCGGTGACGGGCTGGATAACCGAGCCGTCGCGCACGAGGTTGCCTACGCCTTCGACGGCGATGGTCTGGCCGGGCTCAAGGCCGGCGGTGACAACGTAGTTCTGGCCGTCGTTGATGTCGAGGATCTCGATGGGGGTTGAGTGCAGCTTGCTGGAGTCGCCAAGCACGAGGACGAACTTCTTGTCCTGGATTTCGAAGGTGGCCTTCTGGGGCACGAGCAGGGCGCTGTTGTTGACGTTGGGGATGACAATCTGGCCGGTGGCACCCGAGCGGAGCACGCCGTTGTCGTTGGGGAAGAGTGCGCGTACGCTGGCGCTGCCGGTGGCGTTGTCGTTGGTGCCGCTGATGGTGGCGACCTTGCCGGTGTGGCGGTAGACGTCGCCGTTGGCGAGACGCAGCTGCACGGCGGGCAGCTGGGCAAGGGCCTGGGCGAGCGAGATTTCGCCGTTGTTGGTCATCTTGAGGATGTCAAGCTCGGTGAGCGAGAAGTAGGCGTAGACCTCGGAGACGTCGCTGACGGTGGTGAGGGGCTGTGCCATCGAGGGCGAGGCCAGGGAGCCTTCGCGGAAGGGTATCGAGCCCACCACGCCGTTGGAGGGAGCGGTGACGACGGTGAACGAGAGGTTCTTCTGGGCGCTGGTGAGGTTGGCCTGGGCCTGGGCGAGGCCGGCCTGGGCCTGGGCCAGCTGGTCGGCGGCGGTCTGCCACTGGGTCTGGCTTATGATGCCTTTGTCAAAGAGCATACGCTGGTTGGCCTCCTGGCTCTTGGCGGTGTTGACGGCGGCGCGGGCGCTGTTGACGGCGGCCTTGGCCTGCGAGACGGCGGCCTGGTACTGTACCTGGTCGATTATAAAGAGGGTCTGGCCTTTGTGGACGGCCTGGCCTTCGTCGACGCATACTTTTGTGATGAAGCCCGAAACCTGCGGGCGGATGTCGATGTCTGTTTTACCGCGGATAACGGCGGGGAAGGAGTTGGCGAGCTCGCTTGTCGACGGCTCGATTGTCAGCACTTCGATGGCGGGAGCCTGCTGCTGGGCGCCTGCTGCCTGCTTGTTGTCACCTTTCTTGCACCCGACAAGGGCGACGGCGACGGCAGCGGTAAAGACGGCGGCCTTGATTGTCGTTTTCTTCATAATAGGGTTGTAATTTTTATGACAGTCTTAATATTGTTGGCTATATTGGTTGTTATCAGTAATTTCATTGCCCGTGTCGGGCCTGAAGCGTGGAAACCCGGTGCCGCGATGACGCGACAAAAGACTTTTCGCTTGCAAAATTAGACAATTTTGGGGACATGGGGCGGCCGCCGGGTTGGCATTATTTGCTCATTTGTACTTGTAAATTGGTCGAAATTGGAACAACCCCCTGTCCTTTAACATATCTTAAACCAAACCGATAGTATATGTACGCGCTCGTGACGGCACGCGCAGGGAGGACGGCACGCGCAGGGAGGTATGTATGCGTGCGAGGCGGCACGCGCAGAGAGGGA
Organism: Bacteroidales bacterium; assembly: GCA_004553485.1. GTDB lineage: Bacteria > Bacteroidota > Bacteroidia > Bacteroidales > Muribaculaceae > CAG-873. Next base: position 7,515 of record SFLG01000058.1, on the reverse strand, counting down.
CGGTTTGCCAACCTGCTCTCGCCACGGCCGCCGTTGGGCGCGTAGCCGCTGACGCCGAGGCCCATGCCGCCGGGACGCTGCGAGGCCGGGATGTTGAGGCCGCCCGACCAGCCCGCGTTATTGACCGGCCCTACGTTTACGGGCCGATGGTGCTGGGGTGGTGGCGGAGGTCCGTAAGGCCCCGTCGGAGGCAGTGCGGGCACATAGCCCGTGCCCACAATGGGCCAGTAGCCGTTATTGCCCCGTCCGCCCCAATAGCCGTAGTAAGGGCTGTAGTCGATATCCGGCCCGTCGTAATACCCGTCATCGGCGGCCACCCAAAGGCCGTCGCAGGCCGTCAGCCCGGCCGTCAGAGCCGCCGCGACGCCCAAAACAGCCATCCGTGTCATCTTACTGCTTTTCATATACGATAGTCATAGTCGATTTATACTCAGTTCGTATCTCCTTTTCCAATACAACAACCCATCCCCCCATTTGGTTAACCCTCCACACCCAAACACCCGCCCCGTCCAAAAAAAACACACAAAACGCCGTCCCCTGCACGTGCAATGGACGGCGCTGTAACGATTTGTGGAAGGGTTACTGCTCTTTGCGCAATATTGACGATTGCAAAAAAGAGGCTGCGCCAATTTTGACACAGCCTCTTTTTGATAATGAGATTCAGGGACTATTTCACTGCGAGTTTTGTTGCTTGGTTGCCAACTTTGACAATGTAGAAACCTGGGGTTACGGCGACTGATGCGTTAGAGGCTTCTAATGAAGCAACGTGCAGACCATTTGCGGAGTAAATTATGATTGATGTTTGTGCATCGGCAACCACATTGATGTTGCCGTTTGAAGCAAATATGCGTGCGTTGCCGGCATCTACATCCTCAATGCCTGCAGGAATATCCTTTTTTGCCAATGCTGTGAATTTCAAAGCATCACCATCTTTCGACACAATACCCGTGAAAGAATACCATCCGCTATCACTTAAATTGAGAGTAGCGGGGTCGTAGGACACATTCATAGTAAGAGGTGCTGCAACTTGCTGTGCAGACTGGAGGACGAAATAGTGTTCCTCGGCGTTTATATCCTCCGTACTCATATAACCTATAAGAGAACAATATTCAGCCGGCTGTGGGGCCACGAGCCAAATGTTTCTCACCTCATCATTATCTGCATAGATATTGAAATTAGCCACGCTGAATGTATTGTTGCTCACACTGTTATCTTTAGTGGAAACGATGCCTTCCGGGAATGAGATTATCGGATATTCGCTGTTGGAAACTACAGTTGCAATGTTGCCACTTTCAATTTCCTTCCCCTCAAAGTCGGAAGTCAAGCCAGAGATAGCCACCCAATCTTCCTGGTTGAAGTCAGAATCGTTATCGCTTCCGGGTTCAGATTTTTTATCTTCATTGAAAGTGTTCTTAGATGAGCCACTGTTGCCCATAGTAGAGGCATAGAGATAAGTGCCGTCGAAATAATGTCCAAATAGATTTGTGTTGATTCGATAGCTCTCACCGGCATTTGCGGTCAACACTTTGTCAAGGCCATTCTCGGTGCCGGCGTATGTATCTGTAATCTCAATGGTCATGCCTGGGATTACGACACTGTTTTCTGCCGGATCAATTGATGGCATTGAAGCAGGAGTATCGGATTTAGCTGGTGAAGCGAAGATATAGAGATATTTGTCTGTAGGGGTAGAAAATTCATATTTCAAGCCATCAAGTTCATCGACAAATACAGGTGTTCCGTCTCCAAGGAGGAGAGTGAGACGAGCATTGCCGTATCTAAAGAATGCGTTAAAGGCAATGCTACCGGTACCTTTAACTTTTACTGCGATACCATTGAAATCGCTATATACGCCGGGGCGGTCCTCCACATCTCTATTGAATTGGGCAACATCCTCAATCGACGATGTTCTATTGAGTACTAATCCGCCATCCTGATTATATCCGCTTTTGATGTCGGTGATGCTGTAGTAGACGTTATCTATTACCACATTGTTCAAAGTTTCATATTCGCCGAGGGTTGTGAAATCCACATTTACTGTTCCTTGCGGGATAGTTGAGATATCGTATATGTGACTTGGTTCCGGCTCGGGAGCTATGTAGGCATATTCAAAAGTAACAGGTTCGCTGCAGGAAGTATCATCGCTGACATAAGCCACCACTTTGCAAGAAGAATCAATTGTTATTGGCGTGGAGTAAGTGTTGACGGTATGAACAGCAGAGGCATCGTCGTCTTCTCCGACAATGTAATAATAAATAGTGCCGACATCGTTAGGATTAGAGAGTGCCAACGCAAAAGGATAGTTAAACTCGCCGGACTCGCGAGAAGGTGTAGGAGCGACCAAAATGCGTTCACCGAGTCCTTGCTTGATTCTATCTGTGAAATATGACCATGGAGTATACGATTTATATGCATCAAGGCTTCCAAACGGCACATAAAGATAGCCTTTCGAATAAGTTTCATTGTCGAATGCGTTGTCAGGACAATTCACGCCATTGAGTGGTAAGGAACGCTTGTTGATTATTGTATTAATATTTGTGCAGCCTGCAAATGCATTATTGCCAATGGATGTCAATTTTTCGGGGAGAGTAACGCCTGTGAGGCCCGTGAGGTCCTGGAATGTGTTTTCTGCGATAGACACTACATCGCTTGAATTGTATTGTCCGGGAATTTCAAGCATACCGATGAAATCCTCATTGAGAGCGTATGGCGATTTGCCGACGGAGTAGCCGCCGGTCACTTCGGTATAGGCTAACAAAGACGGGTGCTTGTAACTGCTGAACTTGCTCCAAAATGCGTCAGTAGTAAAAGAGCTATATTTATCGTCGGGCACTTCAATCGTAGTGTTAGCGAAATGCCACTCATCAAAAGCATTTTCGTTTTCCACAGTCGGCAGAATGTCTGACGAAGGTTTGAAACTGATTGATGCCAATGTACTGCATCCGGTGAATGCCTTGGTGCCTATTGATGTGACATTAGCCAAGTCAAGGCTCCGCAAGGCGGTGCAGCCTCTGAAAGCGGTTTCGCTAACTACAAAGGCTTGCTGCGGGATAGGCACTTCTGTAAGGCTCTCGCAACCGTCAAAGCAACTGTAGCCGATTTTTCTAAACTCAGGGCTACAAGTGGAGGTAAACTTTTGGAGACTTTTACATCCTACGAAGACACTGTCCATTTCATTGATCTCGCCCGTTCCCTTAAGGCGATAGACCTCGACAGTCTCCAAGTTATCGCACCATCTAAAAGCATCGGGAGTAATTTCGATATAATCGTCGCCGGAGCCGTTAATAGTAACGCTTTTGAGAGCCTTGCAATCTTGGAATGTATAGAGGCTTGTCATGTCAAATTTAAAATTACCATTGGCTTTAATGCTTTTTAGATTTTCGCATGCAGCAAATGAGTAATAGCCCTCCACGTATATATTATCTGATGTAACTGCTGTGAGGTCAAGATTTTCAATACCGGAGCGATAGAATGCCATTTGTCCGATTGTGCGGGTGTTGGCAGGAAACTCAATTGACTTGAGGTTTGGACACCAACTAAAAGTAGACGGGGGTATAATCAAACCTTTGGAAGTGTTTTTTGGCAATATTACCGTGTGTAGACTTTCGCAACCGTCAAAAACATTATTGTAAAAGCCGTAAGAATAATAGCCTCCTTCATCTGTATAGAAATCCAGACCTTCCGCAAACTCTACAGTCTCGAGAGCGGTGCAGATTCTGAATGCATTCTCTCGCAGTACTTTCAAACTTCCCGGCAACTTAATGGACTTGAGGGATGTGCAGCCTTCAAAGCAGGCAATGCCAATATATTTCAGGCCTTCATTCAGGGATATATCGTGAAGCCTCGTACAGCCATAGAATGCATAATCACCTATGGTTTCAACAGTATTGGGTATGCCCGATACAAATTCTATTCCTGTACACCCGTTAAAAGAACCGATTTTTTTCACTTGGCTTCCCTCCCAGAATTGAACACCGAGGAGTCGCTCTTGGTAATCAAACCCTTCAACGCTTACAATAGGTTTACCATCACTTTCGCGCACTGGCGGCACGTCGAGCACGCCTTCATAAGTTTCATAGGGACGGGGTTTCATTATGTAACCGCTTCCGTCTTCCGCCCATTCAAACACAAACGGCTCTTCTTGGGCTTTAGCAGGCAATACCGAGGTAATAATCAACAATGCCAACAACCATGAAGCCGGTCTAAGTGATAATTGCAATTTTGTTAACATAATCATATGACTTTTTTACGGTTATGAGTATTGAAAACGAATAATCAATACCACCTATTTCGGCAAAGTTACACATAAACTTTGATTTAATTTTTCCATTTGGAAAGTTTTTTTGAATGGAGAGCGTAATTATCACATTTTTTCCATGAACGCTTTAATTTTCACCCACATAATAGACAAATGGGGCGTACCAAAATCTTGAAATTTTGACACACCCCCCAACGTTATGTTGCCGATAGGTCAGGGACTTGGGTATATATTTGCCTTTGAGTAAAAGCAAAGCGCCATCCCCTGCACGTGCAGGGGACGGCGCTGTAAGAGAGAGCGGTAGACGGGGCTCGAACCCGCGACCCTCGGCTTGGGAAGCCAATGCTCTACCAACTGAGCCACTACCGCATGTCAATTTCACCCACAAAGTTACCACATTTGTCCCAAACTCCCAAATAAGGGCTCTAAAATCGAAGCGGCGCCGACCCGGGGTGGGTGGCGCCGCTGCGGTGGAGGGGGGAGAGGGGATTAGTTGGGAGCGTCGATGGCGCCGCTGGGGCAGACCTCAGCGCATGAGCCACACTCGATGCAGGTGTCGGGGTCGATGTGGTAGATTTCACCTTCCGAAATAGCTTCTACGGGGCATACGGGCAGGCAGGTGCCGCAGGCCACACAACGGTCAGAAATTACGTAAGCCATAATAAGTAGTTGTTAATAATTAAACGATTTGTTAAGCAGTGGAAGTCTTGAACGATAAAACTTACTCTTTTTGAGCTTGCTTTGGCGTTGTCGCTCAGTGGCTTGTCGTGACAGGCTCCTTTGCTTTGCCGCCAAAATGCCTCGAAAACAACAGCGTTTTGTCTGCTCGTTGATTTTTCCGGACTACTTAAGTTTTTGTTAGTGTTTGTTTGAATATTCCGAATTTGCCGGCCCTCTCGAGGGCCTATTGCGGTACAAAAGTAATCTTTTTTATATTAACGGCAAAGGCGGGCTCGAAAAAATATGCTAATTTTGCAAATAATTATTCGCCCCGGCAACCGATGAAAGGTCGGAAAAGCGCGGGCACTACCGTCAGAGATTATGCGTCGAAGCCACAATATACTATTTGCCTTTCTTGCCTGTGCGCTGCTTTTTGTGCCCTGGCTGGGCGACACATACTTCTACACCAAGGGCGAGCCGCGCGAGGCCATAGTGGCAGTGTCGATGCTGCAGAGCGGCGACTGGGTGCTGCCCGTCAGCCAGGGGGCCGACATCCCTTACAAGCCGCCAATGTTGGCCTGGTGCATAGCCGTGCTGTCGGCATTGCTCAACGGCGGAGTGGTCACCGAGTTCCTGTCGCGCCTGCCGTCGGCCCTGGCCGCCTCGGCGATGCTGACGGCCACCTTTGCCATGGTGCGCCGCCACAAAGGCACGACGATGGCGTGGATGACGATGCTGGTGTGCGCGACGATGTTCGAGGTCTTCCGCGCCGCCGTGGCCTGCCGCGTGGACATGCTGCTGACGGCGTGCATGGTGGGCGGCATATACGCCATGTACGGGATGTCGAAGCGCCCGTGGCTGGCCCTCGTGGCCGTCTTCCTGCTCAGCGGCGCCACCCTCACCAAGGGCCCCGTGGGGTCGTTGCTGCCGTGCCTGTGCATGGGCATATACATGCTTGTCGAGCGGCGCAACTTTGTGCGCACCGTGCTGTCGCTGACGGGGATATGCCTCGCCTCGTTCGCCCTGCCGGCGCTGTGGTACTACCTGGCCTGGCGACAGGGCGGCGACGCCTTCCTCGACCTCGCCTTTGAAGAGAATATAGGACGCCTGACCGGAACGATGGGCTATCAGAGCCACGTCAATCCGTGGTACTACAACATAATGTCGATGGCGGGAGGCACGCTGCCGTGGACGGTGCCGTTGCTTGTGTCGCTGTGCTTCAAGCGCGTACGCTCGACCTTCGGGCAGATACGCCACCTGCGCGGATGGCCGCTGCTGTGTCTTGTCTGCGCCCTTACTGTCTTTGTCTTCTACTGCTTCCCGTCCAGCAAAAGGGCTGTCTACCTGCTGCCGTGCTATCCCTTTGTGGCCTACTTCGTTGCCGCCGCCGTCAGACGTATCGGCGACACGCGGTTTATGCACGGCTGGTGCTACTTTATCGGCTCGGTGGCCATCGTCGCCGCAGCGGTGTTTGTCGGCGTCAACCTTGGCTGGATACATATCAAAGCCCTCAGCCCGGTGGGCGCGTGGCAGTGGATACCGGCCCTGGGCACTGCCCTCGTCGCGGGCTGTATCTTCGTCTCCCGTCGCGCCAGAGTCCTGAGCGCCGCCACGGCTGCCGTGCTGACCTATCTGCTTGTGGCAGCCTACCTTGGCTCGTATATGCCCATGGCCCTAAACAGCCGCAGCGACATCGGCGCCGCGCGCCGCATCGACGAGCGCGTGCCCCGAGGCGCCGCCATCTACGGCGTCATCCCCAACGACAGCCTGCTGCGATACTACAATATGAACTTCTACCTGCACGACCGCATCCTAACGGCGCAGTCTGTTGACCAAGTCCCCGACACGGCCTGGCTGGTGAGCCCGCTCACCGACTCGTTGCGCCCGGCGCCCGAAGTGCTGACCCGTAGCAGCGCCGACACCCGCGGCCCCGTCCTGCTGTCGCCGCCGCGCAAAAGACAGTAAGTGCCTTTGGCGCAAGTTTTGCTCTCTAAAAGAATATATGATAGAAAGAACGATAATACTTGACAACGTTGACCCCGTGGTATTCTACGGCGTCAACAACTCGAATATGCACCTTATCCGCAGCCTTTACGCCAAGCTGCGTATCGCGGCGCGCGGACAGGTGATAAAAGTGATGGGCGAGGACAGCGAAACCGTTGATTTCGAGACGAAAATCAAAGAGCTGGCCGAATACGCCAACCAGTACAACCGCCTCACCGAGGACGCCATCCTCGACATCGTGAAGGGCGAGGCCCCCGCCGAGCTTAAGCGCGACGACGTCATCATTTACGGCCTCAACGGCAAGCCCATCATGGGCCGCACCCCCAACCAGCAGAAGCTGGTTCAGGAGTATACCGACAACGACCTCACCTTTGCCATGGGCCCCGCCGGCACGGGCAAGACCTACATCGCCATCGCCCTGGCCGTGCGCGCCCTCAAGAACCGCGAGGTGCGCAAGATCATCCTCTCGCGCCCCGCCGTCGAGGCCGGCGAGAAGTTGGGCTTCCTCCCCGGCGATATGAAGGACAAGATTGACCCTTACCTGCAGCCGCTCTACGACGCCCTGGAGGACATGATACCGCCCGTCAAGCTGCGCG
>SFLG01000057.1 GCA_004553485.1 Bacteroidales bacterium | reverse complement strand
ATGCAGAAGACGGCGGCAACAATCAGGAAGCCGACTATGCCTGTGCTTAAGTTCTTTTTCATCGTCCTTGTTTATCAGACTGTTGATTTGTCTCGGACTTCTGTCCGTTCGATTTCTTGCCGTCCTTTTCGCCGTGGGTCCCGCCGACCTTTTCGCCGTTGGTCCCGTCCTGGCCGTCCACGGCAGGGTTGGCAACGTATTTGACGGTGTCCTTCTTGACTGTGTCGGCACCTCCTTTGCCCTGGGGCAGCCATCCGGCGCGACCCTGTTTTCCGGTGGTCAAGGGCTCCTCGGCCTTGGGGGCCGTGCAGCGTCCCAGGAAAAATCCGGCAGTAAGCAGTACGAGCCCGGCCACTACGAGGATGGCAAGAGTGCCCATCCGTTGCTTTCGCATCGACACTACGCTGACAGCTTTGCCGCCACGTGCGGCGTTGCCGCTTTTTGCACCCGGGGCAGCCGGTGCGGCGTCGGCAGCGGTCGTTGTCGTCGGATTGGAGTCGGTGATGTCGGCGACGATGACGGTGACGTTGTCCTTGCCGCCGGCGTCCTTGGCAGCCTCGATGAGGGCCAGGCACTTATCCTCGGCCGTCTTGTTGTTGCGCAGGCACTCGGCAATCTGCGCCGAGGTAACCATGTCGCACAGGCCGTCCGAGCAGAAGACAAAGGTCTCGCCGCCCACCAGGGGGAAGAGCGAGCCGTCGATAAAGCCGCGCTCGTCGGCAGTGTGCATGCCGCTGCCCAGGCATCGCTCTATCACCGAGCGGCGCGGATGGTGCATGGCCTGCTCCTCGGTGAGGAGTCCCTGCTCCTCCTGGTAGCCCACCAGGCTGTGGTCGTGGGTGAGTTTGGTGAGCTCGCCGCGCGAGTAGCGGTAAAGGCGCGAGTCGCCAACGTGGGCAACGTACAACGTTGCCTCGTCCAGCGACACTATGCCGGCGGTGGCCACGCAGCCCATGCGGTGCAGGCGCGGGTCTTCCTCGGCAGCCTTCACTATCTCGTTGTTAGCGAGGGCCATGGCCTGCTTGAGCAAGCCCAGGACACTGCCCTCGCGGTTTTTGGTGAGAAATTCGATTATCGTCTTGCGGGCTATTTCGGCGGCCACTTCGCCGCCTTCCTCGCCGCCCATGCCGTCGATGGCGACAAGCAGCGTGTGGCGCATGTCCCACAGCTGCATGGTGATGAGGGTGTCTTCGTTGTTCTCGCGCACGCAGCCGGTGTCGGTGGCGCCGAAACTTGATATGTCGAGTCCGTTTTTCATTTCCGAATAATAGGGTTTTTACTGTTGATTGTCAGGCGTTTTGAATGTCATACCCAACAGAAAGAGGATTAGGGCAATCTCTCCGGCTATAAACAGGGTGTTCCACATCGTCGTCTATCTTATATACTTGAACCGGGCATGGCTGTCCGGTTCGGGGTGTTTTATTTCTTGTTGAATATCAGCTCGATGTCGTTAATCTGAATCGAGGCGTTGCGGTCGGGCAGACGTGTCCACTGCCTTTTCTCGAGGGGGATGGGACCTAACTGGACGTTGCCGACGGGATAGATTTCGAACCAGCCCTTGTCGCTCTGGCGGATGCGGAAGTGGGGGTTCATCACCTCCTCCGACTTGATGCGCAGCAGCGGCAGGCCCTCGTAGGATGTTGCCGCCGACGAGCCGCCAATCCAGATGTCGGGGACGCGGATGGCAAACGACGGCACCTTGTCGCCGAACTGGTTGAGCAGCTCGGCGCCGTCGGCCTTGAGCGTGGCCAGCACCTTGTCGCTGCCGCCCACCTCGCCCACGGGCGTGCCGTTGATCATTATGGGATAGGCGTAACCGTTGCCGCTGGGCTTGAGGCCGCGTATGGCGTCGGGGTTGAGGAACTGCATGCCGTTGAAGGTGCTCGAGGGCTGCGACCGGTTGGTCTTGATGGTGTCGCCCTCGCCCATGGAGCTGAAGTCGAAGCGGTCGGACGATTTCAGCGACGAGCGCACGGCCACAAACTGCTCCTCGAGCTGGTCGTACGAGACGTCCGAGATTTTGCACCCTTCGCCGAGGCTGATGATGTCGAACGACCATTTGTTGTCGAGCGGCGTGCACTTCAGCTTTTTGTTGGCGGCGAGCTTTTCGGCAATCTTTTTCTCAAAGATATCGCGGGTTTCCTGGGCGATGATGCCGAAGGTGAGGTGCAGCTTGTTGTAGTACTCCTTGGGCACGTAGGCCACGTAGGCCGTGTCGAAGAGGATGGTGTTGCCGATGGTCTGCAGCGACTCTTCAAAGGCATACGTCAGTTCTTCGACAACGAGGTTGCCCTGATTGTTGCCCTGACTTCTTTTCTTTGCGGGTGTGCCGCTGAGGTCGCCCGTCAGAGGGAGGATGGCGTTTTTAACTTTATCTAAGAAACCCATTGCAATAAGTTTTATAGCCGGCGACGAGGGGCGTCGTCCCCGTCGGCCGTGATGAACGACTGTGTTGAATGTCGGTGGCAAGGGCGTATGCCTTACCATCTACAAAGATATGCATTTTCCTGCTATTTGTAATCGATTTGCGCTACTTTTTCGTCGTAAATTTATAAATTTGCGGTACCGGCAATGGCACGCACGCGCTGACCCGCATCGGCACACGCGCCACGGACGCAGATGCACACGCGTCGCCGCGGACGGCGCCAGTGCACGCAGCAACACACGCGCCCGGCCCACGCAGCCGGTGTAACCTCGGCAATTCCAACCCTATGAAAGTCAAATCCCTGAACATCAAATCTGTTTTGCGGCTGGCCGTACTGGTGCTGGCGCTGGCGGCAGTGATGCCGGCAAAGGCGCAGTCGATACGCAAAAGCCAATACTCCACCCCGCTCTATTACGTTGACGGTCAGAAGCTGCGCGAGCACAACAAATACGGCAGCGTGCTGTTTTACCGCGACGACTCGTACGTGCGCAGCGAGGGCCGCTACGGCGACCGCCTGCTCTACCTCGACGGCAACACCGTGCGCAGCGGCGGCCCTTACGGCGACCGCCTGCTGTACAAGGACGGCAACAATATCCGCGTCAAAGACAAGTACGGCGATGTGCTGGCATACATCGACGGCAACAAGTTGCGCGCACGCAACCGCTACGGCGACGTGCTGCTCTACTTTGACGGCGTACCCTCCTGGTGGATTGTCGCCACGCTGATGATTTACTGATGTTTAGGCCGCCTTACTGAGCTTCGGTGCCGGCCTCGAGGGCGTTGCGGACGGCCTCGCGGATGGCGCGGGCGTGGACGCTGTCGGTGGACAGCAGCTTCATCACGGCGGCTATGTACTCCTCTTTGTTGCCCAGGCCGCACAGCCCGGCCACGTTGCAGCCGGGGAGCATCGACTTGTTGTTGTAGACGCGCAGCACCGACTCGTAGTCGCCGGCGGCGTGGTAGCCGCGGAACTCACGGCGGAATTGCTCATACAGCCCGCGGGGATTGATCTCGCCGGTGAGCGAGTTTATGTGCTTCTCCAGCGCCCCGATGTCGGCAAAACGGCCGTCGACGCGGTATTCGACGGTGCGCTTGACGCGGTGGCGCGTATGCTGCAGGGCCTGCTCGTCGATGTCGTGGCCGAACATCTTGAGCACGCTGCGGCGCACCGAGTCGACGACGCGCGCGCTGTCCCTGCCGCGCGAGGCGGCGACGGCGCCCACAATCTCGGGCAGGAGCAGCATATTCTCTATCTCGGCCACATCGGGCACCATTATGTTTTTGCGGCGCAGGTAGGCCACCTCGCCGTCATCGCGGCGGTCGCGGTCGACAATGCCCTGGGCCTTAAGATGGTGAAAGCTGTTGAGATCGTTGAAGGTGCGCGTGGCCTCAATGACTTTGTTGCAGCTGCCCAGGGGGCGCACCGTGCTGTCAGGGAAGATGAGCGGGTATAGCTGCGAGTCGATGGAGCGGTGGTCGCCCTCGATGAACAGGACGGGCTTGCGCGCCCCCATTATCGCCAACGAAATCTGGTCGGTGAGTATTGACCCGCGCGGTACAATCTTGTAGTCCCACCGCTGCGTGCTCGTGTTGCACGAGCGCACCCACACGTAGGTCGAGCCGTGGCGCGAGGCCGCGAACTCCAGGTCGTGGGTGGTGTATATCATCGTGCAGTCGGGGCGCAGGTTCTCGAGACGGTTCCATACGCTCTGCATGGTGCCGGGATGCAGGAATATTTCGGGGCTGTCAATCATCACCACGGCGTTTTGGGGCGCGTAGAGCATGGCCGTGCCGTAGTAGAGCACGGCGCGCTCGCCGTCCGAGAGGCGGGCGGCACCGATGGTGTCGTCGCTGTCGTCGCGGCCAAACCGCACATTGCCCGTGTCGACCAGGACGCGGTTGCCGGGGAAGACCTCACGCCAAAAGGCGATGAGGCGGTCCATCCGTGTCGACGGCAGGGTGCGGGGCTTGTCGCCGCTGCGGTCAAGGCTGAACTTGAAGCGGAAGAGGCCGGCCAGCTCGTCTGACACAAGAAGCGACATCAGCCGCTCGAGGCGCGTCTGCGGCCGCTCTTTGTCGTAGGCGGGGATGGTGGAGGCCTGCTGGTGCAGCCGGTCGACGGTGTTGTGCTCGGGGTCCGGCGCCGTGACGCTGTAGAGGGCGTCGAGAGCGTTGAGACGGTAGGCACGGTCGCCGAGGCCGGTGGCCAGGCGACGCGTAAACCGCGACTTGCCGGCACCGTTGGCACCGATTATCACCACTTTGCGCGTTTCAGGGCTGAGGCGTTCAATTTCGCCATTGAGCCGAGGAGGAAGGTCGAGGTCAGGCATTGGGTTGGGGTTTTATGCAATGAGGCGGGAGAGGGTAAGCTGGGCCAGAAGGAGGCCGAAGACGGCGGTGGCGGTGACGAGGGTGCCGTTGACGCGCTTGGTGCCGTTGGCGGTGACCGACGGCGGCAGCTCGCGGCTGTTGGGCTGCGACTTGGGGCTATACACGCACTTGAACTTGCGGGCGGGGAACCGGCCCATGCGCTTGAAGCGGTCGCGCAGGGCACGTGCCAGCGGGCAGCCCTTGACGTCGTAGAACTCGGCCACATCCACCGACAGGATGTCGGTCTTCAGCGCCGCGCCCATCGACGAGACAAGGCGCGCGTGGCGGCAACGCGTGGCACGCAGGATAAGGTCGGCCTTGGCGTCGAGCGAGTCGATGGCATCGACGATGACGTCGTAGCTGTCGAGGTCGAAGCTGTCGGCATTGGCGGCGGTGTACACCCCGGCAACGGCGTGCACGCGGCAAGAGGGGCTGACGTTGTGTATGCGCCGGGCCATGACGTCGGCCTTGAGCTGGCCCACGGTGGTGAAGTCGGCCACAAGCTGACGATTGATGTTGGACACGGCCACGGTGTCGCTGTCGACCACGGTGATGTGCCCCACCCCGCTGCGGGCAAGGGCCTCGACGCACCACGAGCCCACGCCTCCGCAGCCCAGGATGATGACGCGAGCCTCCGCCAGGCGACGCATTGCGGCGTCGCCCAGCAGGAGTCCCGTGCGCATCATCGCCTCGTCAAGGTCGTTACTTGACCAGGACACGGCGGCTGAAGTCCTTGACGGCCACGACATAGAGTCCGGCGGGAACGTCGAGGACGTTGGTGCCGGCCTTGAGCAGGCCGTGGTGGTATGTCTTGCCGTCCACGCCGTAAACGCCGGCTACAGCATCTTCGCTAAGCTCAACAACGAGCTGTCCGCCGTGGCTGTAGGCTGTCCAGCCGCGGTAGTCGCTCTCCACGCCTTCGATGCCGGCGGCATAGCTGCCGAGGGCGACGTTGTCGATGCAGAGGCGGCCACCGGCGGTCTGCGCAATGCGGATGCGCACGGCGCCGGGCTGGTTGACGGTGACGGTGAATTTGTTGTAGGTCTTGCCGTCGGTGAGGCTGATGTCGCTGCCGGCCTGGGCCCATTCGCCGCCGTCGACGCTGTATTCGACCTTAAGCGTGGCATCGGCGTCGTTGGGCCACTTGCGGGCCATGAACTCGACGGTGGAGACACCGCCTTCCTTGGCGTCGGCCATCTCGACGGACGAGTCGGAGTTTTTGCCGAAGCGCAGGTAGTTGCTGCCCTCGTAAGCCTCGTTGGCGACAGCGTATACACCGGCGTTCTTGACCAGCATCCACTTGCAGGCCGAGCCCTGGTATTCGGTGTTGCTGAGGTACGAGCCGGCGACGTTGGCCTCGAAGGTCTCCATGAAGGGCAGGTCGGCGGTGACGGTGGCGCTGACCTCGGTCTCGTCGTTAATGTAGTCGCCGGCGACGGCCTTCAGCACGGTGGTGAACTGGCCGGCGGTCTCGCTGTTGACGCGCAGATAGATGCGGTCTTCGACGGGCGAGACGGTGACCGACGTGCCCCACTCGGCCTTGTCGGTGGTGACCTGGAAGGGAGCGGTGACCGAGATGTTGATGTCCTCGGCGATATTCTCGATGTCGAGCAAAATTTCGTAAGCCTCGGAGGGTGTCCCGGCGACAGCTGTCATGGCCAGCTCGCCGTCGTACATGAACAGTACCGAGGGGATGAGCTCGCCGGTGGTGAAGGCCACGGGCTTTGAGGTCATTGTCTTGCTGCTGACGGTGTAGGTGTAGGGGGTGTTGGCGTCAAGCTCGTCGCAGACGGCCCGGCCGTCGGTGGCCTTTACGCTGCGGGGATAGGTGTCGACCACGGCGTTGGAGGCGTCGTAAACGGTGATGATGTAGTTGCCGTTGCTGTCCTCGTCGCCGATGTAGGTCCAGTGTGCGGTGAACTGGTTGGCGCCGATGTCGGTGGCCTGTCCGGCCTCGAGGGCGCTGACGGTGCGGGCGGTGAGGGTGACGCCCGTCACGGCCTCGCCGGAGGTGATGGTGAGCTTGCCGGTGGCGACGCCGTCGGCGCTGCCTTTGAAGCTTACAGTAAGCTCGGTACCGGTGGCCTGGTTGACCGATGCGGCGGACAGGCTGGCGGGGGTGACGCTGAAGCCGACGCCGCTGACGGTGACGGTGGCGGCGGCGGTAAGGCCTTCGCCCTTGACCTTAATCTGGCGCGAGAGGGTGGCGCCGAGGGCTATTGTGCCCATGTCGATAGTGCTGCCGTTGGCGGGAATCGAGAACTCGGGCTTGGCGGGGACGCCGCTGCTGCTCCAGGGCACGGTCTTTTTGTCGCCCCAGATGTACTCGGCCAGCTCGGGGTGGTCGATGAAGGGGTTGCGGTTTTTCTGCTGGGCGGCGACAACCTCGTTGCGGTCAAGCTCTTTCTGGCTCACGGGGTCCTGGCGGTGCCATTTCAGCAGCAGGTTCACCGCCCAGTCGGCAAAGGCGGGATAGCTGTTGTGGGCCAGCATGTCGCTGTTCCAGCTTGCTATCTTGGTGTTGTAGGCGGCAGCCATATAGAAGTACGAGCGGGCAAAGTCGCCCTTGTACTGGTCGTCAGGCTCGAAGACCTTGCCGCTGTAGCCGGGGAAGGTGGACGTACCCAGCTTGCCCAGGGCGCGCACGCCGTTGTAGGTGCCCAGGCTGGTGCCGTTGGCACACTCGCCGAAGGGGAAGTTTGAGCGCTGGCCGTTGACCTTGCCGTCGGTGGGGTAGAGGTGGTAGGCGTCCGAGTACATCGGGCGGGCATCGTCAAACCAGCTCTTGGGGAACGAGTGCTCGCGGTTGTAGCAGTCGCCCACATTGCTGTAGTTGCCGCATTTCTGGCCCGTCGTCCACTCTTTGGTCGAGTACATGTCCCACAGGCGACCGTTGGGTTTGACGTCCGACTTGGTGAAGAGGGTCCACAGACCGTCATAGCTCGTCACCGAGGGATTTCCGATTTTCTGGTTGAGCGCACTCAACAGTGCCGCTCCGTTTTTGCCGTCGCAAGAGCTGTAATAGCCCGCGGGCTCGGCGGCATAGGCGCCCCAGGCGACGAATGTTGCGGCGATGGCCGCAAAAAACTTGGTCTTCATATATTGTTTTCTTTTGATATTCAGATTGGTCACTCCGGCAGGGAGGGAGGAGGTAAGGTCAGACTTATCCAACTTGCCAGACTTATCAGGCCCATCAGACCTTTCCGGCCTGTCCGACTTGTCCGGCAATTTCCGGCCTCGGGACGCAAATTTACAAAAGATTATAAATGCGTACAACCCTAGACGGTGAAAGAAATCAACTTATAGTATTTTTCCGAGGTTTTTGAGCTGATTATGCTAAATTTTGTATCTTTGCACTAACTTGTTTTTACCGTCCGGCCCTACGTGACGGGCAACAACCCTTTTCGCACTCCCGCCGCAGGGCGGACAAGCTATCGTCTTTTGTATAAAAAACTCCGCATAATCCGAATAACAGTGTCGCTGACAGTGCTTCTGCTGCTGACAGCGGGGCTGTGCGGCCTCGGCGGCTGGGTCGGCTTTGTCGCCGGACGCCTGTCGGCCATGCAGCTCGTCGGCGCCATCCTTGGCGGATGCCTGACGTGGATAGCGTTCTGGCTGATAGTGACCCTGACCTGCGGACGCGTCTACTGCTCGACGGTATGTCCCGCGGGCACGTGCATGGACATCGTCAGCCGTCTGCGGGCGCGCCGGCTCAAAGGGCCGATGACGCACTTCAGCGCCGCCCCCGGCTTCCCCTACCTCAGGCTACTCGCCCTGGCGGTCTTCGTCGAGGCCGTGGCCCTGGGCTCGTCCACCCTTACCGGATGGCTCGACCCATACGCCGACTTTGCGCGGCTGTTCGCGGTATGGGGCGCGGTGACGGCGTCGGGCGTAGTGGCGGCGGCGATGGTGATTGTCGTCGGCACGGTGACGGCCTGGCGCTCGGGGCGTCTGCTCTGCAACAGCATCTGCCCGGTGGGCGCGGCCCTCGGAAGCATCTCCACCGTCGCCCTGATGGGCTTCGACATCAACCCCGACCTGTGCGTGCACTGTGGCGCCTGCGAGCGCACGTGCAAGAGCCGCTGCATAAACTCCGACCTGAGCCTGGTCGACAACTCGCGCTGCGTGGTGTGCTTTGACTGCGTGGCGGTATGCCCCAACAGCGCCATACGCTGGTCGTCGTCGCGCACGCGCCTACAGTGGCCCCTGATGATGCGCACACGCACAACGGCACAGGCCGGCGGCCCGGCCGAGACGTCGGCGCCGGGAGCTGTCGACACCTGCAACAAAATCTCCACTACGAAAAAAACCTCCACAAAATGAAACAATATCTCGACCTGCTACGTCGTATCGTCGACGAGGGCACTCCCAAAAGCGACCGCACGGGCACGGGCACACGCAGTGTCTTCGGCCACCAGATGCGCTTCGACCTGCGCGACGGCTTCCCGTTGCTCACCACCAAAAAGCTGCATCTCAAGTCGATAATATACGAGCTGCTGTGGTTTCTGCGCGGCGACACCAACATCGCCTACCTCAACGAGCACGGCGTGCGCATCTGGAACGAATGGGCCGATGCCGACGGCGACCTGGGCCACATCTACGGCTACCAGTGGCGCTCGTGGCCTGCCCCGGACGGGACGTTCATCGACCAGATAAGCCAGGTGGTCAACGACATACGCACCAACCCCGACTCGCGCCGCCTGATAGTGTCGGCATGGAATGTCGCCGACATCCCCAACATGAAACTGCCGCCGTGCCACGCTATGTTCCAGTTCTATGTGGCCGACGGACGCCTGTCGCTGCAGCTTTACCAGCGCTCGGCCGACTGTTTCCTGGGCGTGCCCTTCAATATCGCCTCGTACGCCCTGCTGCTGATGATGGTGGCACAGGTGACGGGCCTCGAGCCGGGCGAGTTTGTGCACACCCTCGGCGACGCGCACATCTACAACAACCACCTCGAGCAGGTAGCCCTGCAGCTGTCGCGCGAGCCGCGCCCCCTGCCCCGTATGACGCTCAACCCGGACGTTAAGGACATCTTCGGCTTCAGCTACGACGACTTCACCCTGTCCGACTACGACCCGCACCCCCACATCGCCGGCCGCGTCAGCGTCTAACCGCCGTGGTCGATTTAACCTTTAAATTTTACCCTTAACGGTATGTCAGTAACGATAATTGCTGCGGTGGCGCGTGACGGTGCCATCGGCATAAAGGGCGATATGCCTTTTCACATCAGTGCCGACCTGCGGCGCTTCAAGGAGCTCACCATGGGCCACCCGCTGGTGATGGGCCGCAAGACATTCGAGAGCCTCCCCGGCGGAGCCCTCCCCGGGCGCCGCAACATCGTTGTCACGCGCAACGCCGGCTGGCAAGCCCCCGGCGCCGAGTGCCACACCACACTGGCCGATGCCATCGCAGCCGCCGAGAGCAATGCCACGCACGACAAGGCCGCTACTGTGTGCAATGCCACGCATGACAAGGATATCGCAGCCGGGGGTGACGTCGAGGTGATGGTGATAGGCGGTGGCGAGATATACCGCCAGGCCCTACCCCTTGCCGACCGGCTGCTCCTCACCGTCATCGACGCCGACGTCCCCGACGCCGACACGCACTTCCCCGCCCTCTCGCCCGACGTCTGGCGCGTCGCCGCCGAGTCGCCCGTCCACACCGACCCCCGCACCGGCGTCCCCTACCGCTTCATCGACTACCGCCGCCGCTGACAGGCCGGGCCCACCGCGCCCGCTGCCCCCAACAACCCATAAGGCTGTGCCATCCGGCGCAGCCTTTTTTGCTGGCTGGCCCGGCCCACTGCCCTGCCACCTTAGCTACCTTAGCTATCTAAGCTACCTTAGCTATTTTAGCTATTTTGGCGTGCCCCACAAACGCAACGCAGGGTGCAGCTGCGGACAGCTGCACCCTGCGGGTGGTTCAGATTAGTGTGTCGGTCGGGGGATTACTCGCCCTTGTCGACAATCTTGATGTTGTCGAGGTGGTAGCGCGCTGCTTCGGCGCACGGCCACTGCTCGTCACAGTTGCGGATGCTGATCTCGGTGTCCTTGCCGATCTTGACGCTCGACAGGTCAATCGAGACGGGAATCCAACGGTATGCGTCGTTGTCCTTGAAGTCGTGGGCGGGAACCTCGAACTG
>SFLG01000140.1 GCA_004553485.1 Bacteroidales bacterium | reverse complement strand
GCCTTGTATTCGGCATACACCTTGTCTTTTTCCTTATAAGGCACATGACCCACTTCCTGCCATTTCTTCATCAATTCACGAACCTTGTTTGGAGCATCTTCTGTTTCCTTGTTTTCAAGAATTGAGTTGATTTGAGCGATAATGTCCTTTTTCTGCTTGAGGTTTTCGTGCTCAACAGAGTGAACATTCACGTTCTGCTTCTTCTTTTCTTCAAAGAAAGCGTCGCATGCAGCGATAAAGCGTTTCCACACGGCATCGCTGTGCTTCTTCACCACTGGACCAACGGTTTTCCACTCTTTCTCTGCAAAGCGATGAGGGCATCGGTGGTCTTCTTCCATTCGGTGGAATCCTTCAGAGCCTCAGCCTTTTCACAAAGTTCGATTTTCTTAGCCAAGTTTGCTGCAAGTTCATCTTTCATTCGCTTGAAGAATTCAGCCTTCTTTGCAAAGAATTCATCGCAACTCTTGCGGAAACGGGCAAACAGTTCGGTATTCACCTTGCGAGAAGCGAAACCGAGCTTCTTCCATTCTTCCTGCAATCCGATAATAGCCTTAGTGGCTTCGTCCCACGCAGCGTAGGTTTTCAGGTTGTCGGTAGAGATAGCCTCAATCTTCACACAAAGTGCTTCCTTACCTTCTGCATTCTTCTTTTCTTTGGCCTTACGCTCTTCGAAGAATGATTGATATTTTTTATTGATTACAGTTTTTGAAACGTGTCCACAATTCTTCGCGAATTTCCTTGCTTACAGGACCTATTTCACGCCAAGAGGTATGAAGCTGCTGCAATTTCTTGAAAGCATCCACGATGTCGGCTTCCTCGTCGAGGGCTTCAGCTTCGGCACAAAGTGCTTGCTTCTGTTCCAAGTTTTTCTTGAAATCATAGTCGCGAAGTTCTTTATTCATCTTCAGCAAGTCGTAGAAGCGCTCCACAGCCACCTGATACGACTTCCACACTTCTGTATCATTTTCAGAAGGCACTTCGCCAATGGCTTTGAAGTCTTGCTGAAGTTGCTGAACGGTGCTGTACTGACGATTCACGTTGTCGGCATCTTCTGCTATCTCATTAATCTTAGAAATGATTTCGCGCTTTTTGGCAAGATTTTCAGCCTTCAAGGCATCTTGCGCAGCATTGTAGGCAGCTCTTTTCTCTTTGATTTCTGAATACAAACTCTTGAACTGTTCTTCCAGCTCATCGGCAGCGGGGGCAAAAGCAGCCTCTTCATTACCCTTGGCAATGAAGGCTTCTTTTTCTTTCGCCAGTTCTTCCTTGCGGATAGCGGCAAAAGCCACCCTGACACGAACAACATCTTCCTTCACTTCGTTGACGGGTTGCTGTGCAAGGTTTTGAAGCACCTCCACGAGTTGCTTCTTATCCATAGCTGCATAGTTGGTTAACGACTCTTCAGAAACCTTTTGAGTTTCTGAAACTTGATTCACAACTTCTTCAGTGACAGCTGCTGCCACTTCAGGTTTCTGCTCTGAAAGTTCTGTAACTTGGTCTTGTTGTACAGACTCGGAGTTCAAGGTTACATCCTTTTCGAGTTCGTTGTTCGATTGGGACATTTCACGCGATTCCATAATGATATTTATTAATGACCTACGGTCAACATATTAATTAATTCCAAATTTACAAAAAAATTCCACAAACAAGCGGTTTTTTCTTGATTTTTTATCATTAACCCTTATTTTTTCAGCTTTTAAGGAATTGAGCATCTGTTTTGTTGTCGCCACGCTATGCGTCGGGACCATAATACAGAATGGAACAATTGTCGGGATTCAGCAAATTTTTAGCCACATTCATCAGCCCATTCATCAGCCTATCTTGAGTGATGCAGCGATACTTACCCACTTCCTTATTAATATCGGCAGCGTCGCCCAGCAACTCATACTGACACAACTTCACGCTTTTTTTCTCGTAAGTAATCATGTCGAACAGCCGGGTTGACTCATACTTGTTGGCACATTTCTCTATCTCGTAGGCAGTGGCACCGTTACGGAGGAAATCAGCCAGTTCGGCATCAATCGCATCCTTAGCCTTGGCGAATGACACACCATCCGCCAAGCGGGCACGCACAATAAACAGCCCTGGATCATAAGTGCCAGAAACCGATGCGTCGAGTTCTGTGAAAAGTCCCGACTTCACCAACACATTTCTATAGAAGCGCGACGACATACCATTCGACAGCACATCGCTCAACATATCACACACCTGATAGTCGGCATCGCAACGGCCACACATGTGATACATCATCGTCAAC
>SFLG01000139.1 GCA_004553485.1 Bacteroidales bacterium | reverse complement strand
GCGCCCCCCTCCATGCTAACGTTGGTGTTGATGGCGTCGGCGCCATTGGGCTCGTAGTCGGTGTGACCGATACGCAGGATGTTCGACTCCTTCTCGGCTGTACCATTATAATAAGGTATAACCTGGATGGTATTGTCGATGTTGTTGCCGTCGGTGTTGCGGGTGTACATTTCCAGGTTCACCTCGTAGGGGGTGTCCAAGCGGTGGGGCCAGATTTGAGACCAGTAGATGTAGGCGGTCTGCCTGTTCTTACCGGTCCACTTCACCTCTTTGATGTTTACAACAACACCGGCGGGCTGGAAGTTGACGATGCGCTCGTTAGTGGGAGCAGGTGTCCATGTCTCGACCTTACCGCCCCAGCTTTCGGGCAGCTGGAACGATACCATACCGGCGGTACCGATGTACTGGCCGTTGCCGAGGGCCTTGCGGCAGTTGTCGCCGGTGATGTAGATGTTGTTGGCATAGTCAAAGGCGATGTCGCGTGTGGCCGAACCAACCTCGGGATAAAAATCGCCAATCCAGGCATAGTTTGCGACGCCGCCGTTCTTGCCGTTGACGCGCCAGAGACAAATCTGACCATTTGAGCCGGAAGCGGCAAAGATGGTGCGGTCATGGTTATATGCCACGGCACCGCCGTCGACGTATTGCCAGTCATTCAGTGGTCGGGATTTTTCTGAATTGACACTCGTATGCACATAAATTGGATATGTATTACCGGTATGATTTTTGCGGGCATTACCGAGCATCATGCCGTTTCCATCCGGATCAAAGGCGACACTCAGAGTCTGCGTGTCAATGTGACCCATATTGACACCGCTCATGTCAATGTCTTTTGTCGCCCCTGTGTTGGGCCAGTAGAGTTTCAGATTGGGAACATCGTTAGTGCCGTATGTATCGATGTCGTACCAACCGACATAATCACCGGTGGTGGGGGTGGTATATATCATGTGATGGGGGCCGAAAGCTGCCAGACGCAGGTCGTTGCCCTTACCGATGACATCGAGGCCGGTGACAGGCCATGATGTGGAGAGTACCCGGTTGGCGTAACCGTTGAGCGAACTGCCGTTGGGCGAGTTGTCGGTGAGCTCGTAAACGCCTCACCTTACTCCACGCACCCAGCTGGTCATAGCCGCTGTCATCCCAGTCGCGGGCGCCGTTGAAGCCCCAGGTACCCTTGAGGTCGGGGTTGGGGATGGGCTGCATCTGCGGGGTGAAGGCATAGAGCATAGCACCACGGCCATGCTTGTCGTTGGTTGACGACACAAAGCCCGTGTAGGGGCAGCTGTGGCTCTCGGCAACGATGATGCGGCCGAAGGTGGGCGAGTCGGTGCAGTTGTTGACGGTAACACCGGTTGCATTAAAGAATCTGGCGTGCCAGTTGTTGGTCCAGGAGGGAGGAATGTCATCCTTGATCAGTGTAGGTTTATCTCCGGTCTCCGGCTCGGCGGTCCTTGCCTGGATGGTGAAGTATACATCGCCACGCTCTCGGACATTGCTGAGGTCGACAGTGACCTCGTTGCGCTGGTTGGTTGTGCCGTCTACAGTGGCAACTTCCTTGCCGTTGATATATGCGTGGATCTTCACCCAGAGCGTCTTGCCGTTGAGCTGATACGAGACCTTGGGCCACAGCATGTTGGTCTTGTCGACGTGGATGTTGTATGCAAAAACGTTCTTCTTCACCTGGGCTTTCGACTCCCAGTTGGCGTCGTAAGCGGG
The DNA here is from genome assembly GCA_004553485.1 of Bacteroidales bacterium. GTDB lineage: Bacteria > Bacteroidota > Bacteroidia > Bacteroidales > Muribaculaceae > CAG-873. Next base: position 827 of record SFLG01000139.1, on the reverse strand, counting down.
GTTGGCATCCGATCCGCCCGTTCCGCCGGGGTTCTCGGTAGGTTTGTTGCCGTTGCTCCAGGGGTCGGAGGCGGGGTTGCTGAGACCCTGGTCGCCGTTGTAGCTGACCTCGGCCGAGCTGGTCATGAAGTCGTAGAACCCCTGGAGGTGTCCGTTGACCCAGTTGGCGAAACCGGCTTTGTCGCGGCTGTTGATCATGTTGTTCTCCGAGACGTTGTCGACAAAGAGACCCTCGGTGAGGATGGCCGGTATGTAGCTGGCTCCGGTGATGACGGTCCAGCCGTTCTGCTTGACACCGCGGTTGGTGGTGCCGAGTTTGCTGTGGAGCTCGTTCTGCATTATATTAGCCAGGTTGTGCGAGCGATTTTCCCAGTAGTACCAGGTCTCGGTGCCGTGGGCAGTTCCGTCAAAGGCGTTGAGGTGGATCGAGCAGAAAATCCACGGGTCGCGGGTGAGGCGCACATTGTCGTTGACAGCACCGTGGCTACGTAACCAGTCGCGCATGGCCAGCGAGCAGTCGAGCACCAAGTCATGCTCGTAGCGGTAGCCGGCTCTGCCGGCACCGGGGTCCGAGCCGCCGTGGCCCGGGTCGAGCATAATCTTGACCCTAGAGTTGCCCCATCCGGCATGTGCGGGCGCCACGGCGGCGAGGGTCGCCGTAGCTGCCAGTAATATTTTAAATAATTTCATAGGTAGTTAATTTTCAGTCGGTTCAAGGGTTACTTAAGGTCGGCGGTGTAGATCTGGCCCGACTTGTAATCAGAGAAGACGATGCGCTTGCCGTCGGGCGACACGGCGGGGTCGAGCTCGATGCGGTCGGCGCTGTT
>SFLG01000138.1 GCA_004553485.1 Bacteroidales bacterium | reverse complement strand
TTGGAAGGTGTCTGATGATGGTTTCGGCAGTGCTGTTCCTTATCTCCACCATGTCGTATCTGTTTTTAGAATGGCAGGTCGTCGCCTCGCTGCCCTTGTTGTTGCTGCATCGGTTGCGCTGGCATCTGCTGGTATGGCTGTGCCGGTGCCGCTTGGTATTGCTGTGGCATCGTCTGCTGTGGTGCGCCAATATACGCTTGTTGTTGCGCCTGTGCCTGTGGCTGGGTGATTACAGGGTGATGTTGTTGAACGCCCTGCCGTTGTACTCCCTCGCCTGTGTGTCGAAGCGCGCTGTCACATAGTCGCCAACTCGCAAGGTGTTCAATTTTTCCACCCTGTCACCGAAGGCTGTTATAACCAGTGAGTTTGGATAGTTCCCCACCGTCTCCTCTATGATGAACTCACGCTTTTGCCACGCCTTTCCGCTTTGGCTTGTCCCTGTCTGCGTCGGCATCACCGACTTCACAACTCCTGTTATTTCCATCGTCTTTTTCTGAATTTTTATTTTTAATTATATTTTCGCTTATATATTTCTCAGCAAGCGATATACGCTCGTGGATTTGAAGTATCGCTTCATCATTCCGCTCTATCCTAACGATGTGAAGCGGCTTCTCCAAGAATGGGCAGTAGACAACGAAGTCACAGCCGCTCGCACCAGTGCAGTCCATTTCCGCCTGAACTTGCCAGTAGTAGTCGGACGCAGATGTCCGATTTCTCCACAACCCCGTCTGGTGATGCGGCGTAGTTCGCCACGCTCTCGTGCTCAACGCTGGAGAGTTCTCGCACCTCGCATCCACGCAGTTTCTCGTATAGTTCGCGCGCCTCGTTCTCGTTGTCTATCCCCCACTGCATCGCTCGGTTGGTGTGGCTCACCTGCTCGAGGTACAGCCAGAACATCTCGTCGTCCTCCACAACCTTCTCGGAGAGCAGTCGTTCGCTCGCAACTTGGAAGATGTATGAGACCGCTGTCGCTGAAAACACATCGTCCTTCTTCCGCCCGGTCCCCATGAGTTTCACGATTTGGCTGCCTGTGAAATGTCCGAGCCTTGCGCGGTGCCAGTCGGCCGTGCGCTGCTCTGGCTGGTTGTCATTGAACTTCCTCATCGCTCGCCTCTCTTTCCGTGGTTTCGGTTTCGTTCACTTCCTCGTATTCGGCCTCGTCGTTCTTCGCCTCTGCGTTGTCCTCGGCGAGTTCGGTTAGTTTGCTCTTTGCCGCCTCGTTGCAGTTGTCGCTGTAGATGTATTTGCCTTCTTCCCGCTGCACGCTCTGGTCGGCTCTGAACGCCGTCTGCATTTCAACGCTCAAAGGCGCGTCTTTGGAGAGCAGCAGTTTCATCACGGTCTTTTCGGCCATCTTGTCGAAGTCGGTCGCCCACTTGCTGTTCTTTCGCACATAGTCGTTCTTGCTGGAGTAGGTCTGCGAGTACCGTGTTGCGTGCGCCTTGATTTCATCAACGGTCATGTACTTGGTTTTCTCGAAGCCGTTCACCAGTTTGAACCATGCGAGGTAGCCAACCACTTTCGCCTTCTCGCGCTCCTCGTCGTCCTCTATCCAGTTGAATGTCATTTCGCCTGTCATGCGGTTGCGACCAGCAATCTCGCCCTCTCTCACATCGGTCACGTTCATTCCTATGAACTGGCCGCTTCTGATGGCGAGCTGCTTGATGCCTTTCGCTCCGAGTTGGAACTGCGCCTCGGTTGTTCGCTCGCGGTTGTTCTTGTACGGTATCACATAGGCGAAACCGAGGTTCTTGTCAAGCGGAAGGTCGAGCGAGGTTGCCGTTAGAGCTGCGTACATCAGCGTCACAGGCTTGCACTCCTGTAGTTTAGTGTCGTTGCTCACAAGCGCGGTGAGGTTGCTCACGAATGTCTCCTTTTTCTCGCCAAGCACATCTTGCAGATATGCCTGCGTGTTCTGGTTTCTTATCACCAGGTTAAATTCTTTTAAGTTGCTCATATTGATTTTGTTTTAGAAGTTTATAGTCGCTTTTCCCGACTTTGTGGCCGCGCAGGGAATCGAACCCTGATTTGGGGTTTAGGAAACCCCCG
>SFLG01000137.1 GCA_004553485.1 Bacteroidales bacterium | reverse complement strand
CCCGCCCCAATTCGTAAAAACGGGAGCGTATGCTGTGAGCGTCTCGAAAAACTGTCGAGCCTCCCGGAGAGCGTCGTCTGATTTCTTCGCCTCCGCCGGACGAAAAATTTTATCTAATAGACCCATGAATTACACCTCTGCTTTTATCCAATGAAAGCCGCCCGCCGTATGGCGTTCGCCTTTTACAACATGAGCGATACTCCCGCGAGGGATTCCGAGAGCTTCGGCTGCGGCTTTGCCGCTTTTATATACGATACCCGTCTCGACACACATAACCGGAACGGATCTCGCTTCGCTCAAGTGCTTTTTATGCTCTTCTGACTTCGGTCGTCTTAGTTTTTCGACCGTTTCCGGCGGGAGCTTTTTCCCCTTCCAATAACTCTTTTGACCGATATGAGCTTGCCGATTCCTCTCGTTTTGTTCGGGAGTCCTTTTCTTACCGCGAACCGGAGACGGTTTCCCGTACATATGATTTTTTTCTCCCATCTGCGCGGCGCTAATTTTACGTTTAGTCGCTTCGGAATGAGTCCCGGCACAATTTCCGCCATTCTCGTCGTTATAGCCGAATTTAGGATTATTCGCTTTTTCGGCAGCGATCAAATCAATCTCCATTCTCTCAGCCTGTTCCTTAGATAAGCCGGACGCGACGATCTCGTGCTGTACGTTCTCCCATCCGTATTTATTTATCGCTCTCGACATTAATGTTTGAGTCCGATAGCCTCGACCATTGTCCCAGCGCCGGAGCGGATCCTGTCGAGTCATTCCGATGTATATTTTCCCGTTTGGGAATATATGCTTATAAACAGTGTAGTTATTCATTCCGATTATTCTTTAACTGATCTCCTATTTCGCCATACCACTTTTGTCGGACGGTCATTCCGTCTAAAAATGCAGCCATTCCGTCGATATGTGCGGACGGTTTGATCTTGACGAGTTTGCTCCGCCCTTTTTCTGTGCTGACCTTGAGCGCTGAGTTGTAAAAGTGAATTTTGAGGAGATCGTTGTCTCCGATATGTATTTTCCCGTCCTTCAAAAGTCCTTCGGTCTCCTGTATGACAGGATGAAGATTGAACCCTTGAAAAACGTCATCCATATGAAAGCCGTAAGCCTCCATTTGTTGAACCAAATAAGCCGCCGAATAACGGTCATAACCGACCTATCGACAATGTTCGAACCCGACGGCGTCAATAGTCCGCGCTGGATGTAAATGTTATACGGAACTCCGTCCGCTGCCGTTGCGTCCTCAATCCGCTCCGCCGGTAAAAAGAACTTAGCGAGAACGTAAAGCTCGCCGTCCTTCTCGATCACGACACACGCAGCCGTCAAGTCGGTCGTCCTGGATAAGTCAAATCCTCCGACGCAATAACAGCCCCGGAACTGTTCCGGATCCAGCGGCTCGCCTGTCGTTTTGTCGATGATTTTCGACTCGAGCCATGCGAGCGAACTGTTCTGTTTGAGATTGCAATATTTTGTTATGAACTCCGCCCGCTTCGAGAGTGATCCCTCCGCGACGGCGATCTCCTCGAGCATATAATCGATGGAGACCGAACTTCCGAGGTTCGGATTCGCTTTCCGGAGCTCGTTTATATCGTTCCACTTGTCGACGTCGTCGATCATATACAGGAACGGGAGCAGCTTCGTCTCTTTGCTGTCTCCTAAAAGAAAACGAGTCGACCTCCTGAGCAGCTCGTCGTATATACTATCGTTGATATAGCCCGAAGTCGTACAGCTGAGCAGCAATCCCTCCGGACGTGCTCCCATGCCTGACTTCATGACCTCGTATTGCTTGAGACCCGCGTCACCTTCCCAGCTCGCCACCTCGTCACATATCGCAAGCGACGGATTAAAGCCGTCTGACTTCTTAGCGGAAAACGCTATTTTCTTGACGGTGCTGTTCGTGCCAGGAATAGCGAGATCGCTCATCCTGTGACGCGGGAGCTCAGCGTCATCATAGAGTTTTTTATTGTGCTCGTCCTTCTCCGAAAGCCGTTCCTTAAGCTCCTGGTATTCCGGATCGAGCGTCACCATCATCCAAATATCGTTATAAACGAGATCCGCCTGATCAAGTTTCGGAGCGAGGCAGAAAACCCTAGAACCGAATTCCGGAGATCTGAATTCATAATCACCGGCAGCCGAGGCGATTTTCGTCTTTCCGTTCTTTCTTCCGACGACCAGCACGACCTCGCGGAACTGACGCCGTCCCGCTTCATCAACGAGACCATAGACACAAGAGTAAAACGCCTTTTGCCACGGCTCCAATTTGAGCGGTCCCGGTGCGAGCGGTCCCTCGGTGTGGAAACAATGCGATTCTATCCACTCGATAACCTCGTTCGCCTTCTTTTGATCAAAGAAAAAGCGCTTTTCCTCGAGTCCTTTGATGATGTACTCATACAGGAGCTCGATCCAGCGCCCGACGGTATATTTTCCGTTCTTTATACCCTGATAGTATGAATAAATATAATTATCTTTCGTCATTGTCTGCCCTTATTCCGGATTAGTCCGCCCTTCCTGGGCTGTTTCTCTCGCTTTATCTAAAATCT
>SFLG01000136.1 GCA_004553485.1 Bacteroidales bacterium | reverse complement strand
CCTCACCAGAAGGAGAGAGGAGAATGAGTAATTCCGACCTCAAAGTTTTGCACTTCGATTTGGAATCTTCAATATAAATATAGGTATATTAATAATAAATATAGGGACATTAATAACGCGAGTTCGGGATAAGTGAAACTCGCGTTAATATGATAATATATAACAAGCCACCCCCTGCCGGCGTTCACGGCAAGGGGTGGAAAAGGTGACGGGGCATACGGGGTCTAATCCCACTGGCATCCGTTGTAACGGGTGGTAAGCCAATTATTTAGCGTAGTCGTAGTCGTAGGCCTCGACCGCAACGGCCGGGGCGGCCGCTAACGTATCGGCGGCTTCGTACTCATAGCTGACGGCGGGCTGGTCATAGTCCCCTTCGGCGTCACTGTTGGTGTCGTAGCCCGAGATTATCTGGTTGGCGTTTTCGCGGTTGCTGTAGTTATTCTGGCATACTACTACGTTTGAGCAGTTGATTATTACCGCCAGGTCGCCTTTTGTCAGCAGTGCGCAGTACTGCTTGTTGCCGGAGCCGGTGCTCGACTCTTTGGTGAAGCCTTTGTTGACGAGAGCCTTGGCCAGAGCCTCGGACTCGGTGGAATCCCATTTGTCGCACCGGATGTTAAGGTCAACCCTTGACAGACGGGCGTAGGGGTTCCAGTAATATCTGCGGTCGTAAGAGTAGTAGTCGTAAGAGTAGTCGCTCATGTAACCGCCCTGGTACGTTGCCTCAGCCGTGAGCTTCCAATTGTCGCCTGCCTTGGCCAGGTTGTCAAGGTCGGCCGTGTATTTGTAACTGTAGTCTTCGGGATTCAGGTTAGACAGCTGATTGGCAGGTGTTCCGCCGATGATGTACTTGTCGACGCCTTTGTCGTTGATGAGGTTGACGATTTCGGAAATGGCAGCTTCAGCGTTGAAATAGTCGCTGAAGATTGTGCCAGGTTCTTCGCCTCCGATTCTATAGAACTCGGCATGTTTGCGGGCTTTGCCGTCATCTTCGAGGAATGTTAAGGTGTTTTTGTCTCTGCCGACAAGGCCGAACTGGCAATACCATCCAACGCCGTATTTGTAGTTGTCGATGCGCAGCTCTTCTTCGCCGTTCTTGTCGAGGATGAACGAGCGCCATTCGTCGTCATTCTTCTCCGAGGCCAGGAAACGGTCCGAGCCGATAATCTGAATCGATGAGTATTTAGGACGGATAATTACCTCGCCCTCGAAGTCCATCACGCCACAATTCCCGTCCTCGTCTTCGAAAACGATGTATTTCTTGTTCCAGTCGGCAACTACAGGAAGCGGTCGTTTGAATCGCGCATGATAAGGTAGCCGTCCTTAAACTCATAGTCGACGGGTCTTGTGCCGGTTCTGAACTTCTTCACTGTCTCGCCATTTTTGTCGATGATGGCGTATTCAGCCTTTTCGCCCCTGGTCTCGTCAGAGAGGCAGACGATGGCGAGGCCGTCTTTGAAATTCGAGCCCCGAGAGAATTTGGGGGAGATGACGACCTTGCCGTCGGTGTTGATGTAACCGTACTTTGTCTTGTCGTCGCCGTCATCGACGCCTATACGCAGGAGTCCTTCGTTGTACCTTGATTCGCACACGGTTACCTCCTTGCCGTTGACGGGCTGCAGGGTGAATTTCACCTTGCCCTTATTGTCGAGCACTGAGATGCGCTCGTTTTCGCGCACCGAGGGGATTAGGCCATCGCCCATATATCCTAATTGTTTGAAGCCCTCGGCAATAGCTTCGGGTTTCTTCTTGTCAAATTTGTAGAGGGTGTACAGCTCTTTTTTGCCTTCCTGAACAAAGAAATAGCCATCGACAACGTTCGAGGGGTTGTTTTTGAACTCGTCCTTGAGCAAGACTTCTCCGTCGGGGCCGTAGAAGCTCCAGCTGCCGTCCTTGTCCACCTGGACGGCAATGTAATCGAAGGGGAGATCGCGCTCGTCGCCCGAGCACGATGTCACGGCCGGCAGGCAGACGGCAGCCAGTGCCAGTGATGTGAAAATTGATTTGGTCAGTTTCATGTTTGATTTTTGATTGGATTGACTTGGGTTTATTGTTACATTTTGAAAGTTATAGGCAGGTTATAGGATACCTTGACAGGCAAGCCCTTGTTGCGTCCGGGATACCACCTGGGCATGGCTTTGATAACGCGTATGGCCTCGGCGTCAAGGGCCGGGTCC
>SFLG01000135.1 GCA_004553485.1 Bacteroidales bacterium | reverse complement strand
GCCAGGGTCGTTTTCCCTTTTGCGGTTGCAAAGGTACTGCTATTTGCCGAACTGACAAAAAATTTCAAAGGAAAAATTCAAACAAATTTTCACAGATTTTCACACACAGCTGGCGCCCAACCACTTACATCAAAAAATTCTCACACGCCAAAACCGCCCCAAAAAAGCAATGTGCGAGCCGCACACCGGCCCACACATTATATAATATAAGAAACGAATTTTTGATAAAAATTTCAGATTCAATTAAACTCCACTTCTTTTCTGCGAAAAAAATCAGAAAAGCGACATTTGTCGCCTATTTTAATTTTGATTCATTTTTAATCCATTTCAAATTTTGCCATATCAGAAGATTCACCTAACTTAGTATTACTATAAAAATCAAACAAATCTTCAACAAGCAAGGCAAAGATACAGACAAAATCAGAGAAACTCACTCCTTTTGGAGAAATTTTTCAATCCTGGAACAAGTTGATGCCCTCTTATCCCAAACGATAATAACTTGTTTACGAATGCGCGAAAAACACAAGAAAAGCAAAAAAGTTTTTTATTTTCCGCTTTCTTTCATATTTTCGCGTCATATAACAAAAATGATAGAAAAATGGAAAAAGTATCAAACGACATCAGATGGTTTTGCAACCAACTACGACTGGCAGAAGAAATTCTCGCAAATGCATTAGAAAAAACTGAGGATTTTTCAGAATATGACAAACAAATAGTGAACAAAATCAAACACGATGTCCAAATGACAGACCTCACTTTATTGCAACTACTTTCTCCCAAAGCCCAACATAGACCAATAGGATGATTACAACAAAAAGCAATTTTCATTGTGGTATTTGAGGTATTTCAGATGTTGCTCCTCAAACTTTACTAAATGCAAGTCATTAGTAAGTCCAATAGTATCTCTGTCAAATTTATCCAATAACCGAGAATACATAATTTTTCCTTTTTGGTCGAAAGAAATGTAACCCAAGTCAAATAATTTATCATAATTGGGCAACAGAAGCAAACCATTATAATCGTCCAGCCGTTCTTGGTTGTCAGAATCTCTCCAAGGTTTTATGTGAGACGCTATGAGCATCCATGTCAAAGGACATTGGGTGATAGCACATCCATGCCAATAATCAATCAACCCTTTTCTGAACACACCTTGCCCTATTCGAGATTCCACTATAGACTCTTTTTCGGTTGCCTTAATCGTATTGTCATTTTCCACCGCATTAATTTCTGACACTATGGAATCAGCTATTCGCTTGTGGTAATCAGAGTTGATGAAAGCAAGGAACTTCTCCTTTGTTAGTGTTTCATCTAAAGAATAGTCGTGCGCCAAGAACTTCATCCTTGTCACATAATCACCACTCGTTTTCTTGGCAATTCCAGCAAATTTTACCATATAGTGATAGAAGTCTGCTTGTAAATCAATGTATTTCTCTAAGTTTGACATCTTCTTTGTTTACATAACTTAGCATTATGAACATTGGGGGGGGTGGCAATCGTTCACCATATCCGCAACACTCTCCTCTGCGTCAAAAGTATATTTCTTTATTTTAGTCATCTGTAAATCCGTAATCTGATTTGATATTTTTCCAAAATTTACGACTTGGAAAACCTATTCTGCAAAGGTAGTGAAAATTTACGAAATGTAATTGCTCTTTTTTTCCCCGATCGCCATCATGTCACACAAAATCGGGCAGCACAAAGATACATAATATTGTTTTTCGATTAGTTACAAAATCTGTTTTTTGAGTGCCGAAGTCAAGAGGTTCTGCTATTATCCACCGCACAAAAAAAGCAATGTGCGAGCCGTCCCACGACCCACACATTATATTATATAGAAAACGAATTTTTGATAAAAATTTCAGCCTCGCAACAATTCCACAACAGCCTTGCGACAATTCCGAGACAGCACCACGAAAAAAAAATTAGAAAAGCGACATTTGGCGGCTATCTGGTTTTTTTCTTTCCGGCACAGGTTCGGGCTCTGGTTCGGGTGGCTGGGGCTTTTTATTCGACGGTGGCGATGGCACAAGCCAGTCGATATCATCGAGAAAATCATCGATTCCCTCACCAAAATCGGAAGTGGCAGCCTCGGCAGGAGCGTTTTCGGCCTCAGCAGGCTCTGGCGCAGCCTCGGTTTCTGCCTCCATCGGTGCTTCATCATCAGCCAAGGGCAATTCCTCAACTGGAGTTTCCGCCGCTTCCTCCACCTCTGCCACAACATCATCGGCAGGAACAGGGGCTGAATCTTCCGCCTTTTCCATTTCCACCGAAGGTTCCTCGGCGACAGGTGGCTCTAAATCTTCTATCAACTGCTCCTCT
>SFLG01000056.1 GCA_004553485.1 Bacteroidales bacterium | reverse complement strand
CTGCCCAGTCCGATAAATGTCAGTACCTTAATCATTTTTGCCGTAAGTAACGTTATTATTTTGCGATGAAAAATCGAGGGAGTGGGAAAGAGAAATAGGAACAGCCCGAAACCGGCGCACGATAACGTTCAGCCCGGTAGGGTCGCTGTTCAAAGCGGCCACATAGGCATTGCCAATAGCCCGGTAGTCTGCTTGGAAGTAGGACTGTCGGCGGATGCTTTGAAAAGCGTCCCAACGATATGACCCTACGATATGTGCTGAAAAATTGTCTTACCCCTAAAAAGGGGGGGGGTAACTTTTGAGCCGCGAGTGGGACTCGAACCCACGACCTTTTCGTTACGAATGAAATGCTCTACCAACTGAGCTATTGCGGCAATTGCGGTGCAAAGATACACAAAAATTTGCAGATACTAAACACCGTAAAGGGTAAATTTTGCTATCGACTGACAATCAGCCTTTGCTATCGACTGACAATCAGCCTTTGCTACCGACTGACAATCAGTGTGATGCGTCGAGCGTCTGTTTGCTGTAGGTGAGGCGGATTTTGGTCTTGCTGTAGTCGATTGTGCACATGCGGGGGCCGGAGATGTAGGGGGTGATGGCGGTGACGGTGGAGGATGAAGTGCCCCAGTAGCTGTTGCCGCTTGACTCGACCTGTAGGCTGACGGGGGTGAGGACGAAGGTGATGTCGTCGTCGGTAATCTCGTCTTTCTCGATGAGGTTGATGATGTAGTCGCGCAGTGCTCCAAATGTGTAAGTGCCTGTGGTGCTGTCGTATTGGGCGTAGAACGACGTCAGGTCGTCGGTGATTTTGTTCTCGGCGAAGAAGCTGTCGCGGTCTTTTTTGAGCACCATGAGCAGGTACTGCGGGGGCTCGAAGCTGTACTCGTTCTCGATGGCCTGGGCGCTTATTGCCATTGACAGCGTGTTGATTACGCCGAGGTCCTTGCCTATGCCGGCCAGGTATGCCGCTTTGATCTCGCGTGCGGGGAAGGTGATCTCGGCATCAAGTCCGGCAGGGGCGGCGATTACCGTCTTGCCCTGCTGCACCATGGTCTTGACCTTGGGGTCGAGGTTGAGGCGTATGTTGTTGTTGGTGATGATCTCCGGGGTGACGGCGAAGTACGAGCCCACGTAGTTGATTGTGGTGTCGCGCGATGTGCCCTCTACCTTTGTCGTGCGGTGGTAGTAGAGGTTCATCAGCGTCTTGTCGATGCGCACGATACGGCCCGAGCCGTAGAACGAGTCGATGTAGAGGCCTTTGAAGACGTTGCGCGAGAACTGCTCGGGGTTGGCGAACGACGACGGGTTGGCGTTGTAGGCGTCGAAGAGTCGTTTGCCCAGCGAGAGGGGCAGGTCTACCTCGATCTGGCGTGTCTTGTACTGGACCTCGGCCGATGAGGTGTTGTCCCAGCTGGTCGAGTATACCGTCTGGCCGATGCAGTCGTTGGGGTCGTAGTATCCGCTGGGGTCGAAGTCGCTGTAGATGGGCGAGGGAAGATCGCGTGTCAGGGGGTAGACGCGGATGCCCATGGGGGCGATGGAGTCGCCGGTGAATCCGTCGAACTGGTACAGCATCTGCAGCTTCATCGAGTCGATTTCGGCCGAGGTGATGCCGACGGTGTCGAGGCCCAGGGCGGGCATAAACTGTGTGACGATGCTGCTCGAGAGGGTGCCGTAGCCCTCGGCGTCGATATTGCCGACGAGCTGGGTTATCGTGCGCGAGCGCACGGCATGGTTGTCGGCGGAGTGGCCGGTGAGGGTGAATGTCGTGTCGACTGTTATCTGAACGCCGTCGGCGACGATGGATGAGCCGATGGTTGAGTTGCTGTCGCAGCTCTGGAATGCGCCAAAGGCCGTCAGGATGGCGGTGGCGCAGAGGACATTCTTGAAACTTAAGCGTTTAAGCATATTGTCGATATTGGCCGTTGCGTGTCAGGCAAGGCTGGGGGAGGGGATTATACGTGTTGGGGATTGGTGGCTCAGAGCGACTCGTAGAAGCTCTTGTACGTTGCCAGGTGTTCGGGGTCGTTGATGGAGGTCTCGGGGTCGGCGCCGGCGGGGAACTCGAGCAGGGGCTTGCCCGACTGGCGGGCGTACTCGAGCAGCTCGGGGTTGACGTCGGGGACCGACTGGATGATGGCGTCGCTGTACTTGATGGCCAGCTTGCCCAGGGCGACGTCGTCGATGGCGGCCGACTGTCCGAGGATTTCGATGTCCTCGTCGGTGAAGCCATCCATCTTCATCTTTGCTATGATGTTGGCACTTAGGGGTGCGGGCACGCTGTCGGCAAACATCGAGTAGATAATCTTGCTGTCGCGCAGGGTGGGGTCGTCGGCGTACATGCGGCGGATGTAGAGGGGAGCCAGGGCCGTTGCCCAGCCCGAGCAGTGCACCATCGACGGTACCCAGCGCAGCTTCTTGACCGTCTCGATGACGCCACGGGCAAAGAACATTATGCGCTCGTCGTTGTCGTCGGGCGAGGTGTAGATTTCGAGGCCGGCGGCGCTTTGACGATGCATGAAGTAGTCGTCGTTGTCGATGAAGTAGACCTGCATACGCGAGGGCAGCAGTGTGGCCACCTTGATGATGAGGGGATGGTCGGTATCGTCGATAACGATGTTGAGGCCCGAGAGCCTGATTACTTCGTGGAGCTGGTTGCGCCGTTCGTTGATTTTGCCGTATTTGGGCATGAATGTGCGCACTTCAATGCCTTTTTCCTGAAGGCTTTGAGGTACGTTTCGTCCCAGAACCGACATTGTGGTTTCGGGCAGATAAGGATTGATCTCCTGCGAAAGGAACAGCGCTTTGTTTATTTGCATCGTGATGAATTTTTAGGTCGGATTGCCATAGCGGGCCGAGGGTCCGGGGGTATGGTGAGCCTATTCTATATAATTATTTGCAAAGATACAAAAAAATATTGATACAGCGTGATTTGATGGCTCGGCCGTCCGGTTGTCCGGCTCTGAAATATTCGTATTCTATATGCTAAGTGTTTGATGTTTAAGTGTGTATGCAGCAGTCCAGCCTTTCGGTGTTAACTTAATTTACGATTTGTGACCGGTAATAAAAGCGCCAACCCCGCAGTGCCATAGGGTGTTGCGGGGTCGGAATAAGTATTGGAGCACTGCGTGCTCAGTATTGGGCGCTATGCGCCGGTATTGGAGCGCGGTGCGCTCAGAATTGGGCTCTGCGCTGTGTGCCGGTTGGGCCGGGTTACTCGAAGGACTTGAGCAGGAGGTCCATGGCTGAGCCGAGGCCTTCGGCGTCCTTGCCGCCGGCCTGAGCGAAGCCGGGCTGGCCTCCGCCGCCGCCCTTGATGGCTTTGGCGGCGTTGCGGACGATGTTGGCGGCGTTCATGCCGTTCTTTACGAGGTCGTCGGTGATGGCGACGGTGAGCATGGGCTTGCCGGTGCCGGGAGCGGTGGTGGCGGCGACAAAGGCGGTGTGTTCGTCGCTGTCGCGGCGGACAGCCATGGCCACCATCTTCACCATCTCGGGAATCATGCTGGAGCGTAAGACGACAACCTTGATGCCGTTGACGATTTTGGCGCTTGCCAGAATCTTGGTGGCCATCGTGTTGGCGCGCTCGGTCATTGCCTCCTGAGCCTGGCGGCGCAGCTCGGCGTTCTCTTCGATGCTCTTGCGCAGGGCGCCCAGGAGGTCCGGGGCGTTGTTGAACAGCGCCTGTACCTGGTGCAGCGTGTCTGACACGTTGTCAAGGAGGTCTTCGACGGCCTCGCCGGTGAGGGCCTCGATGCGGCGGATGCCGGCGGCAATCGAGCTTTCGCCGATGATGCGTATCATGCCTATCTCGCCCGTGTTGTCGACGTGTGTGCCGCCGCAGAGCTCGATAGAGGGGCCGTATTTGATGACGCGGACCTCGTCGCCGTATTTCTCGCCGAAGAGGGCCATTGCACCCAGTTCGCGCGCTTTGGCGATGGGCACGTTGCGGTGCTCGTCGCGGGCGATGGCCTGGCGCACGTAGCTGTTGGCAAGGTGCTCGACGCGGCGCAACTCGTCGGGGGTGAGCTTCTGGAAGTGGCTGAAGTCGAAGCGGAGCACGTCGGGCGATACGAACGAGCCTTTCTGCTCGACGTGTGTGCCCAGCACCTCGCGCAGGGCGTGGTGCAGCAGGTGGGTTGCCGTGTGGTTGGCGGCGGTGCGGTGGCGTGCTGCCTCGTCGATGGCGGCGGTGAATTCGGCTGCCGGATCGGCGGGCATCTTGGCGGTAAGGTGCACCGAGATGCCGTTTTCGCGCTTGGTGTCGTAGATTTCGACCACCTCGCCGGTCTTGTTGTCGGTGAGGGTGCCGCGGTCGCCTACCTGGCCACCCATCTCACCATAGAAGGGAGTGCGGTCGAGGATGATCTGGTAGAACTCGCGGCCTTTCTGCTTCACGCGGCGCCAGCGCGAGATGCGGCAGACGGCGGTGGTGGCGTCGTAGCCGACGAATTTGGTGTCGGCGACGCCCTCGAGCAGGATGTTCCAGTCGGTGGCCTCGACGGCGGCGGCGTTGCGGGCGCGGTCCTTCTGCGCCTGCATCTCCACCTCGAATCCCTTGTGGTCGAGGGTCATGCCCTTTTCCTTGAGGATGAGCTCGGTAAGGTCGAGGGGGAAACCGTAAGTGTCGTAGAGGGTGAAGGCCTCCTTGCCCGAAATTTCTTTCTTGCCCTCCTTGTTGGCGCGTGCGATGGCGTCGTCGAGCAGAGCTATGCCCTTGTCGAGGGTGCGCAGGAAGGCCTCTTCCTCCTCCTTGATGACCTTCATGATGAGGTCGCGCTGGGCGGGGAGCTCGGGGTATGCCTCGCCCATCGAGCCGATGAGGGTGTCGACAAGGCGGTACATGAAGGGGCTCTTCTGGTCGAGGAAGGTGTAGGCGTAGCGTACGGCGCGGCGCAGGATGCGGCGGATGACGTATCCGGCCTTGGCGTTGCCGGGGAGCTGCGAGTCGGCGATGGAGAACGCTATTGTGCGCACGTGGTCGGCAATGACGCGCATGGCGATGTCGACGTGCTCGTCCTCGCCGTATTTCTTGCCCGAGAGCTCGGCGATTTTGTTGATGAGCGGTGTAAAGACGTCGGTGTCATAGTTCGATGTCTTGCCCTGAAGGGCCATGCACAGGCGCTCAAAGCCCATGCCGGTGTCGATGACCTTTTTGGGCAGGGGCTGCAGGCTGCCGTCGGCCATGCGGTTGTACTGCATGAACACGAGGTTCCATATCTCGATAACCTGGGGATGGTCGTGGTTTACCATTTCGGCACCGTCAATCTGTGCGCGTTCTTCGTCGCTGCGCAGGTCGATGTGTATCTCCGAGCAGGGGCCGCAGGGGCCGGTGTCGCCCATTTCCCAGAAGTTGTCATGTTTGTTGCCGTTGATAATGTGGCTTTTGGGCAGGTGGTTGGCCCAGATAGCGGCGGCTTCGTCGTCGCGGCTGAGGCCCTCTTCGGGCGAGCCCTCGAAGACGGTGGCGTAGAGGCGTTTGGGGTCGAGCTTGAGCACGTCGACCAGGTATTCCCACGCCCAGTTGATGGCGTCCTCCTTGAAGTAGTCGCCGAACGACCAGTTGCCCAGCATCTCGAACATGGTGTGGTGGTAGGTGTCCATGCCCACCTCTTCGAGGTCGTTGTGCTTGCCGCTGACGCGCAGGCACTTCTGCGAGTCGGCGACGCGGGTGTGTTTGGCGGGACGGTTGCCCACGATGATGTCCTTGAACTGGTTCATGCCGGCGTTGGTGAACATCAGCGTCGGGTCGTCCTTGATGACCATCGGGGCCGAGGGCACGATGGTATGGCCTTTCGACTCGAAAAACTTCTTGTACGAGTCGCGAATTTCTTTGGCTGTAAGCATATTATATGCGTGTGTGATGTGATTTCTTACTTTTTTACTTTTCAGAGTGCAAAATTAGCTGAAAATCGCTAATTTTGCAAATATTACACAACACTATATAATATAGGTGTGGCCGACCGGGCGACGATGGTTTGTTCACATCGGCCGTTACGGGGAGCCTGCCGTCAATCCGCTTTTCTGTGATGGAAAATCTGGACAAGAAATACTACAAGATACGCGAGGTGGCCGAGATACTTGGTCTGCCCGCCTCGACATTGCGTTTCTGGGAGTCGGAATTTCCGCAGCTGCGCCCGCGACGCACCACCCACAGTACGCGTCAGTACACGCCCGAGGATGTCGAGAAGCTGCGAATGATAAAATATCTTGTAAAGGACCGTGGCCTCAAACTTGACGCCGCCCGCGACGAGATGCGCAAAAATCCCGAAGGCGTATCGCGCCGCTACGAGGCCGTGCGACGCCTCGAGGGCATCCGCGAACGCCTCTCGGCCCTGCTTAAGACCCTCGACGACCGCCTGCTGGCGCAGCACCGCGCCGCCCGCGTCGCCAAAGTGCACAACCCCGAGCCGCCCACGCTGTTTTGACGGGCGGCCGCAGGCGCGTGGCTGTTACGCGTGGCTGTTATCGGCAGAGCTCGACCGATAAGGTACCGGCCACGGCTGGCCGGGGTGGCTGTGAGGTTAGCCGGCTGTTGGAGTAATAAGGATAATTGGTATAATTGGGCGCTGTAAGCCCTTATTCGCCAATGAGTTTCAGGAAATCGTCCTCTGACATGATGGGGACGCCAAGCTTGTTGGCTTTCTCGAGTTTGGCCGGGCCCATGTTTTCGCCGGCGAGGACAAAACCCGTCTTTTTGGAGATGGAGCCGGCGTTTTTGCCGCCGTGGGCCTCGATGAGGGCCTTGTATTCGTCGCGGCTATGATGGCTGAAAACTCCGCTGACAACAACCGATTTGCCATCGAGGGCGTTGCTGAGCTGCCGTGTCGACGACTCGGGCATCGACATCTGCACGCCGGCGGCACGCAGACGCTCGATGTTTTCGCGGTTGACGGGGGCGGCGAAGTAGTCGATGATGCTCTCGGCGATTCGCGAACCAACGTCTTCGATGCCCTCGAGCTCGGTCTGCGTCATCGACATCAGCCGGTCAATGTTGCCGGCGGCGCGGGCAACCTTTTTGGCCGTCGTCTCGCCGACGTAGGGTATCGACAGGGCATAGACCACGCGGTCGAAGGGCACTGACTTCGACTGTTCGATGCCATCGAGGATGCGCTTGGCCGATTTCTCGCCGAAGCGTTCGAGGTTCATCAGCTTGTCCTTTGTCAGGTCGTAAATGTCGCCGATGTTGGTGACGAGTCCGGTAGCAAAAAGCACCTCGGAGATTTCCTCGCCGATGCCGTCGATGTTCATCATACGACGTCCCACAAAGTGTTCGACGCGGCCGGTAATCTGTGGCTGGCAGCCCCATTTGTTGGGGCAGACCCATGCCGCCTCGCCCTCGACGCGCACAAGGGGAGTGCCGCAGGCCGGGCAGTGGCTGACAAATTGGATGGGCTGGGCGTCGGCCCGGCGCTGGCTGAGGTCGACGCCGGTAATCTTGGGGATGATTTCGCCGCCTTTCTCGACATAGAGCATGTCGTCGTCGCGTATGTCGAGCTGGCGCATGATATCTTCGTTGTGGAGGCTTGCGCGTTTGACGACGGTGCCCGACAGCTGCACCGGCTCGAGGTTGGCCACGGGGGTGATGATGCCCATGCGGCCGACGTCGAACGACACAAAGCGCAGGCGTGTCAGCGCCCGCTCGGCCTTGAACTTGTATGCTATGGCCCAGCGCGGACTCTTGGCGGTGAGGCCTAAGTTGAGCTGCTGGCGCAACGAGTTGATTTTGAAGACGAGGCCGTCGGTGGCCACGGGCAGGTCGCGGCGGGCGGTGTCCCAGTAGTTGATGTATTTGTCCACGTCGTCGATGCTGTAGAGCAGCGTCATGGCCTCGCTGACCTTGAAGCCCCACGACTTGGCAGCCATCATGTTGTCGTAGTGGTTGTCGTAGGGCAGGTTCTCGCCCAGGAGGTAATAGAGGTACGAGTCGAGTCCGCGGCGTGCCACCTCGGCGGGGTTCTGTGTCTTGAGGGTGCCGGAGGCGGCGTTGCGTGGGTTGGCGAAGAGTGGCTCCTCGTTGAAGGCGCGCTCGGCGTTGAGGCGCTCGAACGACTTCCAGGGCATGACTATCTCGCCGCGTATCTCAAAGAAGTCGGGCCATCCCGTCCCGCTGAGGGTGAGGGGTATCGACTTGATGGTCTTGACGTTGGCGGTGACGTCGTCGCCGTGGGTGCCGTCGCCGCGGGTGACGGCGCGCAGCAGGCGCCCGTGCTCGTAGATGAGCGAGATGCCCGAGCCGTCGAATTTCAGCTCACCCACCATCACGGCCTTTTCGCCGGGGAGATTTTTCTCGACGCGGTCGACCCACTGGTCTACCTCCTCCACCGAATATGTGTTGGCCAGCGACAGCATGGGGTAGACGTGCGGTACCTGCTCGAAGCCTTTGGTGAGGTCAGACCCCACACGGCGCGTGGGCGACAGCGGGTCGTCCATTTCGGGGTGGCGGCTCTCAAGGTCCTCGAGCTCGTGCATGAGCATGTCAAACTCCATGTCGGAGATTTCGGGCCGGTTGAGCACGTAGTAGCTGTGGTTGTGTCGGTTAAGCTCGTCACGGAGTTGCTTTATTCGCTCTTGTTCGTTCATATCGGTGAATTTGGAGGTGTCTCTTTTAACAATATAGATGTGCTTCGGGTTTTGCGCGGGCGATTATTGTGTCCCATGTTCAGTCGTCTAGGACGGTGTCGATGGCGATTTCGGCTTCTTCGACTGCCCGGAGCGTCTGCGGCGACGGATTGACCAGGATGCGCTCGGCAAACGGTGCCGACAGTAGGGCGAGGTCGTCGTGGTGGTCGGTGACTGCCGTCTTGAGCGTCAGGCCGTTGTCGGCGGCGTATGCCATCACCGCCTCCAGCTTGCGGGGGCCGCGGCACTCGGTGTGCTGCGGATTGTCGGCGGTGCTGGTGGCGATGTACGGGCCGTCCCATATCCAGGGGATGTAGACGTCGGCGGCGGCTGTTGCCAGGAGGATGTGCCAGCCCTGCCGGCGGCGTGTGTCAACAAGCTCTTTTACCCGCGGGTTGACAAGGCTTGCGGCTTTTTGGACGAAGTCGCTTTTGAACGAGTCCGTAATGGCGGTGGCGCCGATGACGGCCCACTTCATGCGGCGGTGCGAGCACAGCCGCAGACGTCGCAGCGCCAGCCATCCCGCCACCCTGGCAGCACGGTCGAGGCGGCCGTGGTGCAGGGCGTCGCGCAGCGAGCAGCTTGCGAACAGCCGCAGTGAGTTGCCGCGCAGCAGCGTGCCGTCGAGGTCGACGGCCATTAGCGGTGTCATTTCGTGTCCTTCGACCATGGAAAGCGGATGAGGGTGCGGTTGCGGTATAGCGAGAAATCGGGATTGACAACGGGCCGGGGGGTGGTGGTGGTGATGACGGCGGTCTTTATCACCACTTTCGCAGGGCAGACTTTTGCTACAGCCTCGCTGACGGCGCGCAGGGTGCTGCCCGAGTCGCAGGCGTCGTCGACGATGAGGATAAAGACGGCGTTGGCCAGCGCCTCCGCCGCGCCGTCGCTGAGCCGGGGCTCGGTCACTTTGTGTTCGCGTCTGGCGCCGAGCATCAGCGACTCGAGCATGCGCAGACCGTTCCTTACCCACAGGGGCGAGCGGCGCACAATGGCCATCAGACGTGGATGGTGGTCCTTGACGTCGGTGCCCTGGCGGTGGCAGTCGGCCACGGCGTGGGGTACGCCGACAAACATCCGCTGCGCCACCACCGCGCCGCCTCGGGCGATGCCGACGACGGCATCGGGCTTCCAGCCGTTGCGGAGCACCAGGCGCTCGAGCCTCTGGCAGGCGCGGGCAAGCATGTCATCGTTCATTGTCAAAACTTTCATCGCGGATGGTTTTTCAGGGTTGGAGGCGGAGGGACGGCCGTGCGTCACCATAGGTTGAAACGGTAACCGGCCGAGATTTCAAAGTTGACGATGGTGTTGATGAGCATCTGCTTCTTGTCGTAGAACAGACCGTTCTCGGCGGACACGATCAGTCCGGCAAACCACCGTTTGTTGGTCCACACCACCGATGCCTCGGTGTGGTTGTATATCGACGGGCTGACGTGCCGGTCGCCGTTGTTGACGCTGCCGTGCTTGAAGCCGATGACGGGGCTTTCGGAGATGCCGGCCACCCAGTGGCGCTTGAACACCCAGTTGTAGGCATAGCCGAAACGCACGGCGTAGTTGTTGTTGTGCATGTTGAACTGGTAGTTGTTCTCGGCCCAGTTCTGCGGCAGTCCGTTGAGGATGTCCTGCGGCAGCCCGGCAAAGGAGAAGTCGAAATTCTGCATCCAGTACGAGAACCCGACAAACCACGAGCCCTGGCTCTTTTTCTGTATCTTGCTGTAGTTGAAGGCTGCGCCGCGGCTGTACCGCTTGTTGTTGACGAAATAGTAGATATCGAAGCCGAAGATGTCGGTGTCGATGCCTGAGAAGGGGATGTCGCAGCGCGTCTCGTGCCCCTTGGGACCGTACGACAGGATGCGCGTGCCCACGTCGTTTTTCGTCCAGTAGAATTCGCCGGTGAGCAGGGCGCAGTTGAAGGCGAAATCGAGCTTTTTGCGCGAGGTGGTGCCGATGTCGAACAGCTTGCCGATGTTCCAGTCGTAGCCCAATGTCACGGCCAGGTACGACACGTGGAAACCGCCCGACATATTGAACTCGGACGACATGTGCATGCGGTAATCGTTGGGGAGCGAGAAGATGTAGCTGTCTTTCCACAACTCGCTCTTGGCCTTGACGTTGAATTTGTAGCCCGTGCCTTCAACGTAGGCCGAGTCGTAGGAGTTGAAGAACTTGTCGCCCCAGCGGTAAGTGTTCACCACAAAGCGCGGAAACTTGCCCATCTGCGCTATCGAGTCGAGATCGAACGAAAAGGCGTGACCGCCGACCGTCGTTGAGACGGCCAGGATGACGACGGCTATTGCGGCGGCAAACCTTCTGTTCATATTTACTACCAATGGGTGTGTAGATGTTAATCACGACAAATTTACAACAAATTTGTCAAACGGCGCCCCTGGCGGCCCGTAAATCGACCCAACCGCGTCCACAGCCCGGTTTGCGGGCCCGGCTGTGCCCGGTCTGGACGGCCCGGCTGCGCCTGGTCTGGACGGCCCGGCTGTGCCTGGCTTGGATGGCCCGGCTGTGTCTGGCTTGGACGGCCCGGCTGTGCCGACATTTAGGGTAAAAGAAAAGAGCTATCCTGTTGAAGGACAGCTCTCTTGGAGGTACCTAGCAGAATCGAACTGCTGTGCTCGGTTTTGCAGACCGATGCCTCACCACTCGGCCAAGGTACCGCTTTTTGGCTGGTTTGCGGATGCAAAGGTAAAAAGAAATTTTCACCCGTGCAACCTTTCCACAAAAAAATTAACAAATGGGATGGAATAAGGATTGGTTGCAGGGTAGG
>SFLG01000134.1 GCA_004553485.1 Bacteroidales bacterium | reverse complement strand
GTCCGTATCGCCTCGATGTTGTCCCTCAGTCGCTGCTTGCGGTTAAACGCCATACTCGGCCAGATAGAGTACGACAGCTCCCGTCAGTTCGCTGTACAGCAGGTCATAGTCCAACGACTGGGCGAAATGGTCGTCGGACAGGTCGTAGATGGTATACACGTTGTCCACCAAGGGCAGCAGCTTCGCGGTAAAGGCTTCCTGCTGCGTTTCTGGGATTTCGTAGGCAAACTCGTTCGTGATGACCTCATGCAGGATGGCGTATTTGGAGTTGTGCAGCCCTTTCAGCAGGGCCTGCATCGCCAGTTCCTGCGCACCCTCTATGGGATAGCCCTCACGGCGTGCCTGCTCGTAGGCGGTTGCGGCCAGGTCGGCACGGGTCTCGATGAAGGAAGCATCACCGGCCTGCTCAAAACGGTTCTCTTGAAGGTGTTTTTGCAGATAGAGGTGGTAGTACGACAGCTCTTTCCGCTTCTTTTCATTCTTGTTCATGTCTATTCTTGGATTTAGTGGATAATAAAATGCGGATGAAAGAAAAAAGCACTCCGGGTATCCCTCCCGAAGTGCCACCACTAAATCCAAGTAAATCAGAACGATTCGACTTTGATTCAGTGGCGAAGGTACTCATTTATTTCCTCTTCGGGGAATGTTTTCCCTTGTTTTTCACTTCGGGGAAGACAAATACCGTGTTATAGTCGGCATCAAAGGCGATAATGGCATCGAAACTCTTGCCTTGCTTGCTCTTGAAGCCCTTCAGCAGGGCGGTCTTCCCGGTGGTGAGCAGTTCCTTGATCTCCTCGTCCTTCAGGTTGCGGCTGGCTTTCTGGCGGAACACGGGCAGACCGCATTCGGGATTGTCGCAACGCACCACCTTGCCGTAGAACTGCATCTGACCCTTGCCGCACTTGGGACAGGTGCAGTCGGAGGACTTGTGCCCGAAGATCTTGTCGCAGGAGAGCAGTTCGGCGGTGATTTCCGTGGTGTATCGCTCTATCTCCTCATGGAAGGCGGAGGCTTCCTTCTCACCACGCTCAATGCGTGCCAACTCACGTTCCCACTCTCCCGTGAGGGCGGCATCGGCGATGCGCTTCCCTTTCACCACGGAGTAGAGAGCCAGCCCCTTCTCGGTAGGCACGAGCGACTTCTTGCAACGCTGCACGTAGCCACGGGCAAAGAGGGTCTCGATGATGGCGGCACGGGTGGCGGGAGTGCCTATTCCGCATTCCTTCATGGCCTGACGCACTTCCTCGTCCTCCACGTCCTTGCCTGCCGTCTCCATCGCCGAAAGCAGGGTGGCTTCGGTATGCAGGGGCTTAGGCTTGGTCTTGCCCTCGGTGAGGCTGACGCCGCATACGGCAAGGGTGTCGTCGCTCTTCCAAGGCGGCAATACCTGCTCCTCGCTCTCTTCGCCCAGCACGGCACGCCATCCTGCCTGACGGATGACACAGCCTTTGGCGGCAAACTCCGCCTCGCCGCTGAGGGCGGTGACGGTGGTGAGTTCCTTGACGCACTTGTCGGAGAAGGCTTCCACCATGCGCCCGGCTATCATCTGATAGATGGTGTTGTCCTCTTTAGAGAGGAACAGCGGTTTCTCGCCTGTGATGAGCAGGGCGTGGTGGTCGGTCACCTTGCTGTCATCCACGCTGCGGCGGGTCAACCTGTCCCTGTGGGGTACCTTGCCAATCCATTCGGGATAGCCACCAAGGAAGGCGAGCAGCTTCGGAATTTCGGCAAAGACATTTTCGGGGACGTAGCGGCTGCCGGTGCGCGGATAAGTGATGAGCTTCTTCTCGTAGAGCTTCTGCGCTATCTCCAGTGTCTTCTCCGCCGTGAAACCGTGCTTGGCGTTGGCTTCCTTCTGCAGGGTGGTGAGGTCGTATAGCAGCGGCGTGTCCTCCACCTTCTCCTTGCACTCCACCTTGGTGACGAGCAGGGAGGGCTGCGCCTTTACCTTATTATATATGTGCTCCGCAGGGGACTTCTCCTTCCATTTTTCTAAGGAAGAAAACTTCACTGGCTGTTCCCTTGTGCCGTCCGTAGATAGATGCACCTGCCAGAAGGCTTCGGGCGTGAAGCGTTTGTGCTCCCAGTAGCGGGCGCACACCATGGCCAGCGTGGGTGTCTG
>SFLG01000133.1 GCA_004553485.1 Bacteroidales bacterium | reverse complement strand
CCCTAAAGTATAAAGGTAGATAGAAACATGACGATGTTTTTATCTACCTTTTTTCTTATACTTAGATTGAGGTTGAGGTCGACAACAGAATGGAATATTAAATTCGACTGTCAAACGGGCCCATAAATGTTTATTTTCAATCAAACTAGATTAAGGGTGTGGATCTCAGAGATCGTATAATCAAGAAATGGAGCTGAAAATAAATATTTGCCTCAATTGATTTAAAACGGGGTGATTAGGAAATTTAAGCATAATAAGAGCGGTTTCCAAATATTAAATTCTTATATTAAACCCGGTACAATAATAATATTTGAAACTACAGGTGTTTATTCGGCTCAGAAACTGTCAAATCTTTTGTGTAAATAGATCTTTCTCGTAAATTGATTTTTTAATTATTTATTTAATCAAAGTAGGATTCTAAGGTGTCCTGAACCTGACCAAAGCCTTTATGAATTCGATTGAAATAACGGTCATTGTAGCTCATTGCCTGAATACCAATAAAAGCATCAAGCGACTGTTCAGTTGGAAACTCTGCCTTAGGCTTAGCTTTGCGCTTGATCACATTGTTAAATGATTCAATCATGTTAGTCGAATAAATTGAAGCTCTGATCTGCTTGGGATAGTTATAAAAGACCAGCAGATCTGGTTCTATGTCTTTCAAGCTTCTGATAACATGGCTGTAAACCTTGCCCCATTTGGTATAGAAGTCATGCAGGACAGCTGTGGCTTCTTCTTTGTTTGTCTGTTGATGCACCTGTTTGAATTCGTTCATGATCTTTTCACGATCGTCGACGCGTACTTTAGCGCAGATATTGCGCATGACATGAACCAAACAGCGTTGAAAATGAGCTTTAGGATAAGTCCTGGCCAAGGCTGTTTTCATGCCAACAACACCATCAGAAAGAAAAAGCTCAACTTGCTTTAAGCCTCGGGATTTCATGTTTTGAAGCATATCTGTCCAGACTTCAATGTTCTCGCTAGGCGCAATGCAGTAGTCAATGACCTCCTTGTGCCCATTAGGCTTGATGCCAATGGCAATATAGACTGCTTCACGCTCAAATGTTTCTCGGCGCAAAGGAAGGTATGTCGCATCCAAATAGACGCAGAAAAACTTGTCGCTTAGCTTGCGTTTGTGGTAAGCCTCAACCTTTGGAATCATCTGCTTGGAAATATTTGATACCTGAGCTGGGCTGTAATGGCTGCCATACATCTTTTCAATTAGATCGGCTATTTCCCTGGTGGTCACGCCCTTGGAGTAAAGCTTGATAATCATGCTTTCCAAGATATCCGAGTGCTGCTTGTAGTCAGGCAGCGTGTGCTGATGAAATTGACCGTTGCGATCCCGAGGCACTTGCACTTCAATTGGGCCAAATTGCGTATCAACTTTGCGGAAATAAGCACCATTTCTAGAGTTGCCAGTATTCCAGCCATTTCTGGCATAGGGATCATAGCCCAGAAATGCAGTCAATTCAGCTTCTAACAAGTTATTAACAGCCTGTTGTAGCTCTTTGCGCAATAAATCATTTATTTTGTCTGGATTGAATAGAGCTTGAGCAAAATCTTTGGTAAAATCATTCATGAAGGAGTTCTTCTTTCTGTATGTGTTTTTTGTTCAAACCAATCATACGAGAAAGGAACTCCTTTTTCTAATGTTTAAAGAAATAAATTTAAGGAATCATTCATCCTTACACAAACTATTTTACAGTCTCTCGGCTCAGCTTACTACTTATTTAAAAAATAAAAAGGTCAAATTTTATGAGCTAAATCCCCTAGAAGCAAAATTAACTGACAAGAATGATTCATTTAAATTAGCTTTATTGGGTAAAACTCAATTAGCGGAAATAAAGAATCACTGTAATAAACAATCTAATTCGTTGTATGAATCTTTACAGATTTTATCTTTGAGATATAAGCAGTTAATTAAATGTAGAACCAGAATACTTAATTTCCTTCGTTCTAGCTTAGAGCTTACTTTCCCAGAACTAAATCAGATTTTTAAAAATGCTTATGTAGTTTTAGCCCTTCAAGTATTTAGAATGTATTGTCATCCTGACTTTTTGGTAGGATTAACTCTTAAAGAAATGACCACTAGAGTTTACCAATCTGTTAG
>SFLG01000132.1 GCA_004553485.1 Bacteroidales bacterium | reverse complement strand
GTGTTCCAAAACTCGCGATCGCCTTCCATCTTCTGGAGGATTTCCACCATGATCCGGACGTCCTTGAAGTTGTATTCCTTCTCCTCCTCGGTCGGCTGATAGCCTGGGGCGGTTCGGTCCTTCCGGTAATCGATCTCGCCCTTTTGGGTCTCGAGCCCGAAAGACTTCGCGACCGCTCGGAGGGAGCCGGAAAACATTTTCATCAGATCGCGGAAGACGATGCGCCCGTACCCCTTGCCGAATCGCAGGTCGGCGCGCCAAACGGAGGAGCAGGTTTTCGTGCTCACGCTCTCGAAGAACCGCCCCTCTTCCTCGCTCTCGTCCATGTCGTGCCGGAACGAAAAGCCTTCGTTGAGCAATTCCGGCAGGATGAATTTCCATTCGTGGGCGAGGTTCCAAACGAAGATGCAAACGTTGACCGGCTTCCTTTTTCCCCCTCTCGGTCCCTTCCGGGGCGCCGTCATGCGTTCCAGGCGCGCAAGCAATGCGGGCACGTCAGGCAGGAAGGTCTCGGGGTCGTCGACCGTCGACGTCTCGTCCACGAGGCAGGAAAGCCAAACGCCCGTTTCGCCCCTCGCGATGCTGCCTTCGTCGTTGTGGCTCTCGATGTCGTAACAATAGACGGAATACGCCTCTTTCCCGATTTTCGCTTTCATTCCCTTTTCCTCCTTCTCTCATTTCTTGCGCGTCCTCGCGGTCGGGAGGTTGTAGAGAATCTCGATCGCTGTGTTCCTCGCATCGAGTTCCTCCGCGAATTTCTCCAGCCACCGGACATCGTAAGGATGCCGGATGTCGAGCGCCTTCGCTTCGAGCCTCGCTAGCGTGTCCCGCGTCGCGTGTTTCGCCAAACGCTTGCCTCTCTTCCATGGGCTTCCCTTCCTTTGCGCCCTGAGCTCGGCGATGGAACGGCGGATCGCTCCCCTCGACGTCGGGCGCTTGCCGGCCGCCTTCTCGATGCGGCGCAGCTTGTCGACCATCCTCTCCTCGTTCCTGGAGGGCCGGCGTCATGCCCGCGTTTTCGCTGAGTTTCTTGACGGCCCCGGGGGCGAGGGCTTTCAAGCCGTCTTCCCTCGCTAGCCTGTTATAGCGCTGGAGCGCGTTGTACGCGGCCCGGGAAAGGCCGCGGAGATAACCCGTCTTTCTTTTTGCCATGTTTTCCTCCTTTTTAAAGAAAAGCGCGCGGGAGGGCCCGGACGTCGGAGAGGTCGCTAACCCCTCTACTCACGGGGGAGCGAGCTAACGCTTTGCGTTTGGTTATGGGCCCGAATTAAGGACCGACCCCTCTGCATCGTGAGTTACGTATCCGGGGGATCCCTCCCCCACGCGCTTAAATCTTAGAACGGCAGCTCTTGTGAGTCAACCGGCTCGGCCGGCTGCTCGGCCATCTTCTCCAGAAGCTCCTTCTCGAAATCGAAGGAAGGATCGCGGAGACGGATGATCTGGAATTCCGGTTTGCGCTTATCGATCCAGCAATCGGAGAAGGACACGCTCCAAACGCCCTTCTTCTGGGGGAGAGAGACGCCCACGGGGCGGATGGCGTAATAACGCTCTTCCTCCGCGCCGAGGGCCTTCGCGAGGTCCTTCGGGATGTACTTGCCGCGGATGCCGGCGGCGAAGAATTCGCGCCCGTCCGCTCCCTTTTTCTTGTCGACGATGATTTTGATTTTGCCTGCTTTTTCCATTGTTGAGGCTCCTTTCATTGCTTGATCACTAGGAAACGATGGTTTCCGTAAACGACGATGCCCGGCGTCGCGATGCCGTCCTCGCCCGTGATCGCGGCGAGGCTCCGGAAATCGCCCGGTTTCTCGAAATCGACTTTGACCTTTTCCACGCTCTCGAGATACATCGTAGGGGCGTGTCCGCGGGTCGCGATGCGGAGGCATCGCACCCCGAGCGTCCCGTCAAGGGCGGGATCCACGTCCCTGACGCGTCCCTCGAGAGCGGCCTTCGCCAGGCTATCGCGCACCGGGACGAGAGCATCGTCCCCGCGCTTGACCTTGAGCGCCTCGATGAATTCCGAGAGGTCTTTCTTCATGTCCTTTCCTCCTTTCGCTATCGCTAGGAATATGCCGTCCCGAGCCGTGCCTTTCTCGTAGGTGAGAAGATCTAACTCGCCTCGGGTATCGACCAAAATCTTTATCCTCCCTTTGGTAAGGAAGGATCGTTCGTCCACGCGGAGGACGAGGCCGACGCGGGTCTCGCCCCGCCGGTCTATCCATTGAACCGCGTCCTTGCCTTCTTCCAGGACCGCCTTCGCGTTCTCCAGGGCGACGATGCCGCCCTCGTACATCCAGGGTTCGCCTTTCATTGCTCCAACCCCTCGATGATGCGGTAGATCGCCGTCGCGCCGTCCTCGACGCCCTTCCAGCCGATGGCCCTTTCGCGGAGCATCGCGACGAGGGAAGGGTCCGCCTTCACGCGGATCGCGGCGAGGTATTCCTCCTCCGCGTCATGGGCGATGCGGACGGCGGTCAACCAATGCTGGCGGGCCGCCTGGATGCGTTCGTCGGCGCTCATCGTCTGCCCTCCCTGTTGTGCACATGAGCCTTGAATTGATCGCTCTTGACCACCTTGCCGTTCGAGTCGTACCGGGTTTCCG
>SFLG01000055.1 GCA_004553485.1 Bacteroidales bacterium | reverse complement strand
TGCCGGGTTATTTCACGGCGATGATGGCGCGGGCGGGGCCGGCGGCGACGATGTAGGCGCCGGGGGCGGGGAGGGTGAGGCTGTCGCCGGCCGAGGTGGCGACGACGGCGCCGGAGAGGCTGTAGGCAGTGATGCCGGCGGCGCCCTCGAGGCTGACGGTGCGGCCCGTCACGCTGAAGGCGGCGTCAGCGGCCTTGTCGGCGAGGATGTCGTCGATGCCGGTGCTGTTTGCGTCATATACGCGGTAGGCGGCCAGGCCGTTGGCGGGAGAATACAGATAGATGTTCACCGAATTGTCGGGCTGCTCCACGCAGTCCACCGGTGCGCCCGAAGTGGTTGAGCTTGTGCCGCCGATGCCCTCGGCGGGGATGGTCCACATCTTCTGGATGCCGCTCAGGGAGCTGGCGCTGTTCATCTTGACAACATTGAACTTGCCGTAGCAGTCGAGGGCGCTGCTTGAGGGCTCGACGTTGTACACCATATAAGGTGTGCTCTTGAAAGTGAACAGGGCGCCGCCGTTGTCGAGGGTGTTGACGGGCGCGAGGTCCGTTGCCGAGGAGAAGGTGGCGGTAGCGGTGGCTCTGTTGCGGCGGTTACTTGCGAGGGTGTAGAGCGTCATCGCCGTCGAGCCGCCGTCAACCCATACCTGATTGGACGCGACGGGGCGCACGCGCGGGGCGATGCCGAGGCTGCCGTCCGATGTCGGGTAAAATGACTGTACGGTGTAGACAGTGGCGTTGGTTGTCTCCTCGGCGTCGGTGACGTCCCAGCGCATGATGTATTTGCTGTTGGCCACGCCGGCGAAGACATAGAACTCGCCGGAGGTGACGTCGCCGTAAATTCCGACGTGGTCGACGCGGTAAGTCGTGCTGCCTCCCGCACCGAGGATGGCCACGCAGGTCAGCTCGCCCGTCTCGGTGTTCACCTGATAGAGATAGATGTTGTTGGTGCTGACGTTGGTGGTCAGGTTGGAGATGACGATATTGCCGGCGTTGTCCTTGTTGACGTCGTTGTTGGGGTAGAGGCTGTGAGTGGAGGCCGTCGTCTTGTCAAGAACGATCGAGCCCAGGAATTCGCCCGTCTGGGGGTCGTATTTGTCGAGGAAGATGTCGGGGAGTGCTGCTGCGCTGTTGGCCGAGCGGCGTGTCACGTACACGGCGTCGGCGGTGGCGACCATGCCACGCTGGAGACCCTTGTTGTTGGCGTCGGCGAGGACGTCGAATTCCTCGTTCATGTTGTCGAAGCCCTCTTTGGTGCTGCGGAACCACAGGCTCTCGATGGCCACGTTGTCAATGATGTCGTAGGTGCTGCCGTCGGTGACGGGCGAGTAGCCACCCTCGACGGGGACAAAGGGGAGTCCGGCGACGGTGAATGACGACAGGTCGGAGACGGAGGTCTTGACCTCGGCTCCCGCGGCCTTTACGCGCCAGTCAAAGGTGCCTTCGCCGAGTTTGCGGGCGGCGACGGTGGCCGTGGTGCCCTTGACGGTGGCGGAGTGCAGCAGCTTGGCAAAGCCGTTGCCGCTCTTGCAGATTTCGAGGGTATAGCTGTCGATGCCGGTGGCGTTGTCGACCTTCCACGCGAACTCGATGTCGACGTCGCCGAAGGTGGCGTCGGCGGCCGGAGCGACGAGCTGCGGCTTGGCGGCGGGCTCCTTGGCGACGGTGAATGACGACAGGTCGGAGACGGAGGTCTCGACCTCGGCTCCCGCGGCCTTCACGTGCCAGTCAAAGGTGCCTTCGCCGAGCTGGCTGGCGGCGACGGTGGCCGTGGTGCCGGTGACGGTGGTCTTGTACAGCACACTGGCAAAGCCGTTGCCTTTCTTACAGATTTCGAGGGCGTAGCTGTCGATGCCGGTGGCGTCGTCCACCTTCCACGAGAAATTGATGTCGGTATATCCGAATGTCGAGCCGGCGGCCGGAGCGACGAGCTGCGGCTTGGCGGCGGGCTCCTTGGTGACGTAGTTGAGCAGGGCGGGCTCGCTCTCGTTGCCGTAGCCGTCATAGACGCAGACGGCGTACCAGTGGCCCGTGGCGTCGGCCGAGGCGAGGGTGTAGGACGGGTCGTAGGTGACGCCCAGCAGGTACTGCGCGGATATGCCGTCGCCATTTGCGTCGGCGGCCTCGTTCAGCGGCACGCCGTCGGGGACGGCGTAGACGGTGTAGCGGATGATGGAGTTGGCTTTGGCGCCGGCGGTGGCTGTCCACGACAGCTTTGTGCCGCTCTGCTTCAGTCCGGCGGGGGCGGAGTAGGCGGGAGCGTCCTTCCACGTCAGGACGGGGACGAGCGAGGGCTTGGTGTAGGTGTTCTCCTGGAGGTAGTCGCCCAGACCGGTAGTCGTCGGGCCGTTGATCCATCTGGTGCTGTACCAGATCATGCCGCAGCTGCCGTTGTCGGTGTTCTGACGTGTTACCTTGACCTGCTTGGCCAGCTCGCTCCAGCCCGTGGTGGTGTTGCCGCCGATGTATGTCGCCGAGGAGGAGGCTTCGCCGAGGCGGTATGCGCCGGCGGAGACATAGAGGTGACGGTTGAACTTGGTGCAGACCTTGTCGTACCACTCGGTCAGGGGGCCGAAGGGAGCGGTGCTGTGGGTCGTCTGCCAGTAAATCTGCGGCGACACAAAGTCGATGGTGCCCTCGCTGAGCCATGTCAGCGGGTCGCAGTAAATCTGGGCGTACATCCAGTCGGACGATGTGATGTTGGGGCGTCCCACACCGTATTTGTCACCCGAGGCGCCGGCCACACCGGCCGGGCCGATGCCGAAGCGCATGTCGGGGCGGTCGGCCTTGATGGCGTCGTAAACCTCTTTGACGAAGGTGTTTACGTTTTCGCGGCGCCAGTCGCCTATCGACAGCTTTGTGCCGCTGTTTTTCCATAGCGTGTAGTCGCCGGCCGAGCTGTCCTCGGCGGTGCCGCCGCTGGGGTAGAAGTAGTCGTCGAACAGCATGCCGTCAACGTCGTAGCGCGTGTAGATGTCCTTGATGACATCGAGGCAGTGCTTGCGCGCGGTGGCGATGCCGGGGTTGAACACCACGTAGCTGGGTTTTGCCGTGCCCTGCAGCAGCCAGCCGTTGTTGTTCCATTGCTGGTCAAAGGAGGTCGAGGTGAGGATGCCGGTGGTGGAGACGCGGAAGGGATTGACCCAGGCGTAGCACTCCATGCCGCGCTTGTGACACTCGGTCACCATCCACTCCAGGGGATCCCAGCCCGGGTCTTTGCCGCGGGTGCCCGAGATGTACTGGCTCCAGGGTTCGAGGCTCGACCTGTAGTAGGCGTCGCCGTGCGAGCGCACATGGAAGCAGACGCCGGTGAAGTGCTGGGCCTGCATGTCGTCGAGATACTGGGTAAGCCGCGCTTTGATACCGCTCTCACCGAGCGAGGCGGCGAAGTCGATGTTGATGCCGGCTATCCAGGACGAGCGGAACTCGCGTTTGGGCTCGGTGGTCGACTGCGCCATCAGCGTGCCTGCAACAAATAGGGATATTGCAGCAAGGAAAGCTTTAATTTTCATGGCAAATGTGAGTGAATGATTAGGATTTTTCGTAAAAAGCGGTGTTATAATTTATTTTTGCAAATATAGACATTCTAATTCAAATATTGTTAACAATTTAGGCAGAAATTTCGTAATTTTGCACCTAATAAAAATATACAGCCAATAACGAATAAAATCACGATATGTCAAAAGATATTGTTTTGTCGGGCATACGTCCCACCGGCAACCTGCACCTGGGCAACTACTACGGAGCCCTGAGTAAGTTTGTCAAACTCCAGAACGACTACGACTGCCGCTTCTTCATCGCCGACCTTCACGCGCTGACCACCAGCACCGACCCCGACGCCCTGCATCAGAGCGTCCGCGGCATCCTGGCACAGTACCTTGCCGCCGGCATCGACCCCGAAAAGGCCGCCATCTTTGTGCAGAGCGATGTCCCCGAGCTGAGCGAGCTGTACCTGCTGATGAACATGCACGTCGGCATCGGCGAGCTCATGCGCACGGCCTCGTTCAAGGACAAGGCCCGCAAAGCCCTGGGTATCAAGACACCGGAGAACGACTCGGAGGAGGCCTTCGAGCAGCAGATTATCGGGGCCTCCACCAACAAGCGTGTCAATGCCGGCCTGCTCACCTATCCCACGCTGATGGCCGTCGACATCCTGGCCCAAAAGGCCCGCTGGGTGCCCGTGGGCAAGGACCAGCTGCAGCACCTCGAGCTGACACGCCGCTTCGCCCGCCGTTTCAACTCGTTCTATGGCGTCGAGGAGTTTATCGAGCCCGAGGACTTCCAGTTCACCGACAAGCCCGTCAAGGTTCCCGGCCTCGATGGCTCGGGCAAGATGGGCAAGAGCGAGGGCAACTGCGTCTACCTTATCGACGAGCCCAAGGTTCTGCGCAAAAAGGTGATGCGCGCCGTCACCGACGAGGGCCCGCAGGAGCCCAACTCGCCCGTCAGCGAGCCCATCGCCAACCTGTTCAGCCTGCTCGAGCTCACCTCCACCCCGGAGATAGTGCAGCAGTTCAAGGACGCCTACGCCGACTGCTCGATACGCTACGGCGACCTCAAGAAACAGCTTGCCGAGGACATTCTCAAGGTCACCGACCCCATCCGCGAGCGCACCGCCGAAATTCTCAAGGACGAAGCCTACATGCGCAAGGTCCTTGCCCGTGGCGCCGACATCGCCCGCGCCCAGGCCTCCGAGACCCTTCGCGAAGTGCGCCACATCATGGGCATCCGCAAAATCTGAGGCCCCGGCGTTAGCACCCAGGCCCTCCGGCGTTAGCACCCAGGCACGCACGCCCCATTTCAGTGGGCGTGCGTGCCTGTTATTGGGCAGCCGGGCTCTTGCTTTAAGGTTTTTTAAGGGGCGTAAAGGAGACAAAGGGCGTGCGTGGTTGTTATAAAGTAACCACGGGCATTGCCGTGGCTAGTATCGGTGGATAGAAAAACGCACAACTATTATAAAACACACATCTTAACTGACAACTACGCTATGAAAAAGATTTACACAGTTTTAGCAGCCGTTGTGGCAGCCTTTGCCGCTTCGGGCGCAGCCTTTGCCGCTGACGCCGGCGATGCCGCCAATGTTCAGGTTTTATGGCGAACGGTCAACATCAACCGCGACGTCAACCCCGTCGTTGCCACCGTTACCGCGCAAATCGCTGTCAACGAGGGCAAGACTTTCGATGCCGAGGTCTACCCCGTTATGTTCTCGCAAGAGGTCGCCCTGGATTATGGCGAGGGCACCGGACAGCTTGTCCAGCTCCCCGCGTCAGGCCGTAGCGAAACGTCCCTGCTGACGTGGACATTCAACCTTTACACGTCGATGCTTCGCCCCGCCTACCCGAAGATGCTATGTATCCTTTACTTCAAGGACGGCATCGGTAAGGCCGTCGAGCTGTCGCGCGTCGAGGTCAACAGCTCGGGCACGACGGGCATCACCGACGCCGTAGCCGATAACGGCGGCGTCACCGAGGTCTTCGACATCACCGGCGTGCGCGTCGCCGGCGGCGACAGCGTCGACCTTGGCACCCTGGGCCGTGGCGTCTACATTGTCCGAACCGGCACTAAGGTAAGCAAGATTGTCCGCTGACCGTCCCCACCGGGCCTGTATGTTATCGGGCATCGGCTTTTGGGATTGTCTTACTCCCGAAAAAAAGCCCGAAGGGGCTGTGCCGCCGTGTGGCGGTGCAGCCCCTTCGGGGTAGTGTGGGGGATGGGATCAGGCGAGGAAGCCGAGGAGGACGCCGGCAGCCACTGCCGAGCCGATGACGCCGGCCACGTTCGGGCCCATGGCGTGCATAAGCAGGTAGTTCTGCGGGTCGTATTTCTGACCCATGTTGTTCGAGATGCGGGCGCTCATGGGCACGGCAGATACGCCGGCGTTGCCGATGAGCGGGTTGATCTTCTTGTCCTTGGGGAGGATGAGGTTGAACAGCTTGACGAACAGCACACCCGAGCTGGATGCGATGACGAAGGCCATGAAACCGAGGAAGAAGATGAAGATTGTCTGCGGTGTCAGGAACTGCGAGGCCTGGGTGGAGGCGCCGACGGTCATACCCAGCAGGATGGTGACGATGTCGGTGAGGGCGTTCGAGGCCGTCTTGGCCAGACGGGTGGTGACGCCGCACTCACGCAGCAGGTTGCCGAAGAAGAGCATACCCAGCAGGGGCAGACCCGAGGGCACGACGAAGCAGGTGAGGAGCATACCCACGATGGGGAAGATGATCTTCTCGTTCTGCGAGACGGCGCGGGCGGGCTTCATCTTGATGAGGCGCTCTTTCTTGGTGGTGAAGAGCTTCATCAGAGGCGGCTGGATAACGGGCACGAGTGCCATGTACGAGTAAGCCGACACTGCGATGGCGCCCATGAGGTTGGGGGCCAGTTTTGACGACAGGAAGATTGCCGTGGGGCCGTCGGCACCGCCGATGATGGCGATGGCGCCGGCCTGGTCGGGCGAGAAGCCTATTGCCAGGGCCACCATGTATGCGCCGAAGATGCCGAACTGGGCTGCGGCGCCGATGAGCATGAGCTTGGGGTTGGCGATGAGGGCGCTGAAGTCGGTCATGGCACCGATGCCCAGGAAGATGAGCGGGGGATACCAGCCGGCGCTGACGCCGTTGTAGAGGATGTTGAGCACCGAACCTTCCTCGTAGATGCCTATCTCGAGGCCGGCGCCGGTGTTGAAGGGAATGTTGCCGATGAGTATGCCGAAGCCTATGGGCACAAGCAGCATGGGCTCGAAGTTCTTCTTGATGGCGAGCCAGATGAAGAACAGGCCGACGCCCAGCATGACGAAGTTGCCGATTTCGGCGTTGGCGAAGCCTGTCAGCTCCCAGAACCGCTGGAGGTTGCTGAGCATGAAGTCGCCTAATGATGTATCTGCCATAGATGTAACTTCTTGGTAGTTTTATATTAGCGGGTTACTTCGCGACTTTGCTTATTCGATTGTTACCAGGGGAGCGCCTTCGAGGACGGCGTCGCCGGCGTTGACGACAATCGAAGCCACGCGGCCATCGCGGCCGGCGTTTACCGAGTTCTCCATCTTCATGGCCTCGAGGATGATCACGGGGTCCGAGGCCTTGACGGTGTCGCCCACCTTGACGGGGATCGTGAGGACGGTTCCGGGCAGGGGAGCCTTGACGGTGAAGCCGTTGCCGGCGGCGGGAGCGGGCTTGGCCACAATCTTTTCGCCGGTGGCGGTGCGGGGAGCGGCGGCGGGGCGCTTGACGGCCTGTACGGCCACCTCGGGCTTCTTCTCCAGCTCTACTTTGTAGGGTACGCCGTTGACCAGCACTTCAACCTTGTTGTCGTCGAGGTCGCCGACGCTGACATTATAGTTGTTGCCGTTGATTTTGTACTTGTATTCTTTCATTGTTGTTTGTTTTATTAGCTGAATGAAACAAATGGCTTGACGCTCAACGCATCTGGCCGATCTGGTTGATGCCGTAGATCTTTGACGACCAGGGTGAGTAGGCGCGGCGTATCTTACGGATTGTTAACAGGTTGCTTTCGTTGTCGTGGACGTTGAAGTGCTGATGCAGGGCCATGGTGATGGCGGCGATTTCCTCGCCCGAGTCATGGTCGTCGCGGCTGAGCTCGGTGACGGCGATGCCCTGCGACTCGGCCTTCTTGACGCGCGAGAAGTACTTGCCGATTTCGCCGATGGCGTAGAAGCAGAGGCAGAGCACGAGCAGGGCGGTGAAGACGATGCCCATGGCCATGATGGTCATAGCAAAGCCGTTGGCGTCCTTCTCGGCAAACTGGTCGATGCGGTTGTTGGTGTCGCGGATGGTGTTCTCACCGCCGGGGGTGATGTACTGGCCTTCTTCGCTGGTGCCTTTGCGCACCTGCCATTCGCCGCTGCCGTCGATGCTGCGGGCATAGCTCTCGTCGGCCTTGAGGGTAGCGGGGACGGTGACCTCGTCGATGAGGGTGCCGTCGGCGTCAAAGAGGTAGACGGTGTTTTCCTGGCCGGGCACGAGGACGAAGCTGGTGTGGAAGGTGCCGCGGGTGGGCATGCTGTCGGCATAGAACACCACGCGCTGGCGTTTGCCCATGTTGGTGCGCTCGTCGCCCAGGGGCACGGGGTACATCTTGGGCTGGTTGCGGTCGGTCGAAAGGAAGACGCTGGAGATGTCGACGGGGGCAAAGTTGCCGTTGAAAATCTCGATCCAGCCGCTGCGGTTGCCGTATTCGTCAACGAAGTTGCTGTAGTTTTCGACCATCACCTCGTTGATGCGCAGGGCCTTGCGGTCGCCGCGGGCCTGGACGGCCGTGACAAAGGCGAGGGCAATCAGCAGGGTTGTCAGTTTCTTTATCATTTTTGCTTAGTTGTTACTGATTATTAAACCCTTAGAGGGGGATGTTGCCGTGTTTCTTGGCGGGGTTGACAACCTTCTTTGTAGCCAGCTGCTGCAGGGCGCGGATGACGCGGAAACGAGTGTTGCGGGGCTCGATGACGTCGTCGATGTAGCCGTAGCGTGCGGCGTTGTAGGGGTTGCAGAAGAGCTTGTTGTATTCGGCCTCTTTCTCGGCGAGCACCTTCTTGGGGTCTTCGCTTGCCTTGGCCTCCTTGGCGTAGAGCACCTCGACGGCGCCGGCACCGCCCATAACGGCGATTTCGGCTGTGGGCCATGCGTAGTTCATGTCGCCGCGCAGTTGCTTGCACGACATGACGATGTGGCTGCCGCCGTAGCTCTTGCGCAGGGTGACGGTGACCTTGGGTACTGTGGCCTCGCCGTAGGCGTAGAGCAGCTTGGCGCCGTGCAGGATGACGCCGTTGTATTCCTGACCCGTGCCGGGGAGGAAGCCGGGAACGTCAACCAGCGTGACAAGAGGAATGTTGAAGGCGTCGCAGAAGCGGACAAAGCGGGCACCCTTGCGCGAGGCGTTGCTGTCGAGCACGCCGGCGAGGAACTTGGGCTGGTTGGCCACCACGCCCACAGCCTGACCGTTCATGCGGGCAAAGCCGATGATGAGGTTCTTGGCGTAGTCGGGCTGAATTTCGAGGAACTCGCCGTTGTCGACGATGGCGCCGATGACGCGGTACATGTCGTAGGGCTTGTTGGCCGAGTCGGGGATGATTTCGTTGAGTTCGTCGTCGACGCGGTCGATGGGGTCGTCGCACTCTACCAGGGGAGTCTCCTCAAGGTTGTTCTGGGGGATGTAGCTGAAGAGCTTGCGGATGATGCGGATGGCGTCCTCGCCGTCCTCGGCTGCGATGTGGCATACGCCAGACTTCTTGGAGTGCACGTCGGCACCGCCCAGGTCTTCCTGGCTGACGTCTTCGCCGGTAACGGTCTTTACAACCTTGGGGCCGGTGAGGAACATGTAGCTGATGCCTTTGGCCATGATGGTGAAGTCGGTAAGGGCGGGCGAGTAGACGGCGCCGCCGGCGCAGGGGCCGAGGATTGCCGAAATCTGGGGAATGACGCCCGAGGCAAGGATGTTGCGCTGGAAAATCTCGGCGTAGCCGGACAGGGCGTTGATGCCCTCCTGGATGCGGGCGCCGCCCGAGTCGTTGAGGCCGATGACGGGAGCGCCCATCTTCATGGCCATATCCATGATTTTGCAGATCTTAAGGGCCATTGTCTCGGACAGCGAGCCGCCGAAGACGGTGAAGTCCTGTGCGAAGACGTATACCAGACGGCCCTCGATTGTGCCGTAACCGGTTACCACGCCGTCGCCGAGGATCGATTTCTTCTCCTGGCCGAAGTTGTGGCAGCGGTGGCGCACAAACATGTCGATTTCCTCAAACGAGCCTTCGTCGAGGAGCTGTTCAATGCGCTCGCGGGCGGTGTATTTGCCGCGCTCGTGCTGTTTGGCAATAGCTTTTTCGCCGCCGCCGAGGCGAGCTTCTTTGCGCAGGTTGATAAGTTCCTGCACTTTTTCAAGTTGGCTGCTCATATTTGCAGATGTTTTTTCGGTGATGGTGGATTATTTTTTGTTGGGGTCC
This sequence comes from Bacteroidales bacterium, assembly GCA_004553485.1. Taxonomy (GTDB): domain Bacteria; phylum Bacteroidota; class Bacteroidia; order Bacteroidales; family Muribaculaceae; genus CAG-873. Next base: position 1,511 of record SFLG01000055.1, on the reverse strand, counting down.
TCGCAGAGCTCAATCAGAGTGCCGACGGTGCTCTTGGGGTGGAGGAAGGCGATGTTGAGGCCTTCGGCGCCCTTGCGGGGGGCCTTGTCGATGACGCGTGCGCCTTTTTCCTGCACTTCGGCAAGGGCGTTGGCCACGCCGTTCTCAACGGCAAAGGCGATGTGCTGGATGCCGCCACGGCCTCCGTTGTTGGCGATGAACTTCGAGATGGCGCTGTCCTCGGCGGTGCCCTCGAGGAGCTCGAGTTTGGTCTGGCCTACCTTGAAGAAGGCGGTGCGCACTTTCTGGTCGGGTACTTCTTCGATGGCGAAGCATTTGAAACCAAGGATGCTCTCGTAGAAGGGGATTGCCTCGTCGAGCGAGGGAACGGCGATGCCGATGTGTTCGATATGGGAAATTTCCATAATGCGATAGTTAATTATATGAATTAGTGAGTTTTGAGAATACTAAATCGGTTTGGCCGGTGCGTGCCGGCAGCCGGTGTCTGAGTGGTTTGTCGCGTTAAAAAGCGTGCTGTCAAAAGCGCACTTTTATCAACGATGCAAATTTAACCATTTATTTTGTAATAGGGCCCCCGCCGGTGCAAAAAATTGGGCCGGGGCCGGGGTTGAAAAGCAAAAGGCACGCCGTGGGGCGTGCCTTTTGGGTATTAGGGGATGGGGGTGCTTACGGGAGGAGGGTTACTTGACCAGAACCTTGGCGGCCTTGTTGCCGGCGCGACGGATGTAGAAGCCGGGAGCGAGGTTGCTGCCGTTCATGCGTACGCCCTGCAGGTTGTAGTAAACAGCCTCGGTGTCACCGGCGGCCTCGTCGACGGTGATGTCCTCGATGCCGGTGTAGCGGCCCTCGAACTGGTACAGGGTGATACCCTGCGTGGGAGCGACGGTAACGAAGCTTACACGCTGGTAGTCGGTCTTGAACTCGTTGACGTCAGTCTTGACATCGGTGTTGCCGGCTAATGCCCATTTGCCTTCGCCCAGACCGGCGGCGGGATAGGTGCCCTTGTCGACGGGTTTGGCGGGATCTAGTAGCGGTGGTCACCGTAGGTGAAGATGTCGCCACCCGAGCCATAGGTCTTGTCGCTTGTGCCAATAGTGTGGAGCACGGTCTGGCCGTCAGCGCTGATGTGGGTGGGGTGCATGTCCTTGTTGTTGAGCCAGAAGCTACCGTCCTTCTCAAAGTATACCGAATGAGCCGAGCGGCTGCCGAGTGTCTTGGCAGCAGCAGCTACTGTGATGATGTTGGGAGTGGCGTTGATGCTGCCGTCGGCGTTGATCTGGAACCAGACAACCTTAATGTTGGTGCCGTCCTGACCGGCAACGGCGAGGCGGCCGTTGCTGATATACATGTTGTCGCCAACAGGAACGGGGATAGTACCGGCTGCAACATTCAGGATAACTGTGGGAGCCTGGTTGAGGCCGTTCTTCCACATATAAACCTTGAAATCGTGATTGGTAGCTGCCGAGTTGCAGGCAATGAGTTTGCCGTTGAGTGTGGCAAGCGAGCCAACA
>SFLG01000131.1 GCA_004553485.1 Bacteroidales bacterium | reverse complement strand
GTAGGCGTTGAGGCCGAGGTCGGGGGTCAGCTCCTTGGCGCCGTATTTGCGGCGGTTGGCGGTGGGGTTGGAGGCGTCAGCGAATGGCAGGCCGTAGGGGTAGTAGGTGGTGCGCTGTTCGAGGGTGTTGGAACTTGTGTTCACCACGCCGACGATGTTGCCCTGGTAGTCGGGGACATAGGCGTGATAGATGTCATCGGGGGTGACGTAGCCCTCGGCGGTCTCGTAGCGGTCGAATTCGTTATCTGTGAACAGGTAGGGGCCGAGGTAATCACGTCGACTGAGAGTATCTCCTCTGACCGAAATGACAGTCTGACGCAGCTTTTGACCCGCGGCCGAGTATAGCCAGTCAATATGTGAGCCTCCGGCAAAGGTAACCCGACATGGCAGGTTAAGGGCGTTGTACTCCATGTCCGTTATCTCGCGGCTCATGTCGCGGGTCATGTTGCCGTTGGCGTCGTATTCGAAATTTCTGTGTTCGCCCTCAGGAACATCAAGCGAGGCTTCGAGGAGCACCTGCGGCGCTTCATCGTAGAGGATGCGCAGCTGATTGCCGGTATAGGTTGCCGTGACGTCGTCAATCAGGCCGTATTCGCGGGGGGCGGTCAGCCCCTTGCGGGTCAGCCGCAGCATGTTGCCCTGCAGGTCGTAGGCGTATGTGGTCGAGAAATCCTGTCCGGGGAGGCCGCCGCTGAAGACGGCTGAGGTAAGCCGGCCCAGGCGGTCATAGCTGTAGGTGTATGTGCTTGACTGTCCGCCGGATTGTGTCGATTTGGCGGTTATCAGTCCTGTGTACGACGGAGTCGTGCCTGACGGGCCGCTCTCGCCATAGTGTAGTGTCTCGGACAGGTACGGGGTTTCCCAGCCGGTCTGCCAGCCGTGGATGTCGTAGGAGACGTTGCGCGTCAGCGTGCCTCCGGCGGTGACGGAGGACAGGCGGCCTATGCCGTCGTAGGTGCAGGCGGCCAGAGTCCACGACGGGCCGCTGTCGCCACGGGTGAGCACGGAGGTAACGGGGCGGCCGTGGCGGTCGACGGTGATGTCGTTGGTGTAGGTCAGCTGCGTGTCGCCCTGTGCCAGGCGGGTGCGCGTCTGCACGGGCACGCCGCCGGCGGTGTAGGCCGTCGTGGCCGTGAGCAGGCCTCCCCCGGGGGTCTGGCTGCGCGACTCGATGAGGCGTTCCTCCGTGTCGTAGAAATTAGTCGAGAGCAGGTAGCCGCTGATACCGTCACCGCTGGTAGCCGGACCTCCGCCGTTGCCGAGCATGGCGGTGAGTGTGCCAGTAGTCAGGCCCTTGGGCGAGGCCTTGGCGCCCTGAGGGAGGGTAATCATGGCGGAATTGTCCGTGGCAAAGCCGTAGTCGTCGTAGTAGCTGACGGTAAGTATCTCGATGTTGGTCAGCTCCACGTCCCAGTCGTAGCCGCAGGCAACGCCCCAGCGGTTGACGGCGGAGGCCTGCCCGCTGCGCCATGCCGTCATGGCCGGACGCGACGATGACGGCTGCGACCACCAGGCTTCGTCGGCGACGTCCTGGCATGTGCCCGTGACGGCCACACGCCCCAGGGCGTCGTAGAGGGCGAAGGCGCGGCGTCCGCGTCCGTACCGGTTGCCGTCGCGCCGGATGCCTGCCGCACCGCGCAAAGTCTCGTGTGTCAGTGACAGAGAAAGCGGCCCAGAACGCAACCGCCCGAATCAGCATACCACACAACTTCCGTTCCATCGCTAATTGAATTTTACGTTAACGCCCCAAATATAAGACTGTTTTTGTTAAAGAGCAAGGGCTACGGCCGAAAATCGGCTGGACGGCATCTTCGGAGGGTTGGAGGTGGGATTGAGACAGGGCTTTAAAACAGGCCTGCGGCCGCTTCCCCGGTGAGAGGGGGGGCGGCCGCAGGGGTTATGGGTGGGATTGCCTTATTCGGCAAACTTGGCGTTGTGGTACTCGCGGTTGAGGGGGCGATGTTGCTCAGGGGGGCGTTTGGGGACATTCGGCGGCGCATATACCGGTGTTGGGGCAGTTGCCGAAGTCGAGTTGGTCC
>SFLG01000130.1 GCA_004553485.1 Bacteroidales bacterium | reverse complement strand
TTTGAAGAGTTTGTTCATAGCGTAAAAATTAAATTATTAAATGAATGATTATTTTTGCAAATATAGTAAAAATCCCCATATTCCCCAAAAGTCTAAAATGCTAATAGGGAATATCTTATGGGATGCTATCGTTTGTTGATTATAATATGGTGAGGATTGGGGGGGCTTGTATCTATACGAGGAAATCATCAATGATTGAGAAAAACTACGGAATGATTATTCGGGCTGCTCTGTAATTTTGGAAGTGTGAACGATATAGATGCCCCTATGGAGGTTGGAGAGGTCGATATTTGTACCGTAGTCGGATAATATAAGGTGGCCTGTGGTATCGAACACAGAAACATTGGCAGGAAGATCTAATAATACATGATTATTACGTATGGTCAGTTCTTTACTTGCGTTTAAAGTGGTAACAGCAGAGTTGTCGTATTGCAAATTAGCATACGTTACGCCACCACCAGTGTAGCATGTAAACCAAATTCGGCGATTATACTCGTCGAGTGCTATATGTGTTGCTTCATTGAGTGCCAACCCAGAGTTGTCGGTATTGTATATGTTCCAATGTGTGCCATCGAACTGTGTAACACCCTTGTCGTCGCCAGTGGCGAGCCATAGGTTGTTTTTTGCGTCAGTCTCTATGTCCCATATAGTGTTACTTGCAAGCTGTGAGTTGTTGGCAGTGTATGTTTTGAACTGTCCATTATGCAACGACGATAACCCCAAACCGTATATTTCGGGGTATTGGCTGCTGCGACAGTTGAACCATACGACATCGTTTTTGTCTACACATACAGTTGCTACAAAATCAGACTCAAGACCTTGTTTGGTGGTGTAAGTTGTGAAGCTCGTGCCGTTAAAACAGGTCAGCCCTGCACCGAAAGTGCCACACCAAACATTGTTTTGGCTGTCGAAGTCAATACTGTATATATAGTTGGTAGGGAGATTTGAATTAGTGGTGGAATAGACATGCCATTGTCCGTTGTCGCGAAATATCAACCCATGTGTGGTGGCAAGCCACAGGCGATTGGTGTGGTCGAAACGCATTTGGCAAATGTAATTGTCGTTGAATGGATATTGGTCGTATCGGTATGCTATGGTGTCGGTGGGTGTTATTTCAATGAGACAAGTGTCACCCGTGTTGAAAGGTTTTAGCCAAACGTCACCTTTATTATCAGATACAATCTCGTCAATCTGACGCATAGGTAGTATTTCTGTTGTGCCGTCAGTTGGGTTATAGGCAAATGCTCCTGTCATAGTTCCTGCCCAAAAACGCCCTTGTTTGTCCACGCAACCACCACGCATAGATGACGTTGGAGCGTTAGGAAAAGTGTAGGTGATAGGGGTAAGGGCATTGTTTGTTAGGGAGAGCATACCATGTTGATGAGTGCCGACATAAATGTCTTTGCCGTCGATGTCAAAGCAACGCAAGAAGTCGTCAGAATAAGGGATAGGGTATGTAGTGAACGTGGTGCGGTTGTAACAGCACAAATTATGGTCGGTTATGAACCAAATATTGTTTCGCTCATCAATTTTTACATCGGAAACTGCGTCCTCTGTGAGGGATGTGTTGGAAGAGTTGAATAGGGTTTGTGATTGGTCAGTGTAGTGGAGCAATCCCTGTTTGGTGGCAACCCACAGTGTGTTGTCGTTATCCACAGCCAAAGCATAAGCGTCGCCATAGTCGTTGCATTTATCGACCACCATCCCTGAACTTTTGTCTAACGTGCAAAGGGCGTATTTTCGTCTGTAGTCATAGACCGTGAACCATAGTTGTTCGTTTGGTCAAAAGCAATGGCGGTTACAATGCAGTGGTTGCTTAGTGGATTCACATCGTAGGTGTTTACTACTTTTCCATCGCGCATTTCGTAGAGTGCCAACAAACCACCTACCCATGTAGTGTTGCCGTCGAAGGCAATGCTATGAAACCATTGGTTTGTGCGGAAGCCAGTATTGGCAGAGGTGTGGCTGAACCAGCGGTTATTGGCGCGTTGCGATATACCATAAAAACGGTTTGTGGTCCATAACTCGTTGTTATGCAATGTGACTGAAAGTACATAATTATCAGGAAGCCCATCTTGTGCATGGTCAATGCAGTGTTGCTCGCCAGTGCGCTTATTGATTTGTACTATGCCGCCTCCCATGGTAGATGCGTAGAGGTAGTCCGTGTTGTGGGTGATGCACGTGATAGTGCTTTTACTGTTTAGATTTTTCCAATCGGTAAGATGCGTTTGTGCATA
>SFLG01000054.1 GCA_004553485.1 Bacteroidales bacterium | reverse complement strand
TGGGGGACGGCGTCAGTCGCCGTAGTCTTTTATGGCGTTGGGGTTGGCGAGGGCAGGGGAGTAGTCGGTGTTGATGTTGAGCACGCCCATGCCGCCCACGCGGGCGAAGGTGGCGTCGGGGCGGGGCTTGCCGTCGCCGGTGAGGAAGGTGATGTTGCCTATCGAGCCGGCCACGGGGCCGAAGCCCTCGTAGCAGCCGTAGATGGGATACCGGGGCAACTGCGCCAGCACTTTGCCCGTGCTGTCGACAATGGCGCCGTCGTCGGTACGCCATTTCAGGAACCGGTCGCCGCCGAGGTAGGCGATTTTACTATTGAGTCCGACAAACTGCCTCTCGCCTTTGAGGTTGCAGACGTAGGTGCTGTCGCCGCTGCTGTAGGTGATGTATTTGCCGCCGAGACATTCCGTGTCGCCGGCCCCGTCGGGGAAGGTGTAGGCCGTTTTTCCGCTTTTGTCGATGAGCCTGAGCGGTCCGGTTATCCGGTCGTTGACTTCCTTGCCGGCAATGACGTAGCCGTTGCGGAAGACGTTTGTCAGCGGCATAAAACCGTCGGGGAAGGTAAAGACGGTCTTGCCCGTCTTGTCGATGGCGCTGAAGACCATGACACCGTCAGCGGAGTACTTCATCACTATTGCCCGTTCTTCGGCAAAGGGGCCTCCGCCGTCGTATTCGGGGGTGATGACGGCTTTGCCCTCGCTGTTGACGTAGCCGCGCCTGTCGTCGCTGTCGCACACCATCAGCATTCCGTCGCCAAAGCCGGGGCCGCACCACATTATCTCCTTGCCGCCGATGGGGTCGAGGTGGAATTTAACATTGCCCTGACCGTCGACAACGGCGATGCGCTCGCCCTTTTTGGTGACGGGGATGAGGCCGTCGCTCATAAAGCCGGCGGCCTTTAGGTTGGTGCACCCCGGCACAAGCCGGGGCTCGGCGCCGAATCGGTAGACGGAGTAGGGGTAGTTGAAGTCGGTCTCCGGCGAGTATTGGGCGGCGACGGTGAAATATCCGTTGTGGACGTCGGTGGGCTGGTCGGTGATGGCGTTTTTGCAGTGTATTTTGCCGTCGGGGCCGTAGAAGCTCCAGCTGCCGTTCATCTCGGTCTGCACGGCCAGCAGTTCGCGAAGGCTGTCGGCACCCCCGTCATCTGCTTTGTCCGCCGTTTTGGCCTTTGAGCAACCGGCAAGGGATGTGCCGACAAGCAGCGACACCGCCGTCAGCAGCGTTATAGCGAAATTTTGCATACGGGCAAGTCTTTGCATAAGTGCAAGATGGTTCATTCTCGCCAAAGTTAGCAATAATCTTCAAGGTCCCCAAAGACTATCGCAAAAATAGAAAAAAAAGATTTCCAAAAAAACACCAAAAATCCCATCCCAACAATCCATTTCCGTGTTTAGAGAATTTCCCCAACAATACCCCTTCGCTTTTTTTTATCGCAGGACAAAAAAGAAGCGGCGCGGAGTGGTCGCAGAACTCATTTATTTTTAAGGGTTTAAACGTGACGGAACTCCATTGGACGCTTCGCGCCAAACCCCATCCGGGCACAAGGGCTCGCGTTCAGTCTGTTCCGTGACGCATCCATTCGCGCAGCGATAATGAATGCCCGTCCTGAGGATATTGGAGTCCAAACTCCGTAGCAATGCCTGGTTAACGTTGACTCGGCAAAAATATGTTCCGTGAAAATCCGTCCGTTCCGTGGCGACAAAGAGCAAAGCGAATTTGTAAAAGTAGTTCCGTGTCCTAAAAATTCATTCCTTTCCCTACCACCCCCTTCGCTTTTATTATCGCAGGACAAAAAAGAAACGGCGCGGAGTGGTCGCAGAACTCATTTATTTTTAAGGGTTTAAACACGACGGAACTCCATTGGACGCTTCGCGCCAAAACCCATCCGGCACAAGGGCAAACTAAGAGTGCGGTTTAAAGGGGACAATCCGGAAATACGACGCATATAACGTTCAGCCCTACATTGCACTGTAAAACTATGCGCCGTCAAATGAGCTTGATCCATTTTTTAGCTCTTTTCCAACGGCACCCCCTCAAAAAAAACGTTCGGACAAAAAACGGAGGCCGTGCCGTGTGGCATGGCCTCCGTTGTGGAGTATGGGTGCCCTTCAGGGTATCCGTTGATTTTTAGTAGGTGACTTCTTCAGCGGCCTCCTCTACTACCTCGGTAGTAGCGTCGGGCTCGCTGTAGTCAGAGTACGAGGGAGCTACGGGGGCAGCAGCGGCTTCGTCTTTCTTTGACTTGAAGCTGCTGTAAACAACAGACTTGCGGACACCGAAGTCGCCGATGTAGAAGAAGGTGGCGTCCTTCTTTTCCTTGCCGTCCTCGTCGATGAAGGTGGTGGTGTTGCTGCCGATCATGCGGTAGCCGAAGTTCTTGTCGTAACGAACCGTGCCGTCGAAGACCTTTGTCTCTTCGCCGTCGGCGTTCAGAATGACAGTCTTTTCGTCCTTGTCGGCGATGAACTTGCTCTCATCAACGAAGTCGAAGCTGGTGTATTTGCCGGGTTTGATCTTAACCTCTCCCTCTAAGGTCATAACGCCAGAGCCGTCCAAGTCGCGGTAGAGAACATATTTGCTGTTGTAGTCCTTAACGCTTACGCCGTCTTTGAACTTGAAGGCCTGCTCGCCCTTTTTGTCGAGGAGAAGAGCCTGGCCGTTAGCGTCCTTGCAGAGGAGGTAACCGTCCTTGAAAGCGTCTGCGGGAGTGTAGCCGTCTTTGAGTTTGAAGACCTGCTCACCCTTCTTGTCGATTACGAGGTAGGCACCGAGGGTGTAGTCGTCTTTGCCTTTTTCACGAACGATAGCCATGCCGTCCACGAAGGAAGTGGCGTCGGCATACTTGGGCTCGATGACAGTCTCGCCTTTGGTGTTTACATAGCCGCATTTGCCGTCGGCGTTCAGGACGGCGATCATGCCTTCCGTAGCGTAAGCCGATGCAGCGACAATTTCCTTGCCGCCGATGGGCTCGAGGGTAAACTTGACTTCGCCGTTCTTGTCGACGAAGGTGATGCGTGCGTCTTTCTTGACAACGGGCACGATGCCCTCTGACATGTATCCCACGCTGTACAGGCCTTCGCAGCCTTTTACTGCTTCGGGTTTCTCACCAACTTTGTAGAGGGTGTACAGGCCCTTTTCGCCTTCCTGTACATAGAAATAGCCGTTGATGACGGCCGAGGGCTCACTCTTGAATTCGTCCTTGCAAACCATCTTTCCGTCGGGGCTGTAGAAACTCCAGTTTCCGCTGCGGCTTTCTTTAACAGCTACGTACTCGGCGTCGAGCGAGTCGCTCGAGCATGAAGTCAGCGAAGCAGCGCAGATAGCACCCATCGCGAACATCAGGGAATAGATTTTTTTCATTGGATTGGATTATTGATTGGTGAATAAAAGATAATAGTTTCTATGGGATAAAAGGTTATGTCTGTGGGATGAAAGTCTGTGCGAAAAAATGGTTTTGTAGTGTATGTCGATATGCCGTAGCTTACAGTGTTATGTGTAAAGCTGTGCCAATGTTTTAGATGGTATGTGGTTAGGTTTGTCCGCTTGCAAAGATAAAATAAAAAATCGTTAATTGCAAGAAAAAGAACTAAAAAGTTGTTGCCCGCTGAGCGATATGTACAAAATGTATAATTTCGTGCAAATCCGTCGGTCGTATATTATTCATCAGTCGTATATTATCCGCGTATATTGTCCGTCGGTCGTCTATTGGCTGTGTCGGGGTGGGGCGTTTTTGCGTCTTTTGGGAAAAATGTGTAATTTTGCAGTTAATCTATTGGCGGTTTGAGCTGTCTAATGGATGTGGGCGATGCCCGGGAGACGGCAAAAGCCCGCGAGACTTCGGTAACCCACAGATGCACGGCATTGTCTTTACTGATATGTCACCGTTTTTAAAAGTGTTTTTGCACACTGTAATTGAATATTTAACAAACTGACAATAAATAAACTATGAAGAAATTTGCAGTTATCGCAGCAGCTGTGGCCATCGTTGCCGCCGCTTGCGCTCCGGCCGCTGTTGCCGGTGTACCCATCACCAAGGTAGATAAAATCGACCCCACCGAAAATATTTACATGGACATGGCCTGCACGGCAGCCTCCAAGTCCGTCGCCTCGAAGGGCAAGCCCTGCGGCGCCGTGGTAATTCTCAACCGCGCCTGGAAGGGCAGCGGCACAGCCACCGCCGCCGCCACCGCCGAGCAGAACGCCATCGCCGCCTCGCGTCTGCCGGACCTCGAGTTCGCCGACGTATACACCATCTGCGAGCCCACTACCGAGGCTTATAACGATATGTGCCGCATGGGCGCCCAGACCTGCTACTTCGTCATCCCCCGCGATGTCGTTGTCGCCAAGGGTATCTATCCCGCCGAAGCCTACGACGACTCCAAAATCGACGCCTCGGCTACTCCCGTGCCCCTGAAGCAGATGGCCTTCCCCGAGGCCGAGAAGCTGGTTAAATAATAGCGGCGGCAAGCCATCAAAGTGCCTTACCGCATCTGCATAGCAACGTCGACACGTGCCGACTGGGGGCTGCTCACGCCCCTGGCCGGCGCTTTGCGTGACAATCCGCAGGTCGAGCTGCAGATTTTGGCCACAAACATGCACCTCAGCCGGCGCTGCGGAATGACCGTCGACGAGATTACCGACGCCGGCTTCACTGTGGACGCCCGCGTGCCCATGGAGGCCCCGGGCGACAGCCCTGCCGACCGCGTGCGCGCCATGGCCCTGTGCCTCGAAGGGACGGCCGACGCCTTTGAGCGGCTGCGTCCCGACGCGGTGATAATTCTTGGCGACCGATACGAGATGCTTGCCGTGGCTTCGGCGGCGGCGATGATGCGCATCCCCGTCATTCACATCGCCGGAGGCACGGTGAGCGAAGGCGCCGTCGACGACTCGATACGTCACGCCATCACCAAACTGGCGTCGCTGCACCTTGCCGAGACCGACGAGTCGCGCCGCCGCATAATCCAGATGGGCGAAGACCCCGGACGGGTGGTGGCAACCGGAGCCTTGGGCGTCTGGAACATAATGAACCAGCCGCTGCTGTCGCGGGCCGAGCTGGAGGAGAGCCTCGACGGCTTTCCCCTCGACCCCGAGTCGACGCTGCTGGTGACCTATCACCCCGCCACCCTCGACAACGGCGACCCCGCGGCACGTTTCTACGAGCTGCTGGGCGCCCTCGATATGTTCCCCCGCAGCAACATCCTGCTCACACATCCCAACAACGACGCCGGCGGCGAGGCCATAGCGGCCCTGGTCGAAGACTATGCCCGCGCCAACCCCGACCGCGTCAAGGCCGTGACCTCGCTGGGCATGCGCCGCTACCTGTCGGCGCTACGCCATGTCGCCGCCGTGGTGGGCAACAGCTCGAGCGGGATAGTGGAGGTGCCGTCGATGCATATCCCCACCGTTGACGTGGGCATACGCCAGAAGGGACGCCTCTGCTCGTCGTCGGTGATACACTGCGCCGACGACTGCGAGTCAATTACCGAGGCCATCGCCACGGCCCTCTCCCCCGAGGAACGCCGCCAGGCTCAGCGTGCCACAAACCCCTATTACCGGCCCGACACGGTGGAGCTGATGGTGAAGGCGATACTCGATTTTATGCCGCGCCGCGCCGTGGCAAAGCGCTTCCACAATCTCTGAAAAAGCCGACTCTGAAAAGCTGAAATCCTGAACGATGAATCCTCTGTATATCATCCCCGCCCGCGGAGGCAGCAAAGGCATCCCGCACAAGAACATCAAGCCCTTTTGCGGTGTGCCCCTGATATGGCTGTCGATAGACTGCGCCCGCGACCTGGGTGCCGATGACGACCACATCATCGTCAGCACCGACGAGCGCCGCATAGCCGAGGTGGCCTCGTCCAGCGGCCTCCCCGTGCCCTACATGCGCCCTGCCGCCCTCGGCGGCGATAACGTCGGCAGCCGCGAGGTCATCCTCGACGCCATGGACTGGGCCGACCGCAAGGGCATAGAATACGACTGCGTGGTGCTCCTCCAGCCCACCTCGCCCCTGCGCACCGCCGACGATGTATACAACGCCCTGGCCCTCTACGACCCGCAGGTTGATATGGTGGTGAGTGTCTGCGAGGCTGCCTCCAACCCTTACTACACCTGTTTCGAGCAGGAAGGCCCCGAGGGCTACCTGCACATCAGCAAGGGCGACGGCCTGTACACGCGGCGCCAGGACTGCCCCAAGGTGTGGGAGTACAACGGTGCCGTCTACGTCATCAACCCCGACTCGCTGCGCCGTATGCCTATGGGCGCCTTCAAACGCCGCCTGCCCTCGCCGATGCCGCGCGAGCGCTCGGTGGACCTCGACACGCCCACCGACTGGCTTGTGGCCGAGACGCTTGCCCGCGACCTGGGCACATGCGACCGGTACAACAGATGATATTAGGGGAACGGGCTTTTAGCCGTCACAGACAACCTTAACACCGCACCTAACGTTAGAAAGATATGGAATTTCAGAAGCACATAATACAGCACACGCGCCGGCTGCATGAGGCCCTGGCAGCACTGAACGCGCTGTCGGGGACGGGCACGATGACGCTCTTTGTCACCGACGGCATGCGCCTGTTGGGCTCGCTCACCGACGGCGACGTGCGCCGCGCCCTCCTTGCCGGCATCAGTCTTGACGCCCCCGTGCGCGAAGCCATGCACACCCCCGCCCGCGCCGTAACGGCCCCGGCGGCGGGTCCGGACAATGTGCTTCGGTACAAGCTGCTGAGGGAAAAGGGTATAACCATCGTCCCCGTCATCGACAGCGACGACAATATCGTCGATATGGTGGACCTGCGCGCCACGCGCACGCGTCTGCCGCTCAGCGCCATCCTCATGGCCGGCGGAAAGGGCGAGCGCCTGCGCCCCATGACGCTGACAACGCCCAAGCCGCTGCTGCGTATCGAGGACAAGGCCATCATTGACTACAACATCGAGGCCCTGGCCGAGTGCGGCGTCAGCGACATCACCGTCACCACGCGCTACCTCGCCGAGCAGATTCACGAGCACTTCAGCCGGCCCGTGGCGGGCGTACAGGTGAAATGTGTCACCGAGGACAAGCCGCTGGGCACAATCGGCAGCGCGGCCCTGGTGCGCGTCCCCGCCGACGGCAATACGCTGGTGATGAACTCCGACCTGCTGACGACGGTGTCGTTCGAGGACATGTACCTGCGCCACATCCGCGAAGGCGCCGACATCACCGTCGCCGTCATCCCTTACCAGGTGTCGGTGCCCTTTGCCATCGTCACCACCGACGGCCCCGCCATCACGGGCATAGAGGAAAAACCGTCCTACTCGTATTTCGCCAACGCCGGCATATACATCTTTGCCAACCGCCTGCTGCGCACGCTCCCCACCGACCGTCGCACCGACGCCACCGACCTCATCGCCGAAACCATCGCCGGCGGCGGCAGGGTGGTCTACGCCCCCGTCAACGGCACGTGGCTCGACGTGGGCTCGCCGGCCGACTTCGAGCAGGCCTCGCAGCTCATGCGCCACTACAACAACCTGCGCGGCAACGGCGTATAACCCGCCTGGCGCAACAACATAACTACCAACAACTATGGCAGACTCGAATTTCATCGACTATGTAAAGATATTGTGCCGCTCGGGCAAGGGCGGCGCCGGCTCGCGCCACTTCCATCGCGCCAAATATGTGCCCAAGGGAGGTCCCGACGGCGGCGACGGCGGACGTGGTGGCAACATCGTGCTCAAAGGCAACAAGAATATGTGGACACTGCTGCCGCTGAAGTTCCGCCGGCACATCTTCGCCGGCAACGGCGAGAGCGGCGGCGCCGGACGCTCGTTCGGCAAGGACGGCGAGGACGTCACCGTTGAAGTTCCCTGCGGCACCGTCGTCTTCGACGCCGAGACGGGCGAGTACCTCTGCGAGGTGCGCTACGACGGCGAGGAAGTACCCCTGCTGAAGGGCGGCCGCGGTGGCCTGGGCAACTGGCACTTCAAAAGCGCCACCAACCGCACGCCCCGCTATGCGCAGCCCGGCGAGCCGTGCGTCGAGAAAAGCATCATCCTCGAGCTGAAACTGCTGGCCGACGTCGGCCTGGTGGGTTTCCCCAACGCCGGCAAGTCGACCCTGCTGTCGGCCCTGTCGGCGGCACGTCCCAAAATTGCCGACTATCCCTTTACCACCATGGAGCCGCAGCTCGGCATCGTCAGCTACCGCGACAACCGCTCGTTCGTGATGGCCGACATCCCCGGCATCATCGAGGGAGCCAGCGAGGGCAAAGGCCTTGGCCTGCGGTTCCTCCGCCATATCGAGCGCAACGCCGTGCTGCTGTTCATGGTTCCGGCCGACGCCCCCGACATCGTGGCCGAGTACGAAATTCTGCTCAAAGAGCTGCGTCAGTTCAACCCCCAGCTTGTTGACAAACACCGCATCCTGGCCGTCTCGAAGTCGGATATGCTCGACGAGGAGCTGATGGAGGAAATCCGCGCCACTCTCCCCGCCGACATCCCCAACGTCTTTATCTCGTCGGTAACGGGACAGGGCCTGACCGAGCTGAAGGACATCCTCTGGCGCGCCCCCGACATCGTGCACCGTCCCCTCGACGGCCACCACCGCGTGCGCGAAGAGGACGAGTTTGTCTTCACCCCCGAGCCCGTCGCCGCCGACGACGAGGAAGCCGAAGACCTCCAGTCCATCAACCCCGACGACTGGGACGCCGCCTACGACTGGGACGAAGACATCGACACCGAAGACTAACCCCATCGCCATTCCCCCCCCGCCGCCAGAAAAATATACAGAAAATTTAAGCGCAGCTCGTATGTACGCATCTTTCGCATGCAGCATCCGAGCTGCGCCTACTTCGTCACACCGACTTTAAACTCCTTAAAGTCCTTAAAGACCCTAAAGACCCGGCAAGGTGAAATTGCCGGATAATAATGCAAATCCATCCACATACAAAATGCAAATTCGCAAAATTTGCACTTTATACGTGGGTAAATACACATTTTGGGGATGCGTTTCTTTGCAATACTTTGCGGTTCCTGTGTTCCATTTTTTCCATAGCTCCCATTATTCCCACAGGTCCCATACACCCGCAAGCGCCGGGTGACTGGTGGCCTCAGGGGTGGAGGCGGAGTTGGAGGTAGCGGCGGGTGTCGGGGGTGACGGGGTAGTGGGACGAGGCGCGGATGCCGACGAGCCAGAGGGGGCGGCCGTCGCGGGTGAGCAGCCAGGCCGCGCGTTTGGCGTCGGCGGTGAGGCGGGCGTCGGCAAAGATGTCGCTGACGAGTTTCTCGCCTTTCATGCCAAAGGGCCGCAGCCGGTCGCCGCGGCGCCAGTGGCGCAGCGTGAAGACGGGGTCGCCCTCCAGAACGCTGATGTCGAGGTATATCACCCGGGGGTCGCGCTCGGGATGGAATTCGCGGATATGGTGCTCGGTGACGTCGATGGCGACCGGCGCCGTTATCGGCTGGCGCAGCGACACGCGCACCTCGTCGGGCCCGAGGACGGCATCGTTGGCACCGATTATCGTCAGGTGTCCGCGCGACACCTCGGCGATGTGGCTGCCCGAGTCGAACCGCGCCGTGCCCGTGCGAGCCTTCATGATGTTCTCCACCTGCGCCATATTGAACCCCACGCCCTTGAGCCGCTCAAAGAGCAGCATTCGCACCACTGGCTGCGGCAGCTCGTCGCACATCCGGGCCAGCGCCAGCGCCGACCCCGACGGGCTGGCGTAGGGTGCCGACAGGGCGTCGACGGCGTAGTCGTACAGCACCTTGTTGTCCTGCAGATGCGACATCGTGGCAAGGATGGCGTCCGTGGCGCCGGGCAGACACTCGTCCATCAGCGGCAGCACGCGGTTGCGTATGCTGTTGCGGCGGAAGTCGTTCTGCGCGTTGGTGCTGTCGTCGACCCACGCCAGCCCGCGCGCGTGCAGATAGTCCTCAATCTGTTGTCGCGACATCTCCAGCATCGGCCTTACCACTATCCCGTTTCGGGCGCGCATGCCTGTCAGCCCCGTCAGGCCCGTCCCGCGCGATAGGTTGAGCACAAAAGTCTCCGCCTGGTCCTCGCGGTGATGGCCCACGGCGATAGCACGTGCGTGCGAGCGCTCGAGCAGGTCGGTAAACCAGGCATAGCGCAGCTCGCGGCATGCCATCTCCACCGACCGGCCCGTCGCCGCCGTGTGCGCCGCAACGTCGAAGTGCTTGATGCTGAGGTCGACGCCAAGCGTCTCGCACAGCGCCTCGACGTGGTGCATGTCGCGCTGCGACTCGGCTCCTCGCAGGTGGAAGTTGCAGTGGGCGGCCGTGCAGTCGTATCCCGCCGCCGTCAGCGCCGCCAGCAGGGCTACCGAGTCGGCGCCGCCGCTAACGGCAACGATGACGCGTGAGCCGGCGGGGACGCCGCAGGCCCCCGTCATCGCCGACAGCACGGCGCGCTCAAAGGATGCGGGGATGTCGCTGTTATTTCTCGCCATGCATTATCGCTGTGTTGCTGCGCATCTCGCCGTCGGGGTAGAGCAGGGGACGTAGCACGGGAATCATCTTGTCGGCATAGTGGCGGAAGCCCAGGTCGGTGAGGTGTATGCCGTCTACCGTGCCGTCATCCTCCACGCCGTCGAGGTTCTCGCTGGTGACATAATAGAGGTTGTTGGGGTTCTCGGCCTTCAGACGCTCGTAGTTACGGCGGAAAGCCTTGTTCTTTGCCGGCAGGTAGTTCTTGAACATCGAGTCGTAGCGCGAGTAGGGGTACAGCGGGCCCTCGAGCATCACGATGGGCACATCGGGACGGGCGTCGCGCAGAATTTTGACAAAGCCGTATGTCAGCGTGTCGCACATCATCTCGGTGCAGTTGGGCACCGGGTCGAGCAGGAACACGTCCACATCGGGGATACGCGCCAGGGCGTGGGCCATATAACTGTCCATCTTGCCCTCGCCCGAGAAGCCCAGGTTCATCACCTCGCAGTTGAGCTCGCGGCCGATGATGTTGGTGGCGGCCATGCCCGTGCGCGAGGCGCATCCGCCCTGCAGAATCGACGTGCCGTAGGCCACCACGCGCTTGCCGCGGTCGATGATTTTGGGGTTGCCGGGAGTGATGGTGGCCGTGCTGTCCACAACAACCAGCACATTGTCCTGCACGCCGTCGTACAGCGGCAGGTAAATCATATACTCGTGCATGTCGCCGTCGAGGCGCTCGACGTAGGTCGACTCCACCACCTTGGTCTTCTTGCCCTCGCTGTCCTTCTTGACATACGGGCGGTTGGTGTTGACGTGGCGCCAGACGCTGTCGCCCTCCAGGATGTAGAGGTCGGTGCCTTTCAGGCCCGTGTCGGCCATGTGTATCATGTGGGTGTCCCAGAACAGCTCGTAGCGGATGCCGATGCTGCGCGAGTCGGTGGCGAAGCGGATGCCTATGCCCGCCGAGCACTGCTGGCGCTCCCACAGCTCGCGTCCCTTGGCGATGCTGTCGCGCAGGTCGTGCGGAAGACGGGCGTAGAAACGCTCCGTGTCGTCAAAGGCGCGGTTGATGATGCGCAGGTCGCGCGCGTCGACATATTTCTTGGGCACGGCGGCCTCGTCGGCGGCTAGCGCGGGCACTGCGGCCAGTATAAACATAGCTGCGGCGGTAAAAACAGACTTTAGATTCATCTTTTTATGTGATATAATGGTTATCAAATTAAAGGAGGCTCAAAGGCGGCGGATTGACGGACCGGCCTCGCCCGCCGCGACACCCGCCCGTGCCGTTATAAGTGAGCCTTGCGGCGACAAGAAACGGGCCGGACGCGGCAAAGGCGGCTCATGTTTAAATTTTTTCGTAATTTAGCGGCGCGGATGTGGCATAAACAAGCACGCTACGCAAAGTTACTGAAAACTTGGTTAACTGACAATACAAACTGACTGACAATACAAAAATAAACTAACAGACAACACAAAAAATACAACAATGAATACCCGTTCAGCTTTTCTTTTAAGCCTCGCGGCCATTGCGGCCGGAGTGCTGATGATAGTCTTCAATGCCTCGGTGGGCGGCCGCGAAATCGTCCTTGGCGGCGGCATACTGCTGTTGCTGGCCGGTGTGGTTGATATCCTCATCACCAACCTTTCGATAAACCGGGCCGCCAAGCGTGCCGAGAAGGAGGCGCAGAAGAACGCCGACAAGAAGGACAAAAACGCCGACGACACTGAGGCCGCTCCCCAAAGCAGCCGCGGCTTTGCCTTCTGGCTGACGATGGTGGTCAGCGGCGCAGCAGCCATCTTCGGCATCGTCGTCATCTCGTCGCCGATGTCCTGGATTTCGTACATCCCCGTCATCTTCGGCTTCGTCACTGCCGTAGCGGCCCTGATGCTGTTCTACCAGCTTGTCCTGGGCTCGCGTCCCGCCACCCCGCCCTCGTGGCTGTACATCCCCGCCGCCCTGGTGGCCATCGGTGCCGTGGTCGACTTCTTCCTCACCTCGCCCGATCATGACCGTGCCATGATGTGCGTCACCGGCATCGCCTTCTGCCTCTTTGGTGTGACGATGCTGATAACCGGCTCGATAGTGAGTGCCTTCCACAAGGCACAGGAGAAGACCGACGAGCGCGCCGCCAAGTCGGCCGAGGCAAAGAAGATTGGCACCAAGAAGCCCGAAGACGAAGTCAACGAGGCAAAAAAGCCCGTGGCGCTGGACGATGAAAAAGCCTGACGACGTAGCCGGCAACGCGCCGGCGCTCTTTGCCGGCGAGCGACTTGCCGGGCGCCCGTGGGTGTGGTTCGACCTGGACGACACGCTGTGGAATTTCCACGACAACTCGCTCGTCGCTCTCGGCCAAATCTACGGCCTGTACGCCCTCGACCGCTTCTGGCCGGGCGAGCAGGCGTGGCTCGACTCGTACCACGCCGTCAACGACGAGCTGTGGCACCTATACAGCCACGGTGCCATCACCCGCGACGTGCTGCGCACCGAACGTTTCCGCCGTCCCCTCGCCGAGGCCGGATGCGACGCCGCCGAGGCGCAGGAGATGGCCGCGCGGCTCGACGGCGTCTACCTGGGCATGCTGGCGCAGATGTCCGGCACCGTCCCCGGCGCCCACGAGGTGCTGCGGCGCCTGCGCCCCTTTTATAATATAGGTATACTCTCCAACGGGTTTGCCGAGGTGCAGTACGGCAAGATGGCCACGGCGGGGCTGTCGCCGCTCATCGACTGCGTTGTCCTCAGCGACGAGATAGAGGTCAACAAGCCCGACCCGCGCATCTTTGACTACGCCTGCCGCAAGGCCGGCACCGAGCCCGGCAGCTGCCTGCTGGTGGGCGACAACCCCGACACCGACATCTGCGGTGCCGTCGGCGCCGGCTGGAAAGCCGTCTTCTTTTGCCCAAAAGGCCGTGACGCCGACACTGCCCGGACGGACAAATCGGAGACGCCGTCGCCGCGGCACAGCCTCCCCGAAGGCGTGAAAACCGTCAGAAGCCTCGACCATATCGTGGTCGGCGAAGACGGCGAATCGGAGGCCGGCGGAGGCCCCGAAAACGGCCTTCTCTGCTTAAATATCAAAAAATCAACATAAAAGTGCGAATTTTTGTCGCTTGATTCAAAAAAAATTACGATATTTGCACTTGCATTCCGGCAAAAAGTCCTCTTTTTGCCCACAACTTTTTGACTATAAAGTATTTATCTCAACATTTTAAATATAAACGAACAATGACCAAAGCTGACATCGTCAACGAAATTGCAAAGCGCACCGGCATTGAAAAAGCCAACGTGCTGGAAACAGTCGAGAAGTTTATGGAAATCGTAAAGGAGTCGCTCGCTCACGGCGAGAATGTCTACCTCCGCGGTTTCGGTAGCTTCATCATCAAGGTGCGTTCCGAGAAAACTGCCCGCAATATTTCAAAGAACACTACTATCATCATCCCCGAGCACAAGATCCCCGCTTTCAAGCCCGCCAAAGTGTTCATGGAGGACGTGAAGTAAGCAATCCCAGACACCTTACAACGGATAGATTTCAATATTAACCTCTAAACTCAGCGTAAAATGCCCAGCGGAAAGAAAAGAAAAGGCCACAAGATGGCCACGCACAAACGCAAAAAACGCCTGCGCAAGAACCGTCATAAGAAGAAGTAAGTGAGGGTCGCCGGTTGCCGTTAGCCGTCAGGATTTCACGGGCTGTCGGGCCGATGCTCCTTAACGCACAGCTTCAAGTGACGCGGTCTCGCCCGGCATCATCGCCCACTCCCCCGGCGTGAAGCAAGAACCGGCGACGCGCACGAACATCAACGCAAGAACAAACTTTGAGCAGCGGAGGCGAGCCTGCCGATATGCCGCGCCTAAGTTTGTTCTTTGCATTTTGAACAGCTCAACCCATCCTCTTCCCGTCCCCGACTTGCGGGGAATGATCCCTCTCCCCAAATTCAAAACACATTCACTTTCACCACAGCAATTTTTATGAAAAGCGAACTCATTGTAGACGTTCAGCCCGGCGATGTGTCCATAGCTCTGCTCGAGGACTCCAGGCTGATGTCGCTGCAGCGGGAGGCGCGCAACATTGCTTACGCCGTGGGCGACATCTATCTGGCAAAAGTAAAAAAGCTTATGCCGGGCCTCAATGCCGCATTCGTGAATGTGGGATACGAAAAAGACGCCTTTCTGCACTATCTCGACCTCGGGCCCAACTTCGCCACCTACAGCGAGTTTCTCAAGCAGACGTTTGCCGACCGCCGGCACGTGCCCATGCTGTCGCGCATGAAGATGAAACCCGAGATTGACAAGCACGGCACAATAACCGACCAACTGGAGTCGGGACGCGAGCTGCTGGTGCAGATTGTCAAAGAACCCATCTCGTCAAAAGGTCCGCGACTCACCACCGAGATCAACTTCACCGGCCGCTTCATGGTCCTCATCCCCTTTGGCGACAAGGTCTCCATTTCGCAGAAAATCAAGTCCACCGAGGAGAAGGTGCGCCTGCGCCAGCTCGTCTCCTCGATCAAGCCCAAAAATTTCAGCGTAATCGTGCGCACCTCGGCCGAAGGCAAGAGGGTTGCCGAGCTCAACAACGAGCTCAAAACGCTGCTGAAATGCTGGGAGGACACCTGCGCCAAGGCGCAGCGTCAGTCTGCCCCCTCGCTCGTATTTGAGGAGGAAAGCCGCATCGAAGGTATGCTGCGCGACCTCTTCAACGAAAACTTCGAGGCCATACACGTCAACGACAAGGAGACCTTTGACACCATCGTCAAGTACGTCAGCCTAATCGCCCCCGACCGCAAGGACATCGTCAAGCTCTACGAGAAGCCCGAGCCAATCTTCGATGCCTTCAATGTCACGCGACAGATAAAATCGTCGTTCGGAAAAACCGTCTCCTTCAAGTCGGGCGCCTACATCATCATCGAGCACACCGAGGCCCTGCATGTCATCGACGTCAACTCGGGCAACCGCACCAAGGCCGACCAGGACCAGGAGACAAACGCCCTCGAGGTTAACCTGCGCGCCGCCGACGAGATAGCCCGCCAGCTGAGGCTGCGCGATATGGGCGGCATCATCGTGGTCGACTTCATCGATATGGCCAAGAACGAACACCGCCAGGCCCTCTACGACCACATGAAGGAGGTGATGGCTACCGACCGCGCACGCCACAACATCCTGCCGCTGAGTAAGTTCGGCCTGATGCAGATAACGCGCCAGCGCGTGCGCCCGGCCCTCGACGTGGCGGTTACCGAGGTTTGCCCCTCGTGCTTCGGCAAAGGCGAGATTCAGCCCTCGCTGCTGTTCACCGACACCTTGCTGGAGAAGCTCGAATACGCCACCGGCGAACTGGGTCTGTCAAACTTCACCCTCTACGTGCACCCCTTTGTCGACGCTTATCTGCGCAAGGGTTGGCTGACAAGTATTTACCGCCGCTGGCGCCGCAAGCTCGCCACCAAGTTCAAGCTTGTGCCCGACCAGTCGCTGGCCTACCTGCAGTACCGCATCGTCGACGCCAACGGCAGCGAGGTGGACGTCAAGCAGGAAAAGGACACCGACTCGGCCTCGCTCGAAAAGACGCGCGACAAGGCCGCCAGCCGCGGCGGACAGCCCGTCGAGGACATCATCGCAGCCAGCGAAGCCCTCGCCAACGAGCCCCGCGAGCCCAAGAAGAAAAAGAAGAAGTCCAAGCCCGCCGCCGAAAAGCCCGCCTCGGAGAAGCCCGGCGACGAGGAACCGGCCGCCAAGCCCGCCGAAAAGCCCTCTCCCAAAGCCGCCGCCAAGCCTAAGCCCGCCAAAGAGCAGGCATCCGGGCCTGAGGCAACAGCAGTCAATGCGGAGGCAACGGCAGCCAAGGCACCGGAAACTGACGTCCCCGCCGCCGAGACATCTGACGAGGAGAAGACTCAGGACGAGAAGCAGGCCCCCAAGCCGCGCAAGCGCCAGCCCCGGCCCAAGGCCGATAAAAAGGACCGCGAGCCTGCCGCCGGGAACGCCGTCAGCGAGCCCTCCACCACCGAGTCCGCCGTCAGCGAGCCCGCATCCTCCGGGACAGTGGCCGAGACAGAGCCCGCAAGACTTCTGACCGCCGGCGACACCGCCGACACCGTCGCCGAAGCTGACGCCGCCAAAGAGCAGGCCGGCGAAAAGCCCCGCAAGCCCCGCCGTCGCGGTAGCCGCGGACGCGGACGCAACAAAAACAAGCCTGCCGCCGACCTGTCGATGGAGCCCGCAGCCCTCCTGCCCGCCCACGACGACAACGCCTGACCGCCGGCCTTGGCGAAGGCTTTCTTGAGCTGACCGCCACATTCCGGCACCATCCGTCCGCCGTTTTACGGCATCCGACCCCGCGTCCGGCATCCATGACGACGCCCCGACGCCAAAAAATAACATCGTATCCCACACGCTGTAGCCACTACAGCACCCACGTACAGCGCCGCAACGCGCCACCCAACGGGGGCTGCCCACCAAGGGCGGCCCCCGTTTTTGGGTCTGCCCGGCATACCTCCACAACCGTCTATAGCGCCTTGGATAAGCCTGAAACGGCTATCGCCCTTGCCGGCGCCGCCGTCGAGTTTACCACGGCATCGCTTCTGCTTGTACCCGCCAAGTGGCGCCCCCGGCGCACCGTCGCGGCGGGGGCGGAAATGGCCGATTGGGGCCATTTGGGGCTGATTAGGGCCTAAATAACTGTCCGACAAAGAAAAAACGGGCATCGATAACAAATTTTCACATTTTAATTGCTTAAAAATTTCATTATTAGGAAATTTATTGCTTACTTTGCACCGCAAAAAATTTGAAATCACTAATTAAATCCACACTATTATGTCAGAAGTTACCGATCGCGTAAAAGCTATCATTGTAGACAAACTCGGCGTAGACGAAGGCCAGGTTACCGAAGCCGCATCTTTCACCACCGATCTGGGTGCTGATTCACTCGACACCGTTGACCTCATCATGGAGTTTGAGAAAGAATTCGGCATCAAAATTCCCGACGAAGAGGCCGAGAAGATCCAGACCGTAGGAGACGCTATCGCCTACATCGAAAAAGCCAAATAAGTTGCATCCCCACACGGGAGGCAGCAAAAGCATCACATTTCGCAGACGGCCTTAACAAGCCGCGCTTCTACGAAAAGATGGAATAAGTCGCCCGCTATGCTGAGCGACTTTTTCAACTAATTAAGTCGCACTGACCGTCAATGCCCCGGCCCCGCAAAGGACAGGACAGGCAAATGACGGGCAGCTTTCATAAACCTCTCCATTGTTGCGGATGTCCGCAGCTCATTCATCAAAAATTCAAGATGGAACTGAAACGAGTAGTAATCACCGGCATGGGCGCCATCACCCCCCTCGGCAACGATGTCGAGACTTCGTGGGAAAACGCCAAGAACGGCGTTAGCGGCGCCGGCCCCATAACGCATTTCGACGCCTCGCTGTTTAAAACGCAGTTTGCCTGCGAGGTTAAGAACTATAACCCCGCCGACCACTTTGACCGCAAGAAACTGCGCCAGCTCGACCTCTATGCCCAGTATGCCCTGATCGCCTCCCGTGAGGCCGTCAAGGACGCTGCCCTCGAGGAAGACGCCGAAGCCGGAAAGGTTAACCGCGACCGTGTCGGCGTGATTGTCGCTGCCGGTATCGGTGGCCTCCACACCTTCGAGGAAGAGGCCGGATACTATGCTCTCCACGAAGCAGACGGCCCCAAATACAGCCCCTTCTTCATCCCCAAGATGATTGCTGACATCGCCAGCGGACACATCTCGATGGAGTACGGCTACCACGGCCCCAACTACGGTGTCGTCAGCGCCTGCGCATCGTCAAACAACGCCATTGTCGACGCCTTCAACCTCATCCGCCTGGGTAAGGCCGACGCCATCATCACCGGTGGTGCCGAAGCTGCCATTTACCCCGCCGGCGTGGGCGGCTTCAACTCGATGCACGCCCTGTCGACACGCAACGACAGCCCCGAGACAGCCTCGCGCCCCTTCTCGAAGAGCCGCGACGGTTTCGTCATCGGCGAAGGCTCGGCAGTGCTCGTCCTCGAAGAGCTTGAGCACGCTCTCGCCCGCGGTGCCAAGATTTACGCCGAAGTGGCAGGCGGCGGCCTCAGCGCAGACGCATACCACATCACAGCCTCGCACCCCGAGGGCCTCGGCGCCGTCCTGGCTATGCAGGCTGCCCTCGAAGACGCCGGCATGAAGCCCGAGGACATCGACTACATCAACGTCCACGGCACATCGACTCCCGTCGGCGACATCGGCGAGGTAAAAGCCATCGTCAAGCTCTTCGGCGAACACGCATACAAGCTCAACATCTCCTCCACCAAGTCGATGACCGGCCACCTCCTCGGTGCCACCGGCGCCATGGAGGCCGTGTTCAGCGTTAAAGCTGTCACCGACGACATCGTTCCCCCGACAATCAACCACGAAGAAGGCGACGAAGACGAGGAAATCGACTACAACCTCAACTTCACCTTCAACAAGGCCCAGAAGCGCACCGTGCGTGCCGCCCTCTCCAACTCCTTCGGCTTCGGCGGCCACAACGCTTCCATCATTGTCAAGAAATTCGAGAAGTAAGGCCCGACGGCCCTTCCTTCCAAAGCACCCGGCGGTGTGTCAAAATCCGGTTTTGACACACCGCCGTTGTTTTGTCGGGGTAGTGGATGTGCGTGGTGGCGTGTGCCGGTCAGCGGACGAGGGGGATGTAGCGGCCATAGCCCTCGGCCTCCATGTCCTCCACGGGGATGAAGCGCAGCGAGGCGCTGTTGATGCAGTAGCGCAGGCCGCCGCGGTCTTTCGGGCCGTCGGGGAAGACGTGGCCCAGATGGGCGTCGCCGACGCGGCTGCGCACCTCTACGCGCTCCATGCCGTGCGAGCTGTCGTGGTGCTCGGTCACAACGTCTTTGTTGATAGGACGCGAGAAGCTGGGCCAGCCGCAGCCCGAGTCGAATTTGTCCGACGACAGAAACAGCGGTTCGCCGCTGGTGATGTCGACATAGATGCCCTTGCGGTGGTTGTCGTAGTATTCGTTGGCAAACGGGCGCTCGGTGGCGCTGTGCATCGTCACCTCAAACTGCTCGGGGGTGAGACGCTGCCGCAGCTCGGCGCTGTCGGGACGACTGTATGCCGAGGGGTCGACCGGTGCGTCGTGGCGGCGACGGGCGTTACGGGCTATCTCGAACAGGCGCGGGTCGATATGGCAGTATCCGCCCGGGTTGTTGTCGAGGTAGTCCTGATGGTAGTCCTCGGCGGGGTAGAAGTTCTCGAGCGGCCGGTGCTCGACGACGATGGGCTGGGCGTACAGGTGCTGCTCGGCCTTGATGGCCTCCTCGATGATGGGGCGCTGGGCCGCTGATGTGTAATATATGCCCGTGCGGTACTGCGTGCCACGGTCGTTGCCCTGACGGTTGAGCGAGGTGGGGTCGATGGTCATAAAATACAGTTGGATGAGGAACCCGAGGTCGACGCTGTCGGGGTCATACACCACCCGCACCGCCTCGGCCGCGCCGGTGTTGCCCGTGCAAACCTCGCGGTAGCTCGGGTTGGCGACACGGCTGTTGGCGTAGCCAACCTCGGTGCCGAGCACACCCGGAATTTGTTTCAAAAAGTGTTCGGTGCCCCAGAAGCAGCCTCCTGCAAAGCACACAGTGTCTTTCGTGTCTGACATGTCGGTAGAAAACGGGCCCGCCAACAATAATAATAACGGTAAAAAATACGGTTTCATATATCGGGTATTCAAGTTTGTGAGCCGCCAAACTTGTGGGTTGCGGGGTGGGGTAGCCATGGTAGCAAAAATAGCTAAAATAGCTAAAATAACCAAATTAGCTATGGCAGCTACTGTATCGATGGCAGCTATTATAGCTATTGCGGCTACGGTGGGTGCTAACCTATAAACTGATAAGGTGGGCCTTTGGTGGGCTGCGGTAGATTATCTTGCGGCAAAATTTGGCTGTGTGGCGAATGTTTATTAAATTTGACGCACGAAGACGGGTGAGGCTTTTCCCCGTCTTCCAAACCGCGAAAAAATGCCCCCGGGGCATCCGATCTATCATAAACCCCATACCTGAAAAATGGACAAGAAAGTTCCTGAAACGGAAAGCGCTGCCCAGCAGCCTTCCGAGCTCTCCGCAACGGCCGCAACGGCCGCTGAAACCACTCCCGTGACCGAACCCATCCCCGCGCCCGCCGACGCTCCCGTCGCCGGGGAGGCAGCTCTGCCCGCCGCCGAGCCTGCCGTCGAACCCGCCAAACCCGAGGCCGAAGCCGCCGCCGAGCCCGCAGCGACTGAGGCGCCTGTCGCCGAGCCGCAGGCCGAAGTAGCCCAGCCGGAGGCCGAAGTTGAGGCCGAGCAAGAAATGTCGCAGGCTATCGAAGAAGGCGCTCAGCAAGACCTGGAGGCCGCTGAAGACGAGGCCGCAGCCGAGGCTGTCGCAGCCGTCTCGTCGCTCGACGCCGAAGGCACCGTGGCCCGCGCCGCCGAAATTCTCGAACGTCCCGCCGCCGAAATAGCGCGTGAGGAGGTGAGCCGCCTGCGCCAGCACTTCGCAACGCTGCGTAAGGCCGAGGTAGACGCCGCACGCAAGGCTTTTGTCGCCGCCGGCAACGCCGTCGAGGACTTCAAAGAGGATGTCTCGGACCTGGAGGAGAAGTTCAAGGAAATTCTTGACGCCATAAAAGAGAAAAAGGCGCGCCACCTGGCCGAGATTGAGGAGGCCCGCGCCGCAAACCTCAAACGCAAAAACGAGATTATCGCCGAAATCGAGACTCTCGCACAGGATACCGACAACGTAAACCGCTCGTTCCCCCGTTACCGCGAGCTGCAGGACGAGTTCAACGCCCTCGGCGAGGTGCCCCCCACCGACGAGACCGACGTATGGCGCCGCTACCAGGAGGCCCGCGAGCACTACTCGGACAACCTCAAAATCAACAAGGAGCTGCGCGACTACGACTTCAAGAAAAACCTTGAGCAGAAGGAGCAGATTATCGCCGACGCCGTCACCCTCGGCAAGGAAGGCGACATCGTGGCAGCCTTCCGCAAGCTGCAGGAGCTGCACGCCAACTGGCGCCAGATAGGCCCTGTGGCAAAGGAGCTGCGCGACGAGGTGTGGACACGTTTCAAGGAGGCTACCCTGGTCGTCAACCGCCGCTATCAGGCTTATTTTGAGGAACGCAAGGCACGCGAGGCCGAGAACGAGGCCGGCAAAATCGCCATCTGCGAGCGCGTCGAGGCTTTCGACTTCTCCAACCTCAAGACCTTCGCTGCTTGGGACGAGATGACCGAGAAACTCAAACAGGCCCAGGAAGACTGGAAGAAGCTCGGCTTCGCCAGCCGCAAGATGAACAACGCCCTGTTCAACCGTTTCCGCGCCACCTGCGACACCTTCTTCGCCCTCAAGGCCGAATATTTCCGCCGCGTCAAGGAGGAGCTGGCCGCCAACCTCGCCGCCAAGCTTGCCCTGGTGGAGAAGGCCGAGGCCCTCAAGGACAGCACCGACTGGAAGGAGGCCACCGACAGCTTTGTCGAGCTGCAGAAGGAGTGGAAGAAAATCGGCACTGTGCCCAAGAAACAGTCCGAGGCCGTGTGGAAACGTTTCCAGACTGCCTGCGACTACTTCTTCGAGCAGAAAAAGGCCGCCACTTCGGGCGTTCGCCGCACCGAGCAGGCCAACCTGCAGGCCAAGCGCGACCTCATCAAGGAGCTTGACAAAATCAACGCCGAGATGACCAAGGACGATGCCCGCGCCCTCATCAGCGACCTTCAGGAGCGCTGGAAGCTCGTCGGTCACGTGCCCTTCCGCGAGAAGGACGCCGTCTACGAGGCTTTCCGCAACCGCATACAGGAAGTGCGCGCACAGTTCGACCTCGGCACGGGCCGCCAGCCCCGCCGTGACGGACGTCCCGACAGCGGCCGCCGCAGCGCCGCTCCCGCCCTCAGCGAGCGCGAGCGCCAGATGCGCCTCCTCGAGACCCGCCGCGCTGAGCTCCGCACCTACGAGAACAACCTCGGCTTCCTCAACGCCAAGTCCAACTCGGGCAACAGCCTGGTACAGAGCTTCCAGCAGAAAATCGAGCGTCTCCGCGCCGACATCGCCACCCTCGAGGACAAAATACGCGACCTCGACAAGGAGGCCTAACCCCGCCCGGCCCTTAGGGCCGCGGCCCGGCCCGGCTCAGGGGCCGTGCCGCCAGGGCCGCCCGCACCGCGCGCATGGCCGGCTCTTGTGCCGGCCAGCCCGCCACTTGCCTGCACTGCCGGCTCCGTTCAGCCTCGGTTCGGCACTGTTATCGGTCGAGCTCGACCGATAACGGTGTTGGCCCCGTGGCCTGCTACCCGGCCTGCTACCCGGGGCCTGCCCTGCCGCCCGGCCTGCCGGGCGTAACTTTAAGACCAATCCTTTGCTCCCTTTGGGGAATATAACGACAGACGGGGTGCCCGTCTTACGATATATATGGAGAATGAATCACGCGGCCTGTATGGCCGTTACCTGCCACTTTTGCTCACATTGGGCGATTTTGTGCTGCTGAACCTCATCTTCTGGGTCACTGTGCTGGTCAACCCCGATATGGCCGCAATGCCCAAGCTGCGCGAGGTTTGGCTGCTGCTCAACATCGCCTTTGTGCCAGTGCCCCTGTGGCAGTATTACGGCGAACGCAACATGCGCGCAATCGTGCTTGACCTCACCGTCTCCGATGCCATCAAGGCTGTCGGCATACACGCCCTGTGCTTCCTGGCTATGATGGCCATTATCGACGTGAGGATAAAGCCGATACAGTATCTCGAATACTACGGGATGATGATTGTGGCCATGCCGATATGGTGGGCCTTCAACCGGCGTATGGTGAAGTATATGCGCCGCGGCACCACCGGCGTGCGACTGGCCGAGGCGATGCAGAACGACCCCGGCTACGGCTACAAGATACTGGGTTTCTTCGACGACACGCGTCACAAAGCCTTCGGCGGCAAATACCTCGGCCGCGTCGAAGACCTGCGCGAGTATGTCAAGCACAACTATGTACAGGAAATTTTCTATGCCGCCCCGGGCGAGGACGAGGACACACTGAGCCGCGTGGTGAAGGTGGCCGACGACAACGTCATACCTTTTTATTATGTGCCGCAGATTTCGCGCTACGTCAGCCGCAACTTCGCCGTCCACAACCTGGGCTCGCTGCCCGTGATGTCGACCCTGCGCAACCCGCTCAAAAATCCCGTCAACAAGGTGCTCAAACGGGCCTTCGACATCGTCTTCTCCTCCGTGGTGCTGATTTTCAGCCCCCTCGTTTTCATCCCCGTCGCCATCGGCGTCAAGATGTCGTCGCCGGGCCCCGTCTTCTTCCGCCAGGAGCGCACCGGCCTGCAGGGCCGCCGGTTCCACTGCCTGAAGTTCCGCACCATGCGCGTCAACTCGGACGCCGACTCGGTGCAGGCCACCAGCGACGACCCGCGCAAGACGGCCTTCGGCAACTTCCTGCGCCGGACCAGCATCGACGAGCTGCCCCAGTTTATTAATGTGTTCTTAGGCGACATGTCGGTGGTGGGCCCGAGGCCCCACATGGTCAAGCAGACCGAGGACTACACCCGCATCATCGACAAATATATGGTGCGCCACACCATCAAGCCCGGCATCACCGGCTGGGCCCAGATCAGCGGCTACCGCGGCCTCACCGACGAGCTGTGGAAAATGGAGAAGCGCGTCGAGTACGACGTCTGGTACATCGAGCACTGGAATTTCTTCCTCGACCTCAAAATCATCTTCCGCACCGTCGTCAACGCCTTCAAAGGCGAGGAAAACGCCTACTGATCGGCCCTCTGCGGCGCTGCGGCCTCCTCGCCGGGAGGGGTTGACCGCAGTTTACGCCTCTGGTAAAAGCCTGACTATAACAAACGAAAGGCAGAAAAAGGTCAAAAAAAAGTCGTAAAACATATTTTTTTTGCAGAAAAGTTTGCAGGATAAAAAAAAAGGCTTATCTTTGCAGTGTTTTTGAAGTAAACATATTAATTAATATCTAAAATCTCAAAAAAAATGAAAAAGTTAGTTTTATTTGCTGCTGTTATTCTGAGCATGTCCGCTATTTCTTGCGGTAACGGTGAAAAGGGCGCTGCTACTAAAGATAGCGTCGACTCTGTGGATACGCCCAAGGTTGAGTCTCAGAAGGGTCAGGCTGACACCATTGACGCCGCTAAGAAAGTTGCCTCCGTTCTTGACAGCACCGCCGTTAAGGCCTAAAAAAATTCAGCAGACTTGCACAATGGTGTGGGTCTGCTTTTTTTATGTCCTGACGGTTGCCGTTGCTTATCCATTTATTTCTGATTTTTGCCATATTTCCTGTTAATTCACGGCCAATTGCCGGTGCAATAAAACGTATGCGCACCTTTTTTGTTATAATAAGAGGTGCGTTATTTTTTTATTGCGTATATTTGCAAAAATTGACCGACGCAGACATTGCGGCGCGGTTGGAAAAATACTAACATAGACTATACTATTAGCTTTAAATTAGCTTAATGCCAATGAAACCGCAGAATTCAGTCATCGACTATATTGCGCAGACGTTGCGCGAGAACTGGGACCGCGAGGCTCTTACCGACTTTAAGGGACAGTCGCTACAGTATCGTGCCGTGGCACGTAAAATCGCCAAACTGCACATCGCCTTCGAGGCCGGCGGCATACAAAAGGGCGACCGCATAGCTTTTGTGGGCCGCAACTCGGCGCAATGGAGCGTGGCCCTGCTGGCCACACTCACCTACGGCGCTGTGGCAGTGCCCATTCTGCACGACTTCACGCCCGACACCATACACCACCTCATCAACCACAGCGGCGCCCGCCTGGCCTTTATGGACGGGACGGCCGAGGAGAACACCGACCCCGAGGCAATGAAAGGCCTGGAGGGGATAGTGCAGATTTCGGACTACAGCCTGGTGATGTCGCGCAACGAGAAGCTGACCTACGCCCGCGAGCACCTCAACGAGCTCTTCGGCAAAAAATACCCCGAGCGCTTCACCCCCACCGATGTCAAGTTCGACCCCATCGCCCCTGACACCGTGATGCTTATCAACTATACCTCCGGCTCGACGGGCTTCTCAAAGGGCGTTATGCTCACCGAGCACGCCCTGTGGAGCAACCTGCAGTTCTGTTGGGACGGCCTGTCGTTCCTCGAGCCCGGCGACGACATGATTTGCATGCTGCCCCTCGCCCACATGTTTGGCCTGATGGTGGAGATGCTGCATCCCCTTGTCAAGGGCTGCCACGTCAACTTCCTGACGCGTACCCCCTCGCCCAAGATTATCATGGCGGCCTATGCCGAGGTACGGCCCAAGCTGATTGTGGCCGTGCCGCTGATTATCGACAAAATCATTCGCACACGCGTCTTCCCCATGCTCGACAAGCCGCTGATGAAGGTGCTGACACATGTCCCGTTTGTTGACAAAAAGCTCTTTGCCCGCATCCGCGAGCGCATAATCGAGACCTTCGGCGGCAATGTCATCGAGCTGATTATCGGCGGTGCCGCCCTCAACAAGGACGTCGAGGACTTCCTGATAAAGATAGGCTTCCCCTTCACCGTCGGCTACGGCATGACCGAGTGCGGCCCTCTGATTTCGTACTGCCAGTGGGACTCGCAGAAGAAGGGCTCGTGCGGACGCATCGTCGACCGTATGGAGGCCCGCATCGACTCGGACGACCCCGCCAATGTCCCCGGCCTGCTGTGGGTGCGCGGCGACAACGTGATGAAGGGCTATTACAAAAACCCCGAGGCCACCGATGCCGTGATGAAGGACGGATGGATGAACACCGGCGACATCTGCACCATGGACAGCGAGAACTACCTCTTTATCCGCGGCCGCGACAAGAATATGATTCTGGGCCCCAGCGGCCAGAACATCTACCCCGAGGAGATAGAGCAGCGCCTCAACAACCTGCCGTACGTGGCCGAGAGCATAGTCATCGACGCCGGCGAGGGCAAGCTGGAGGCACTGATACACCCCGACCTCGACACCGCCGAGAAGCAGGGCATGACCGACGCGCAGATCGAGCAGCAGATGAAGGACAACATCAAACAGCTCAACACCGAGCTGCCCGCCTACAGCAAAATCCAGGGTATGCGCATCTTTCAGGACGAGTTTGAGAAGACGCCCAAGCGCTCGATCAAACGTTATCTGTATATGAAGTAAAACCGCTGATATGCAATGGGATAAGTTAATCAACGACAAGCGCTTCGGCCTCGAGTACCTGCACGACGACGGACGGCGCGGAGGCCGCAGCGAGTTCCGTCGCGACTACGACCGCCTGGTCTTTTCGTCGCCCTTCCGCCGTCTGCAGAACAAGACGCAGGTGTTTCCGTTGCCCGGCAGCGTGTTTGTGCACAACCGCCTCACCCATTCGCTCGAGGTGTCGAGTGTGGGCAAGAGCATGGCCGACGTCATCAGCTCGGCACTGCGCGACAAATACGCCGGACAGCCCTGGGTGAACCGCCTTTACCACATCGGCGACATCGTAGCGGCGGCCTGTCTGGCCCACGACCTGGGCAACCCGCCCTTCGGCCATTCGGGCGAGAAAGCCATCGCCGCCTTCTTCAGCGAGGGCGAGGGCCAGCCGCTGAAGGACAAGCTGACCGCCGTGCAGTGGCTCGACGTCACCAACTTCGAGGGCAACGCCAACTCGCTGCGCGCCCTCACAAATCAGTTCCACGGCCGCCGCTGCGGAGGCTTTGCAATGACATACAGCACTTTGGCCGCCGTGGTGAAATATCCCTACGACTCGCAGCTGGCCGGCCAAAGCGGCAAGTTCGGGTTCTTCGACACCGAGAGCGCCACCTACCGCCGCATCGCTGACGAGCTGGACATCCCCCGGCTGCCGTCGCCGCCGGGCACGGTGCGCTACGCCCGCCATCCGCTGGTATACATCGTCGAGGCCGCCGACGACATCTGCTACGAGGTGATGGACCTCGAGGACGCCCACAAGCTGAAAATCCTCACCACCGCCGAGGTCATCGACACGCTTATGGCCTATTTCCCTGCCGAGCGGCACGACCACCTGCAGCAGGTGATGGACACCGTCGAGGACCCCAACGAAAAAATCGCCTACCTGCGCTCGAGCGTGGTGGGACGCCTGGTCGAGTCAAGCGCCAATGTTTTCCTCGAAAACGAACAGGCCATTCTCGACGGCACCTTCGAGGGACATCTGCTCGACCATCTGCCCGCGCTCGAAAAGGACGCTTACGCCGGCTCGTGCGAGCTCAGCTGCAACAAGATATACAACTCGGCCGACGTCGTCGACATCGAGCTGGCCGGTAACCGCATCATCACCTTCCTGCTGTCCAAACTCACCGGTGCCGTGTGCGACCCCGGCCTGTACTATTCGCGGCTGCTGCTGAGCCAGGTGCCCGGGCAGTACGACGTGCACGCGCCCGACCTCTTCACCCGCGTCCAGGCCGTGCTCGACCACGTGTCGGCGATGACCGACGTCTACGCCCTCGACCTGTACCGCAAGCTCAACGGCATGTCGCTGCCCGCGGTGTGAACACGAGTCCCGCGCGGAGTGTTTGTGCCATATAACGCCGGTCCTAACTAATTCATATACGAAGGTCTAAATAGACGAAACAGATGAAATTAATATTAAGGTGCATATTGCTTGTGGCGGCGCTGACAGTGGCGCTGACGGCAAGCGCCCGCGAGTGGCGCATCGAGGACGTGCCGCGTATGCAGGTGCAGGACTCGACGCGCCTGGTGTCTAACCCCGATGGCATCCTCCAGCCCGCCACGGAGGCTCAGATAAACACACTG
The DNA here is from genome assembly GCA_004553485.1 of Bacteroidales bacterium. Classification (GTDB taxonomy): domain Bacteria; phylum Bacteroidota; class Bacteroidia; order Bacteroidales; family Muribaculaceae; genus CAG-873. The sequence continues at coordinate 5,826 of SFLG01000054.1, read as the reverse complement.
CTGCGCGACATCCGCAGCAAAAGCACCGCCGAGGTGGTGGTGATGGTTCTCGACAGCATCGAGGGCGGCGACATCGACACATGGGCCGTCGACCTGTTCGAGCAGTGGGGCATAGGCAAAAAAGACAAGGACAACGGCGTGCTGGTGCTCGTTGTGCCCGGTCAGCGCCAGTATACCATCAAAACCGGCTACGGCACCGAAGGCATCTTGCCCACAGTGGTGCTCGCGCGCATGACGCGCCGGGGCCTTGAGCCGCTGATGAAGAAGGGTCGCGTCGACGAGGCCGTCCTGTCCACCGCGCAGAGCCTGCACTCGCTGATGACCACCCCGGACGCCATTGCCGAGCTGCGGTCCGGCCAAAAAAGCCGCGACGACGATTTCAGTCTCGCCAATATCGTCACCTTTGTGCTCACGCTGGCCTTTATGCTGACGCTATTAATGGCGCTGGTGTCGGTGGTGCGCTATTACCCGCTGCGCAAGGCCAACCGCTACGACAAATACCTCGGCATGGAGTCGACGGTGCGTATGATGCGCATGATGTGCTGGTGCACCCTGGGCATGGGCCTGGTGGTCTACCTGCCCCTCAAGTCTATGATGCACCGCTGGCGCGACGGTCGCCACGCCTGCCCCAACTGCGGCGCCGACATGAAAAAAGTTGACGAGGCGCACGACAACGATTACCTAACCCCCGCCCAGGATACCGAGGAGAAAATCAGCTCGGTAGACTACGACGTGAACCCTGACACCGCCTACACCGTCTGCCCCGTCTGCCATGCCCGCGCCTGCCGCCTCACCTGCGACCGCGTGCTCATGCAGCCCACCGAGATGCGCGAGGGTGCCGGCGTAAAGGAATATACTTGTCTCAACTGCCACAACATGAGCCGCGTACCCTACAAAATCGCCAAACTTGCCTCGGCCACGCCGATAATAATCCCCGGCGGCGGAGGAGGACGTGGCGGCGGCTTCGGCGGTGGAGGTTTCGGCGGCGGCTCCGCCTCCGGCGGCGGCGTCACCGGCGGCTGGTAAATAATTCAAATTGTCAAGTTCCACAAGAACTTGCAAAAGTTGAATTAAACAGAAAATTGTTGAAAACTTTTGGTAGTCACGCAAAAAATTGTTATTTTCGTGGCAGACAATCTATACCATATTCAAACCCTCTCCGCGACAGGGGGATATCTTGCGCCCGGGAGGGACTGATAAACACGACATAAAGCAAAAGTAATTACTTAATCATTTATAAATGAGCTACCTAAAGTTTGACAAGAACCAGCTTATCAATCTGGAGCAGTCGCTGTCCAAGGAGGTGCTTCGCACCAACCAGGCCGGCGCCTACAACTGCACCACGCTGGCGGGCTGCAACACCCGCAAGCAGCACGGTCTGCTGGTTATCCCCATTGCCGGCATGGACAACAAGCCGCATGTGCTGCTGTCGTCGCTCGACGAGACAGTGATACAGCACGGAGCACCGTTCAATCTGGGACTTCACCGCTATCAGGGCGGCGTGTACAGCCCCAACGGACACAAGTACATGCGTCAGTTCGACGTGGAGACGGTACCCGTCACCACCTACCGTGTCGGCGGCGTGATACTTACCAAGGAAAAAATCTTTATCACCCACGAAAACCGCATCCTCATCCGTTACACGCTCAAGGAGGCGCACTCGCCCACAACGCTGCAGTTCCAGCCCTTCCTGGCCTTCCGCGAGAGCAATAGCCTCGTGCAGGAAAACGACCAGATTAACAAGGAGGTCCTGCCCTGCGAAAACGGCGTGAAGACCTGTCTCTACGAGGGTTTCCCCAACCTGTACATGCAGTTCTCCAAACCCGTCGAGTGGGTAGATAACCCCAACTGGTACAAGAACATCGAGTACACCAAGGACATGGAGCGCGGCGTGCCGTACACCGAGGACCTGTGGGTGCCCGGCTACTTCCGCCTGCCCATCGCCAAGGGCGAGAGCATCATCTTCAGCGCCGGCGTCACCGAGGTCGACCCCTCCGAGCTGGACGGGATGTACAAGGCCGAGCTCAAGCTGCGCACTCCCCGCTCGTCGTTCTTCAACTGCCTCAAGAATTCGGCCAAGCAGTTCTACCTCAAGGACGGCGACAAGATGTACATCCTCTCGGGCTATCCCTGGGGTGTGGTGCTCGCCCGCAACACCTTCATGGCACTGCCGGGCCTGACACTCGCCATCGACCACAAGACCGACTACGAGACGGCGATGCGCACCGCCCTCGACGCCCTGCGCGCCTTTATGGACAAGGGTGAGACCGAGGGGCGCATCAAAGGCATCGACCTGCCCGACATCCCGCTCTGGGCTGTATGGTCGATACAGCAGTACGCCAAATATTACGGCAACGATGCCGCCCGCAAACTCTTCGGCAAGGACATCGCCGCCATCCTCAACTATATACTTGCCGACGGCCACCCCAACCTCAAGGTCAATCCCGCCAACGGCATGGTGACCACCGAGGGCGCCGACAAGGCCGTCTCGTGGATGAACGCCAACATCGACGGCCATCCCGTAATCCCGCGCACGGGCTACCTGGTGGAGTTCAACGCCCTGTGGTACAACGCTCTGATGTTCGGCGCCGCCGTCTTTGCCGAGAGCAAGAGCAAGGCCGCCGACGTACGCCGCTGGACCAACACGGCCGAGCTGATCAAGCCTGCCTTTGTCGACACCTTCCTCAACGACTACGGCTACCTGTACGACTACGTCAACGGCACCTACACCGACCTGCAGGTGCGCCCCAACATGGCCGTCGCCATCGGCCTCGACTACAGCCCGCTCGACCGGCGCCAGCGCCGCCGCGTGCTCGACGTCGTCACCCGCGAGCTGTTGACCCCCAAGGGCCTGCGCACACTCTCGCCCCGCAGCTACGGCTACCGTCCCTTCTACCTGGGCTCGCCCCGCGAGCGTGAGGAGGCCCTGCATCAGGGCCCGGCACGTCCATGGCTGATAGGCTTCTATGCCGACGCTTACCTGCGCGTCTTCGGCATGAGCGGCGTAAGCTACATCGACCGCATGCTTATCGGCTTCGAGGACGAGATGAGCCAGGGATGCATAGCCTCGCTGTCGCAGCTCTACGACGCCAACCCGCCCTTCATGGGCCGCGGCGCCATCTCGCACGCCACAAACGTGGCAAACGTCCTGCTGACGCTGCGTACACTCAAAAAACTCAATGTCTGACCTCCCGGCAATCCGGATAATACTACAATCTACTGAGCATGAAAGCATTAATGTTTGGCTGGGAGTTTCCACCTCACATTCTTGGCGGCCTGGGAACAGCCAGCTACGGACTGACACGCGGCATGAGCCGCTGCGGCGACATGGACATCACCTTTGTCATCCCCAAGCCCTGGGGCGACGAAGACCGTTCGTTCGCCAACATCATCGGCGCCTCGCAGGTGCCCGTGGCATGGCGCGACGTCAGCCGCGACTACGTCGAGCAGCGCATCGGCAAGGTGATGGACCCCGACCTCTACTTCCGCCTGCGCGACCACATCTACGCCGACTTCAACTACATGCGTCTCAACGACCTGGGATGCATCGAGTTCTCGGGCAAGTACCCCGACAACCTGCTTGAGGAAATCAACAACTACTCCATCATGGCCGGTGTGGTGGCCCGCACCGTCGACTTCGACATCATCCACAGCCACGACTGGCTCACCTATCCCGCAGGCATCCACGCCAAGCAGGTGACGGGCAAGCCGCTGGTGGTGCATGTGCACGCCACCGACTACGACCGCAGCCGCGGCAACGTCAACCCCACCGTGTTCGGCATCGAGCGTGACGGTTTCCTGCATGCCGACCACATCATCACGGTGTCGAACCTCACCCGCAACACCGTCATCGACAAATACGGCATCGACCCCGCCAAGGTCACCACCGTGCACAACGCCGTGGTGCCCCTCAGCGACGAGCTGCTGCACGTCGAGGCTCCCCGTATGCGCGACAAAATCGTCACCTTCCTGGGCCGCATAACGATGCAGAAAGGTCCCGAATATTTTGTCGAGGCCGCCGTCAAGGTGCTTAAGAACAACCATAACGTGCGCTTTGTGATGGCCGGCTCGGGCGATATGATGGACAAGATGATACGTCTCGTGGCCGAGCGCGGCATAGCCGACCGTTTCCACTTCCCCGGCTTTCAGAAGGGCAAGCAGGTGTACGAGATGCTTAAGGCCAGCGACGTGTACGTCATGCCCTCGGTGTCAGAGCCTTTCGGCATCTCGCCCCTCGAGGCGATGCAGATGGGCGTGCCCTCCATCATCTCCAAACAGTCGGGTTGCGCCGAAATTCTCAACAACGTCATCAAGACCGACTACTGGGACATCGACGCCATGGCCGACGCCATAAACGCCATCGTCACCTATCCCGGTATGTACCAGCAGCTGCGCGAGGACGGTCTGGCCGAAGTGGCACAGATAACATGGGAAAAGGCCGGACAGAAGGTGATAGACATCTATCATCAGGTTCTGGGCTGGTAAAATTACTAACCTGTGACATTATTAAGTAGAAATAATAAACACAAAATAAAGATGAAAGCAATAAGCCTCAATTTCGAGATACACCAGCCCATGCGCCTCAAGCGCTATCGCTTCTTCGACATAGGCAACGACCACTACTACTACGACGACTTCCTCAACGAGGAAATCGTCAGCCGCATCGCCGAGCGCGCCTACATCCCGGCCGCCCAGAGCCTGCTGAAGATGATCGAGGAGAGCAAGGGCGCCTTCCGCTGCTCGATTGCCATCAGCGGCGACGCTATCGAGCAGTTCGAGCAGTACGTGCCCGAGATGATCAGCCTCCTCAAAAAGCTGGCCGCCACGGGCAGCGTCGAGTTCCTCGCCGTTCCCTACGCCTATTCGCTGGCCTCGCTGGTCGCCCCCGAAGAGTTTGCCGAGCAGGTGCGTATACAGTCAAACAAGCTCAACACCCTCTTGGGCTACGACCCCAAGGTGCTCCGCAACACCGAGATGATCTACGACGACGAGATTGCCCCGCAAATCCTGGCCATGGGCTACAAAGGCGTCCTCACCGAAGGCGCCAAGCACATCCTTGGCTGGAAGTCGCCCGACTACGTCTACAGCGCCGCCTCGGCTCCCAAGCTGAAAGTGCTGCTGCGCAACTCGAAGCTCAGCGAGGACATCACCCGCCACTTCGGCGACACATCGTGGGACCAGTACCCCCTTACCGCCGACAAGTATATGGACTGGATTGCCGCAACCCCTCCCGAGGAGCAGATTGTCAACATCTGCCTCAACCTCGAGGTCTTCGGCGGCACCTTCGACGCCTCCACCGGCATCCTGCAGTTCCTTGAGGCTCTGCCCCGCATGGCCGCCGAGCGCGGTATAGAGTTCTGGACACCCTCCGATACCATCGCCAAGCTCAAACCCGTCGACTCGCTCGTTGTCATGCACCCCATCAGCAACGCCGACGAGGCCCGCGATGTTTCGGCATGGATGGGCAACAAGCTGCAGAACGAGGCCATCAACAAGCTCTACAGCGTGGCCGAGCGCGTACGCCTCTGCGACGACCGCCGTCTCAAACAGGACTGGTGGTACCTGCAGGCCAGCGACCACTTCTTCTACATGTCCACCAAGCACATGGCCGACGGTTCGGCACATGCCATGTTCAGCCCCTACGAGACTCCGTACCAGGCGTTTACAAACTACATGAACGTGCTCAGCGACTTCATCGTTCGCGTCGAGGACCAGTATCCCATGGAAATCGAGAACGAGGAGCTGAACTCGCTGCTCACCACCATCCGTAACCAGGAGCGCGAGATCAACACCCTCAACAAGGAGCTGTCGTCGATGCGCAAGAAC